>JAFGRT010000063.1 GCA_016935015.1 Acidobacteriota bacterium | reverse complement strand
TCCCTTTTCCCACCCCCACCGGCGCCGACGGTGAAACTGCTAGAACAGGGCTGGGAGACTCTATCCACCGTGCTGCCGCGGCTCACCGGCATGGTGCCCGAGCTGCATCACACCGGCCGGGAACTGGCCCTCGACCTAGCGGCGGTCCTCACCGGACTGCGCGGCGGTGTGGCGGGCGCGGAAAAGATCCCCACCCTGACCGAACCGGTAGACGATGTCCTGGACAAGCTGTCCGGTCTGAGTCGACAAGGGACCAAATTCATCCAATCATGGCAAGAGAACAGCCTGCCGAATAGCGTGCAGCACCTGCTGCAGGTTGTCCGCCAGACGTCCGATCCGGTCGGGGCACCGGTCTTGCAGGAACTGGCCGGGCACCTGGAGGGTCTTCACCACCAGCTCGGCAACGGCCAGTGGCAGCGCCGGCTGGAAGGCCTGCATGCCGCGCTGCAGGACGATCACCGGCCCCAGGCCGTGGAAGTGCGGCAGCTTGTCCGCCAGGGGATGGAGATCCAGACCCTGCTGACCGGCCCGAAGCTGGTCGAAGGCTTGCACCAGCTGGACCGGGAGATCACCCGTCTGGACTCGCACCCGGCGCTGCCGCGGTTGACGGAACCCTTTACCCACCTGCAGCAGGCGGTGCAGGCACTTCGCCAAGGACCCGGGTCGGCGGAGGACAGCGGAGCCGAAGCGTTCAGCGCGGGCCTGCAGCGCTTTACCCGGACCCTGTCGGCGCCGGCCTTCACGGAGGGGCTGGCCGAGCTGACCCAATCCGCCGGCAACCTGCTGCGCCGCCCCATTCTGCAGGAGACGCTGGACATGCTGCACCCGGCCGGCGTTTTCTTGGCCTATCTGCGCAGCGGGGATTTTGTCAAGCTGCTGACCCACCTGAAGGAGACCAGCGGCGACAAAACCTTGTTGCAGCAAGCCATCGAGGAGAGCATCCCCGCCAGCACCCAGAGCGGCTCTTTCCTCCGGGTTCTCACCAGTGACACCCTGTATCACGTGGTGGAACAACTGGTGCGGCGGCACGAGCAGCCCGCCCGGGCCAACATCCCGTTTGACCGCCGGGTGATGGAGGAACTGGGCGTCGTCGGCGACAGCAGCCGATTCCTGAGGGGCCTCATGGACGGTACATCCCTGGCCGCCATCACCCAGTTCGGCCATCAACTCAACGTGGCGGTCAATCTGGGAGACGTCCACGATCTGCTGCCGCGCTATACGCCCGTGCGGACACCCGGCCTGAGCACCGAGGACCTGGACCGAACCCTGCGGCAGGAATTCGGTGATCTCCGTTCGGCCATCGACACGGGCCAGGTTCGGCTGCCGAATCCGGCAGAGATTGTGCCAACCCGGCCCCAGCGCGAGATACTGGCGGGCACCCTGACCACCCGCACCATCCGCGCCTGACAAAAAAGTGTTGCCCTCTCCGATTAATTTGGAAAAATGATTGTCCGCCTGCATCCAGTATGGTATAGATTCAGGGTTGTTTCAATCACTCTGCAGGAGAGTACATACCAATGTCAAAGTGGATATCTCAACCGGCCCGCCTGACGCTGCTGCTGGGTTTTCTCCTGGCGGGTTGCGTGGGTATCGGCCAGGCGACACCGGCTCCTCCGCCCCAGGATCAGCCGGCGCCGTTCTACCAACCCATCGAAGGTACCGCCCCGAAGATCGAGTTCGCCAATCTCGAGCACGACTTCGGCCTCGCCAACCAGCGGATCAGCCTCAAGCATTCGTTCTCCTTCAAGAACGTGGGGAACGGAGAACTGATCATCGAGAAAGTGAAATCCGGCTGAGGCTGCGCCGCCGTCTTGGCCTCGGCCAAGAATATTCCCCCGGGCGGGGAAGGCCAGATCGAAGTCACCCTCAACACCGGCAGTTACATGAACCGGGTTTCGAAAACGGTGATGGTCTATTCCAACGATCCACTGCAATCCACGGTCAGGCTGACCGTCTCGGCGGAAGTAACCGTGCAGTTCGCCCTGGAGCCCACGGCCGTGAATTTCGGCCAGATGGGTAGCGGCCAAACCTTCAGCCGTTATCTGAACGTCATCGGATCGGAGAAGGATCAGGTCAAGATCCTCGATACCAACAGCACTGGTGGCAATATCGAGGTGGAACACAATCCCGACGGATTCGAGAACCAGCCGGATCAGCGCGTGAAGATCACCGTCAAGCCGGGGTCAGCCATGGGCCGTTTCCGCGAGACCGTCTTGATCACTACCGATCATCCGCTGGTCAACCGCATCCAGGTATCCGTGTACGGCGAAGTGCTGGGCAACATCAGCGTGTTTCCGAACCGGCTCCATTTCGTGTCCCAGGAAGGGCAGCCGGTCCATGAACGGATGCTCGTCGTGAAGGCCACGGCCGCCGATTACACGTTCCATGTGCTGGATGTCCAGGCCGGGCTGGAAGACCTCACCCACGAGATCATCACCATCCAGGAAGGCCGGGAATACCAGGTCAAGATTGGCTTCCGCGAATCGTTCGACCGGCAGTACTGGCGCGGCAATATCGTCATCATCACGGACGATCAGCAGCAGGAGCGGATCCCCGTCAGCGTGACCGTCCGGGCCCAGCGCATTCGGGCCGATCGCCCGACGAACCAGCCCGTCAAGAAAACCGATACCACCGATCGTTAGATTCATCGCCCCCCGCCACTTTCCCGGCGGGGGGTTCTCGTCTTCCTCCGCCGGTTTCTCCTTTCCCGAAAACAGGTCGGCTGTCGTTCCCCAACGATTGTGTTCCCGGAGGACAACTCCTCCTGATGGCTCGTCAGGCCATTCCAGCCGCGCCGGGTTTCGGTTCAGACTCCCAATATATTGTTGACATATAAACAATATTAAGCTATGATCTTTCCAGGTAGAGGGCCGGTGGGCACCTGCGCAGTGGCGTCCACAGGATGTTCCCGCCCGCCGAAATCACGGCAACAGTCACATCCCCCGACGGGTAAACCGTAACCGTTGCCTCATTTACCAGCTACATTCACGGGAAAGGTGATGCCAATGTCAGCCTCCCCCACTTCGTTCCGACAGGCCAAGCGCCAGCACCAGAGCATCCTGGCGGGGGTGGAGAAAAAAGCCCTCGTCTGGATGGCGGAGCGGCTGCCGGCCGTCATCCACTCCGATCATCTCACCCTCCTCGGTTTTGCCGCCATGCTGGGCGCGGGACTGGCCTACTGGCTGTCCGCACACTACCCCTGGGCGCTGTTCATGGTCAGTGCCATGCTGGTCATCAACTGGCTTGGTGACAGTCTCGACGGCACCCTGGCCCGGGTCCGGAACAAAACCCGGCCGCGTTACGGATTTTACGTGGATCACGTGGTGGATGCCTTCAGCACCTTTTTTCTGCTGGGTGGCATGGCTCTGTCGGGCTATATGACACCCCTTATCGCCCTGGGCGCCCTCATCGCGTACCTGATGATCAACATCGAGGTCTACCTGGCCACTTACACCATCGGGATTTTTCACCTCTCCTTCTTCAAGTTCGGGCCCACCGAACTGCGGTTACTCCTCATCATCGGCAACACGGTGATCTTCTTCAAACCGTACGTCCGGGTATTCGGTCCGCCATTGCTGCTCTTCGACATCGCCGGCGCCATCGGCATCATCGGCATGGGCCTGATCCTCATCATCACCGCCATCCGGCACACACGCCAGCTGTATCGCGAGGAGACCCGCCCGTGAATGGATCGTACCGGCACTCGCCCTGGTTCCATCTCATTTGGCGCTGGGGGAAATTCAACGTGGTAGGCGGCGCCGGTGTGCTGGTCCAACTGGCGGTGCTTTATGGGTTGGTGGGGATTCTGGGGATGCATTATCTGCCGGCCACCCTGCTGGCCGTGGAAGCAGCCATTCTGCACAATTTCTGCTGGCATGAGCGCTGGACCTGGTCCGACCGGACCCGCCATCATCCCGGGGCGGTATTGCACCGCCTCGTGGCCTTCAATGTCACCACCGGCCTGACCTCCCTGCTGGGCAACCTCGTCTTCATGTTCCTGCTGGTAGATCAGATGGGATTGCATTACCTGATGGCCAACCTGCTGGCCATCGCCGCCTGCTCCCTGTTCAACTTCCTGGTGAGTGACCGGTTCATTTTTCGTCCGGCGACCCTGCCGCCGGTGCCCGCCACCGGCAGCGAGGAATCCACTGCGCCGGGTCCGGGGGAATGTCGCCCTGTCCGACCTCGGTGACCCGCATTTCTTCACCATCACCCGGCGCCGAAACAGGCCATGGATGCCCCACCCGGCGGACCGGCCGTATGGACCAACGGACAACAAACACCATCGAAATCGGCTGGCCGGCACATTTCCTTGAAAAAAGATGGATCCCCCGACAGGAAATCTGTACTACAATCATCTCATGTGCGTGGCCGATACGGCAGTGCCGCACCGGAGGCTTGCCCCCCCGTTTTAGCAATGTATTTTCCCTGATTATTATTTTATTTGCGGAGGTATGATCATGCGTTCGCAACAAAAGGGATTGTGTCCGATCGCCCTATTGGCTCTCCTGATCCTGATGGCACCCATCCTCCTGGCCGAGGAGGACGCCGGGGACTGCCGGGATCATCCTCTTTTCAACCGGATGCCCGGTTTTTTCATCTCCGAATGTGACGTCAAGGAATTCGATTCGCATGAATTCTACACAACGGGCGGCGACGTGATCGCCGTGGAAGGGCAAAAGACGTATCTTTCTTACAGCATTGAGGAAGGCAATCAGCCACCCAGCGGTCTGCAAGTGTTGCGCAACTATGACAATGCCGTCCGAACCGCGGGCGGCACACGGGTTTATCTGGAAGGCAGTGACGGTACGTGGATATTAAAACGCGGCGGCAAAGAGATCTGGATCGGAGTGCATGCCCCCGGTCACGGAGAATGGTACACCCTCACCATCATCGAAAAGACCGGCATGGCACAGGACATCCAGATCAACGCGGCGGCCATGGCCGACAACCTGAACAGCAGCGGCCGCGTGGCCCTGTACGGTATCTACTTCGACACGGACAAGGCCGACCTGAAGGCGGAATCCGAGCCCACCCTGCAGGAGATCGCCCGGTTGCTACAGCAGCAAAGCGCCCTCAAGCTTTACGTGGTGGGGCACACGGACGGCACGGGACAGCTGCAGCATAATCTGGACCTGTCCCGCCGCCGGGCCCAAGCCGTGGTCGATGCCCTGATCGTCCACCACGGCATCCCCGCCGGGCGGCTTTCGGCCCGCGGCGTCGGCCCGCTGGCCCCGGTGGCCACCAACCAGACGGAAGACGGCCGCGCCCTGAACCGGCGGGTGGAACTGGTGAAACAGTAATCCGCCGCCGTCGCGGCCCCGGATCGCACGGAACGGTCCGTCCGCTGTTTGCGGAAAACGTCCCGTTCATCTATAATGAGGGCATGAGCCTCGAAATCACACCCGACCTGGTCATTCCCGACACCGACCTGCAGTGGGACTTCGTCCGCGCCTCCGGCCCGGGCGGTCAGCACGTCAACAAGGCGGCCACGGCGGTGCAGCTGCGATTTCAGCTGGCGCAGAACACTTCCCTGCCGGCGGAGATCCGCGAGCGGTTGCGGAAAATCGCCGCCAATCGCATCAACGCCGCCGGCGAACTCATCATCGACGCACGGCGGTTCCGCTCCCAGGACCGCAACCGCCAGGACGCCCTGGACCGCCTGAAGGCGATGGCCCTCCGCGCCGCCCGCAAGCCGAAAGTCCGCCGCCGCACCCGGCCGTCGCCCGCCGCCCGGGAGCGTCGCCTCGGCGAAAAGCACCACCGCGGTGGCCGCAAGGAATCCCGCCGCCCGGTGGACTGGCCCGACGAATAGACCTGACCCTCTTACCGGACACCCGCCGCGCATGATGACGGGTCGGACGCGCCCGCGGCAGATCCCTGCCGTTGTCTGGCATAACCCATGATATTTCCATGACAACTCGCCCGGCCGAACATGATACCGTTCCGCCGACAACCAACGGGAGCGGAGGCGCACATGACCCCCATCGAACGTTTTCAAAGAGCCTGTCGCGGCGACGACGTGGATCGACCACCCGTCTGGATCATGCGCCAGGCCGGCCGCACCCTGCCCGAATACCGCGTTCTACGGGAAAAATACTCCTTCTGGGACATGTGCCGTTCGCCCGAACTAAGCGCCGAAGTGACCCTCCAGCCCATCCGCCGGTTCGGCATGGACGCCGCCGTGATCTTTAGCGATATCCTGACCATCCCGGCGGCCATGGGGCTGAACGTGGAATTCACACCCCGTCTCACCGTGACGCCGGCCATCCATCGCGCCGCCGACGTGACACGCCTGGCCGCGGCCCAGCCCGAAGACAAACTGGGCTACGTGGCCGCCATCATCCGCGAGGTGCGCCGCCAGGCCGGACCGGACCTGGCCATTCTCGGCTTCTCCGGCGCACCCTACACCCTGGCCAGCTACATGGTGGAGGGGGGCGGCAGCAAGCATTTTCATCGCATCAAGGCGTTCATGCACAGGGAGACCGCCGCGTTTATCACCCTGCAGGAGCGCCTGGCGGAGGCCGTGACCGATTACCTGCTGATGCAGGTGCGGGCCGGCGCCACCGCCGTTCAGCTGTTCGACACCTGGGCCGGCGAGCTGTCCCCGCCCGACTTCCGCGATCACGTGCTGCCCCATGTGCGGGCCATCGTGCAACGGATTCGCGCCACGGGCACCCCCGTGATCTACTACGTCAACGGCATCGCCGGACTGCTGGAAGCGGCCCATGAGACCGGTGCCGACGTGCTGGGCATCGACTGGCGACTGGACCTGGCTGATGTCCGGCGACGGCTGGGTGACGACACGATCGTGCAAGGCAATCTCGATCCCGGAATACTCATGGCTCCTCCGGCCCTCATCCGGGATCGGGTTTTTTCCATACTGAATCAAACCGGTGGGCGCGGTCATATCCTGAACCTGGGCCATGGCCTCCACCCCGACACTCCCCTGGCCGGCATCGCCGCATTCATCGAGGCGGCGTTCGCCTGGAACAAGGAGCACATCCATGGCTGAACCCCTGGTGGATATTGCCCTCAGCCCGCGCCAAATCCCGTCGGACATGCTGGCCCGCTATTCCACCAGCGCGCCGCGCTACACCAGCTATCCCACGGCACCGCAGTTCACCGCCGATTTCGACATTGAACGGATCGCCGCCGCCTGGCGGCAGTCGAGCATCAGCGCCGCCGGGCTTTCCCTCTACATCCATATCCCGTTCTGTCAGAGCCGCTGCTTGTATTGTGGCTGCTTCACCGAGATCGGGCACGATGCCGCCGCCGTCGATGATTATCTCGCCGCCCTGTTCACCGAAATGGACCGCTTGGTCGAACTCACGGGCAACCTCCCCGCCGTGGAGCAGCTGGCCCTGGGCGGCGGTACACCGGTGTTCCTGAACCCGGCGCAGATGCGCCGCCTGGTGGCAGGCATGGAGCGGCGCTTCACTTTCGCCCACGGTGCCGAACGCTCCCTGGAAATGGATCCGCGGCGTCTGGACACCGACTACCTGGACATGCTCGTCGACGTTGGGTTCAACCGCTTCAGCTTCGGGGTCCAGGACCTGGAGCCCGACGTCCAACGCAAAGTGGGCCGTCGTCTCGCCCCGGAAAAACTGGACGAACTGGTCGCCCATTTGCGCCGTCGCGGGCGTACGGCCGTCAACATGGACCTGATCTACGGACTCCCCGGCCAGACGGAAGAGACCTTCGGCCGCACCATCCGGCGGATCATGGAATTCCGTCCGCCGCGCATCGCCCTCTTCGGCTACGCCCACGTCCCCTGGGTCAGCCCGCACCAGCAGACCCTGGAGCAATACCATCTGCCCAACCCCGCTGAGCGGATGAACCTGTTCGGACTGGCCTTCGAGATGCTGTTGGCCGCCGGTTACCGGCATGTAGGCATGGACCATTTCGCCTTGCCCGAGGACGAACTGATCCGGGCCCTGGACCGCCGCTCCCTGACCCGCAATTTCATGGGCTACACCACCCGCCGCGGTTTGGATCTGATGGGCCTGGGCGCGTCGGCCATCAGCTCGGTGGGTCGCACCTACTGTCAGAACATCAAGGATATCGCCGCTTACCGGGAACGCGCCGCCGGCGGCACCTGGGTCAAGGGCTTGTGGCTGAGCGACGAGGACCTCCTGCGCCGGGAGATCATCCTCGACCTGTTCTGCAATTTTCACCTGGACCTGGCCCGGGTGTCGCAGGCCCATCAGCTGGATTTCAAAGTCCATTTCGCCACCGAACTGGAAAAGCTGCGGCCGCTGGCCGACGACGGCCTGCTGCAGACCGGTAAATCGGCCCTCTCGGTCACCCCCCTGGGCCGGTTCTTCATCCGCAACATCTGCATGGTGTTCGACCAGTACCTGGCCGGCGAGGAGCGGGAGCGCCGTTATTCCCGAACAGTATAAGGAGTTTCGTTACCGATGCCACAGACATCCATCGCCACGGAAACCGCCGTCCTGCTACTCAACATGGGCGGCCCCCGCCGGCCGGGCGAAATCGAAGCCTACCTGCGCCGCATTTTTTCCGACCGGGACATGATCGCCATGCCCGGCGGGCACTTTTATCAGGACCGGCTGGCCAAAATTATCGCCGCCCGGCGGGCGCCCCGGGTAGCCGAACGCTACGGGCTGATCGGCGGCGCGTCGCCGCTGGACACGGAGACCCGCAAGCAGGCCACCGGACTGGCCCGTCTGCTCGACTGTCCGGTGACATACGCCATGCGTTACATCGAGCCGTTCATCCCCCAGGCGCTGGCCGATCTCAACGGCGAGCGCCCGCGCAAAGTGGTGGTCATCCCTCTCTATCCCCAGTATTCCCGAGCCACCACCCTGTCGGCCATCCGCGAATTCCGACGCCACGCCGGCAACCGGCCTCACGTGTTCGTCGAGGATCATCACGATCATCCGGGCTATATCGCCGCTCTGGCTGAACTCGCAGCCCAAAGCCTGGCCCGGCTGGAAAACGGCGGGAAGCGGCATACCCTGTTCGTGGCCCACAGCATCCCCCGCAAGGCCGTGGTTGCCGGTGACCCCTATGTCGCCCAGACGGAGGCCACGGTGCGGGCGGTGACGGAACGACTGTCCCTGGATGGCGCCTGGTCGCTGGCTTACTCCAGCCGCGTCGGCCCCGTCCGCTGGCAGGGACCGTCCCTGGAAGAGGAACTGGCCCGCCTGGCCGGAGAGAACGTGCGACAGCTGGTCGTCGTGCCGGTCAGCTTCGTGGCCGAAAATCTGGAGACGCTCTACGATTTGGACCATGTCTTCCGGCAGCAGTGTGCAGCGGCCGGCATCTCCCGGCTGGAGCGCGTCCCGGCCCTGGGTGACTCGCCCCGCTACCTGGCGGCCCTGGCCGACCTGGCGGCCACGGCCGCCCGCAAACTGGAGGCAGAGCATGCATGATGTGATTGTCATCGGCGGCGGCATTTCCGGCCTGACCACCGCCTACAACCTCCGTCAGGAGGGGTACTCGGTCCGGCTGCTGGAAGCGGCGCCCCAGGTGGGTGGCAACATCCGCACCGAGGAGATGGATGATTTCCGGCTGGAAGTCGGACCTCACAGCTTCATGGGGTCCTCGGAGAACGTCTGGAAGCTGACGTCCGCGCTGCAGCTGGAAGTGGAAGCCGAACCGGCCCAGGCGGCGTCCCGTTTCCGCTACATTTATCGGGACGGACGGCTGCACCCGCTGCCCATGGGCCCGGGCATGTTTCTGCGCACCCCGCTGCTGAGCCTGGGCGCCAAACTGCGACTCGGTCTGGAACCCTTCATTCCCAACGGCGCCCGGGAAAACGACACGGCCTGGGAATTCTTCTGCCGGCGCTTCGGCCGCGAGGCGGCCACCTATATCATGTCGCCCTTCGTGTCGGGCGTGTACGCTGGCGACGTCCGGATGCTGGGCGCCCGCGCCGCCTTCCACAAGTTCTGGGAGTTCGAAAAGAATGGGGGCTCCATGATCCTGGGCGCCGTCAAGTACATGCGCGCCAAGCGCCGGCGTCTGGCGGCGGAGGGCATCACGCCCCGCCGGGGGCTGTTCAGCTTTCGCGGCGGCCTGGGCCGGATTACCGCTCATCTCGGCGCCGAACTGGGCGACGCCGTCCGGACCGGCACGCCGGTGGAAACGATCATTCCCACGGCCGGCGGTTTTCACGTGAGGACAGTCGCCGACACCTTCGCCGGCCGCAGCATCGTGCTGGCCGTGCCGCCGGCCGCGGCGGCGCGGATCCTCAGCGAAGCGCTACCCGAACTGCAGCCGGAATTCAGCGCCATCCCCATGGCCCCCGTGGCCATGGTCCACTGGACGCCCGGCCCGGGTCGCAACGGAGGCCCGCCGGGCTTCGGTTTCCTGATGCCGCAGCACTATGACTTGCGGGTGCTGGGCACCATTTTCGCCTCCCAGCTGTTCAGCCGGCGGGCGCCGGCCGGCTCTGCCCTCTACGCCTCCTTTTACGGCGGGATGCATGACCCAGCGGCCATGGCGCTGTCGGACAGCGAACTAACGGCGCTGGTGACCAGCGAACATCGTCATATCTTCGGCGACGACGCCCTGCGGCCGCAGGTCATCCGCATCCGGCGCTATCCGGAAGCCATCCCCCAGTTGCTGCCGCAGCACCCCGAACGGATTGCGGCCATTGAACACCAAGTACAGCAGCTGCCCGGCCTGTTTCTGGCCGGCAATTATCTCACCGGCGTCGGCATCGAACACGCCACCGAAAGCGGCTACCGGGCCGCCGCCGCCTGTTCCGGTTTTCTGAGATCACCCGCAGCGGAAGGTGCCCGATGAAGGCTCCCCTCAAGGAAGACATCCCCCTGGCTATCGTCGGCTGCGATTTTCGCCAGGCCGCCACCCTGTTCCGGGAGCAGCTGGTCCTGACCCCGACACATCGTGCCGAGCTCTTCCGCGCTTTGCAGCGGGTGGATCCCGAGGCCGGTTTCATGGCCCTGGAGACATGCAATCGGGTGGAATGGCTCGTAACGAGTGACGACCCGGCCTGGCTGGCCGAACTGCTCAAGGCGCGCATGCTCCAGATCTGGACGGAGAACGTACCGGGCTCCGCCCTAGTGCCGCAGCCCTCCTGTTTCGTGGGCTCAGCGGCCGTGGCCCACGCCCTCCAGGTGGTGGCGGGGCTGGAGTCGCTGGCCCTGGGCGAGGCCCAGATCGCCGGCCAGTTTCAGGACGCCCTCAACCGGGCCCAGGAGGAAAAAACCGCATCCCCCATCCTGAACCGGTTCGGCAGCGCCGCCGGCCGGTTGGCCAAGACGGCCTACCGCATCGGTTTCCGCTCCAATCATCGCCAGGGCATTCATGGTCTGGCCGTCGCCTTTCTGCTGCGCCAGCTTCCGCCGAGCGCCGGCCGCCACCGTATCGGCGTGGTGGGCATGGGCTCCATCGGCCGCAAGGCCGCTCACCTGCTGACCGAACAGCCGCAAATGGAGGTGGTGCCCTTCAATCGCACCATCCGGCCGGAACTGCACGGCTCCTGGCGACCGTTGGCGGAACTGCCGGTCGCCGCGGCCGACCTGGACGCCCTGCTGCTGGCCACCGGGAGCCTGCAACCGGTTCTCACGGCGGAGATGCTGAACGGGATGCCTCGCCGGACTCCCCTGTGGGTGATGGACATCGGCGTGCCGCGTCAGATGGATTCCACGCTGCGGAGCGATCCCCGGATCGTCTACCGCTCCATCGACGACCTGCTGGCCCTGCCCCAAGAAGAGGCCGATCCCGACGCCACGGCACGACTGCAGGAAGAAATCCGCAAGGAAAAGGAACGATTTACCCGTTTCTGCCTGGAACGAGACATGTCCCATCTGCTGGACCGCATTCATCAGGGGCGCCAGCAGTACATCCACGAGCGGCTGCCGCTGATGGTGGACGAGCAACTGCTCTGTTCCAACGAGCAGTGCCGCCGCCATGTGGTGGGCGCCATCAAGAAATGTTTCAACGATTATGCCAACGAAGTCCATCAGGCGTTACAGAACGCGCTGGAGGAATACTGGAGTCAGAATGACCGTTCCCAATAAACCGCTCATCATTGGTACGCGCGGCAGCGCCCTGGCCATGTGGCAGACCCGCGCCGTGGCGGCGCAGCTGACGGTCCCAGCCGAGATTCAGGTGATCGAGACCGCCGGCGACCGCTTCCTGAGCATTGCCCTGCAGGGGCAACAGGAGAAAGGCTTCTTCACCAAGGAGATTGAGGACCAGTTGCTGGCGGGCGCCATTGACCTGGCCGTCCACTCCCTGAAGGACCTGCCCACCACCCTGCCCGACGGTCTGACCGTGGCCGCCTATCTGCCGCGGGCCGCCGTCAGCGATTTGCTGCTTGTCCACCCCGACTGGCATGAACCGGCCAACCTGCTGCCGGTACGGGACGGCGGTCGCGTCGGCGCCACCTCCCTGCGCCGCCAGGCGCTGCTGCGGCTGTACGCCCCGCGGACGGAACCGGCGTTCCTGCGGGGGAACGTCCCCACCCGCGTCCGCAAATGCGTCGACGGGGAGTACGGCGCCATCATCCTGGCCCGGGCCGGCATCGAGCGCCTGCAGGCTGATTTAACGGAACTGCTGGTCTATGAACTGAATCCGCAGATCTGGCTGCCGGCACCGGGGCAGGGGGCCATCGCCGTGCAGGCCCGCGCCAATGACCACCAAACCCTGGCCGCCGTGCAGCCCCTGGACCACGAGACCACCCGGAAGGCCGTGTCCATCGAACGTCATCTGCTGGCCCGGTTCGAGGGAGGTTGTCACACGGCCTTCGGCTCGCTGGCGACACAGCAGCCGGCGGGTGACTGGCAAGTCATCACCGGCCTTGAGGACGCCGCCGCCGGCTGGGGGCACTGTGTGTTCCAGGGCAGCCTGACGCAGTGCCGGCAGTTGTCGCCGGCCGACCTGACCGCCTTCGCACCCCGGAGCGTCCACCACCAGGAGGAGCTATGCCGGCCTCTCCCACGGTAATCCTGACCCGCGAGGCCGCAGATAACGAAGCCCTGCGGCGCGAGCTGGCCGACTGGGAGATCCCGGTGGTCGTCTATCCTTGTCTGGCCACCCGGTATATCCCCGCCACCGAGTGGCGGGTCGTGCCGCCGGCCCCCCTGTCACAATTCCGGGTGGTGCTCATCACCAGCCGGCGCGGCGCGCGCGCCCTCCAGGCCGACAGATCACTGGCTCTTGCCCCGGGGCGTATCATCGCCGCAGTGGGCGCGTCCACGGCGGAAGTCATCCGCGCCGAGCTGGGACGGGAGCCCGACCTCATTGCCACCGACGCCCGTTCCCTGGGCCTGGCCCAGGAACTGGCCGGCATACTGCAACCCGGCGAGGCGGTACTGCATGTCCGCGGCTCGAAGAGCACCGGCGAACTGAAATCCATTCTTGACCGGATGGATTTCGCCGTCCATGAAATGGTCGTTTACCGGAACGATGTCCCCGACCTGCCGCCGCTGACGGCACCAGCTCCCTGGCTGGTGGTAGTGGCCAGCCCCTCGGCCCTGCTCCGGTTTGTGGCCGCCAACGGCGCCCGCCTGACCGGCAGCCGCTTCGTCGCCATCGGTCCCACGACGGGCCGGGCGGTGGAGGAAGCGGGACAGGGTCCCGTATACCAGGCCCTTTCGCCGCGCCACGAGCACCTGGCACGGGCCGTCCGCAAAGCCTGGAACGAATTCCGGGCCGTGGCGCCCGATACCGATCCGAAACACGAACTGTGAAGGAGTATCGCCATCATGAATGACAAGCTGCCCCGTTCACATCAATTGTTCCATGAAGCGACCCGCCTGATTCCGGGGGGCGTCAACAGCCCGGTCCGCGCGTTCGGCAAGGTGGGCGGCACCCCGGTCTATTTCCGCACCGCCGCGGGCAGCCGGTTTGAAGACGTGGACGGCAACACCTACATCGATTTCTGCCAGTCCTGGGGGCCGTTAATCCTCGGCCACAGCCATCCCTGCGTCGTGGAAGCGGTACGGGACGCCGCCCAACGGGGGCTGTCCTACGGCGCCTGTCATGAAGGCGAGATCCGGCTGGCCCGTCTGATCCTGGAGGCCTTGCCCGAGTTCGAACAGGTCCGGGTCATGAACTCCGGCACCGAAGCGGTGATGACCGCTCTTCGCCTGGCCCGCGGGATCACCTCCCGGAACCTGGTGATCAAGTTCAGCGGCGGCTATCACGGCCACTTCGACGGCATGCTGGTCAAAGCCGGCTCCGGCCTGGCCACCCACGCCCTGTCCGATTCGTCGGGCGTCCCGGCCGACATCGCCGGCACCACCCTCGTCGCCCCGCTGGACGATGTGGCGGCCGTGGAGGAGATCTTCCGCGTGCACGGCGGTGACGTGGCTGCCGTTATCATCGAGCCCCTCCCCGCCAACAACGGCCTGTTGGTGCAGCGGCGCGAATACCTGCAGTTTCTGCGCGACGTCACCGCCGCCCACGGCAGCCTGCTGATTTTCGACGAAGTCATTTCCGGCTTCCGTCTCCGCTTCGGCGGCTACTACCAGGAAGTGGGCATTCGGCCCGACATGGTCACCCTGGGCAAGATCATCGGCGGCGGCATGCCCGTGGGCGCCATCGTCGGCCCCGCCCGCCTCATGGAGGGGCTGGCCCCCCTGGGCAAGGTGTACCAGGCCGGCACGCTGAGCGGCAATCCCGTGTCCCTGGCTGCCGGAATCGCCCAGCTGGAAACGTTGCGTGATGAATCACCCTACGCCCGGTTGGAGCAACTGGGCCGGCTGTTCGAGACAACCCTGGCCGCCGGCGGCCATCCCGCCGCCCGGGCCGTCCGGATGGGCTCCATCATCTGGCCCTATCTGGACAGCGGCGCGTTTCCCCGTCGCGACGACGCCATCGCCCCGGCGACGGTGGAACGATTCAACCGGATCTACTGGCCGCTGCTGATCCAGGGTTACTACCTGCCGCCCTCCGCCTATGAGGTGCTGTTCCTCAGCGCCGCCCACTCCGAAGCCGAGGTCACGGGACTGGCCGGAGCGCTGGCGGTGGAATTGGTCCGAACGGAGAACGCATGAAAATCAACGGCGCCACCGGCGACGGCCGGCCGCTCATTCGCTGGCTGCGGCAACGGGGACACCACTTGCTGTTCGTCATCACCCTGCTGTCCCTGACGTCCCTGGTCGGCTGGTGGGCGGTTTTCATCCGCAACTCCATCCATCGTGAGCACAACCGGGAAAAGGAAGAATTGGTCTTCCGCGTCCAGGCCTACGCTCTGACCCTCGGCCACCAGCCGCAGCCCGTTCCCCAGCCCGGGCCCCTGCCCGATGACGCCCGCTTCGAAATCGTGCCCGCCGCGACGGCGGCGGCGGACGCCGTGGCCATGCAGCCGTACTGGCCCGAATACGCCATCCAGCCGCGACCGGCGGAGCTGGCCTTCGTCGAGGACAAATTCCGGCGACGCAGCATCATGGTCATCGGCGAGGGCACTCTCCTCGCCCTGCTCATCCTCATCAGCACTTTCATGCTGTACCGGTTGATCCACGAAGAGCGCCGCTCCGCCCGGGAACTGCAGGAGTTCTGGAGTCGCATCACCCACGAAATCAAGACGCCCATCACCGGACTGCGCGCCTTTCTCGAAACCCTGAAATCCCAGGAACTTTCCCGGGAAGAGCTGGAGCCGCTGGTCCACATGGCCCTGCGCCAGGTGGACCGCCAGCAGCAGTTGGCCCAGAACATCCTGGTCGGTCAACGACTGGAACGCGATGCCGCCCGGCTCAATCCGACGCCGCTGGCCCTGGGCGATTTTCTGGAACGTTTCGTCGGTGGCCACCGCAGTCAGTTCGGCGAACGGATCCGCCTGCAGCGGCCGTCACCGAATGATGTCTGGGTCATGGCCGATCCCGACGCGGTGCATGTCATTCTGGACAACCTGACGGACAACGCCTTCAAATACGCCGGCGAAGGCCTCGACCTGCAGATCCGGGTGACGGCCGACGATGATGAGGCGCAGGTCAGCGTATGCGACAACGGTCCCGGCTTCGATCCGGCCCAGGCGGAAAACCTGTTCGAGGCCTTCCGGCGCTTCCCGGGAGAATTGCCCGATGGTCAGCACGGTACGGGCATGGGACTGTACATTTCCCGAAGCCTGGCGCGCAAGATGGGCGGCGACCTGACGGGCAGCAGCGCCGGCCCGCGGCAGGGGGCCTGCTTCCAGTTGAATTTGAAGCGGTGCCCGCCCCGGTCGGCCTGATTGCCCTTGCGTGCGGCCGGTGGCTGGAGTTAAATGGAGGCGGTAACAATCTGAGACGGGAAGGAGACACTCATGGCACGCGTGGCGGTGGTGGAAGACGAGGAACTGATCCGCACCATGTTGCGGCTCAACCTGGAGAAACAGGGCTACCAGGTGGAATGCTTCATTCAGGCCGAAGCGCTGCTCGACCGCCTGGCGGAGGTTTTTTTCGACATCATCCTGCTGGACATCATGCTGCCCGGGATGTCCGGCGAAGAACTGGTGGGGCACATCCGTCGCCGCGGCATCAACACGCCGGTGCTGATGGTCACGGCCAAGAGCGACATCCCCACCAAGGTGAGCACCCTCGATCGCGGCGCCGATGACTACCTGGCCAAGCCCTTCCACATGGCGGAACTGCTGGCCCGGGTCCAGGCGCTGATCCGCCGCAGCCAGGGGGAACGGGCCGTGCCCTCGCACCAGCTGATCCGCGTCGGCCCGTGGGAGGTGAATCTGGAAACCCGGGAGGCGGATACCCGGCAGGGGCGAATGAAACTGTCGGAGAAGGAGTGCGCTCTGCTGGCATTGTTCGCCCGCAATCCCAGGGTAACGCTCTCCCGCGCCGACATCCTTGACGAGGTGTGGGGCATGGATGCCGATCCCACCCCCCGCACCGTGGATAACTTCATCGTGCGCCTGCGCAAGCTGTTCGAGGCCAACCCGGAGGCGCCGGAGCACTTCGTGACGGTCCATGCCGCCGGCTACCGCTACGATCCTTGATCCGCCCGACTGCACCAGCCGCGGCCGGGCCGAGACACGACAAATCAAGATCCAAGAAGGAGATCACCCATGAATTTTCCTGTAACCCGCCTGCGCCGCCTGCGCGAGCACAACATCGTGCGCGACCTGGTGCGCGAAAATCTGCTGACTCTCAACGACCTGGTCATGCCGCTCTTCGTGGTGGAAGGGCTCAGCGGCAGGGAGGAGATTTCCTCCATGCCCGGCCAGTACCGCTATTCCGTCAAGGAGCTGGTGGAAGAATGCAAGCGCCTGGCGGATGCCGGCGTCCGCGCCGTCATCTTGTTCGGGATTCCGGCACAAAAGGATCCCCATGGCAGTGGCGCCTGGGCCGAAAACGGCATCATCCAGCAGGCCATGGCCGCCATCGCCCGGGCGGTGCCGGAGTTGCTCATCATCGGCGATATCTGCTTGTGCGAATACACGTCCCACGGCCATTGCG
Source organism: Acidobacteriota bacterium (assembly GCA_016935015.1). Classification (GTDB taxonomy): domain Bacteria; phylum Acidobacteriota; class JAAYUB01; order JAAYUB01; family JAAYUB01; genus JAFGRT01. The sequence continues at coordinate 33,150 of JAFGRT010000063.1, read as the reverse complement.
GTATGATCGAGGGGGAGAGGATACTGAACGATCCCACCCTGGAATTGCTGGCCCGCACCGCCGTGAGCCAGGTGACGGCCGGCGCCCATATGGTGGCGCCGTCAGACATGATGGACGGCCGGGTGGGTGCCATCCGCGAAGCGCTGGACGAGCACGGTTTCGCCCATGTGCCCATCATGTCCTACGCCGCCAAGTACGCTTCGGCGTACTACGGCCCCTTCCGTGACGCCGCCGAAAGCGCGCCTCAGTTCGGCGACCGCCGCTCATACCAGATGGATCCGGCCAACGTCCGCGAGGCGTTGCGCGAGGTGGAACTGGATATCCTGGAAGGTGCCGACCTGGTCATGGTCAAACCGGCCCTGGCTTACATGGACGTCATCCGGGCCGTCCGCGACACGTTCGACGTGCCGGTGGCCTGCTACAACGTCAGCGGTGAATATTCCATGATCAAGGCCGCTGCCGCCCGGGGCTGGCTGGACGAGCCGCGCATCGTCATGGAAACCCTCACCGCCATGAAACGGGCCGGCGCGCAGCTGATCCTCTCCTACCACACCCGCGACGTAGCCGCCTGGCTTGGCCGATAAACCTTCCTTCCGGCCGGGACCGGTGGCGGTTTCGGCCGGGCTTCGCCATCCGACGGCATCCATCTCAGGAAAAAATCTGCCGTCACCCCACTGTTTCGTGTATAATTCTCTCCACCATCATACTTCAGGAGGAAGACTCGTCATGAGACAGCACATTCATGCCGTATGGATCTGCCTGTTGGTCGTTGGTTGGATCGCCTTGGATCCGGCGACGACCGTTTCCCGGGCGTATGCCGGCACGGTGGACCCGGCCGGCCCCGAGCTCTACGCCCAGCTGCAGCAGTTTCAGCTGTCGGGTGCTTCGGCGGCCGTGGAAAACCTGACCCTGACCCGCGACCGGGTCACCATGACCTTCAGCGGGCGCTTCTTTTTCGAAGTCCCCACCAGCGGCGGCATCCACAGCGCCGTGTTCATCGGCCGGGGCACATTCCACGCCGAACCGCCGCCCGACCCGTTCGAAAAGGAGCACCTGCGGCGACTGCTCGAGGCGGACACCGTAACGTCCGATTTCCAGACGGCCGTTCTGCGCTTCACCGACGACACGTTCGATCTCATCGGCCCGTCCATGGCCGAAGGCGTGCCGGTGGACGAACGGGCCCGGGAACTGGCCCGGGAATTTGGCTCACAGCTTATCAAGGAGACAGGTGCCAACATCGCCGCCCGCCTGGCGGAATCCATGCTCAACAACGAAAAACCGGGCTTTTTCATCGCCCAGTTCGACGGTGGGCGACGCGAACGCTTCACCTTCGTGATGGATCACCAGGAGCGTATCCCCGCCGACTGCTTCACCATCAACGGCGGCGAGAAGGGTTTGGTATTCCGCTATCACAAGACCATGTTCGGCAACGACGTCTGGCTGGCCTTTTTCAGCCAGGACGATTACGCCCGCGGCGAGGCCCAGTACGCCGACGCGTTTGAACAGACGTCCATCGAGCGCTACACCATGGACGTGGACCTGCACGACGGCGAGAAGATGCTGCGGTTGGACTGCGCCATGGACCTGACCGTCGCCGCGCCCGACCTGCGGGCCGCCACGTTCCTGCTCAATGAGAACCTGAGCGAGTACAGCGACACCCGCCGCAAGAAGGCCATGAAGGTGGAGAGTCTCCGTCTGGCCGACGGCACGGAGCTGCCTTTCGTGCAGGAGGAGTGGCAGAAAGGCCTGCTGGTGTTCCTGCCCCCCACCGCCGCCGGCGATAAGCTGACACTGCAATTTCGCCTGGCGGGCGAGTTCATGCATGAATACGCCGACATGCCCTGCTATTTTCCGCTGTCCACCACCTGCTGGTACCCCCGCTGCGGCTACCTGAACCGCTCCAGATACGACCTCACCTTCCGGCACAAGGACAATCACCGTGTGGTCAGCGTCGGCCGGCGGCTGTCCGAAGAGGCGGATCCCGAACATCCGGGCGGCCTGAAAACCCGCTGGGTCATGGACCAGCCCGTGCCCTTGGCCACGTTCTCCGTCGGCCGGCTGGAACGGCATGAAGAAACCATCACCCTCGACGATCATGAAGTGGCCGTGGAGTTCTATGCCGTGCCCAAATGGGCGACGTATATCAAGGAGGACTTCGTCCGGGCCGAATTGGGCAACACCGTCAAGTATTTCCATACTCTGTTCGGCCCCTTCCCCTATCCCAAAATCGGCGCGGTTTTTTACCCTACCTACTGGGGGCAGGGATTTCCCTCCCTGCTGTTGCTGCCCCGCTCCGACCGGTCCAGCAAGTACACATACTCCTTTATCGCTCATGAGAGTTCACACCAGTGGTGGGGCGGCATCGTCGGCTGGCGCAGTTACCGCGATCAGTGGTTGAGCGAAGGCTTCGCTGAATATTCGGGCGTGTTGTATACCGCCTTCCGCGACAAGAAGGAATCGTGGCGGGAGCTCGTCGGCAGCCTGCGCCGCTCGCTGAAGGATCCGCCACTTACGGAAACAGGCGTCGGCAAGGGCATGCTGGTGGACATTGGTCCGCTGATCCTGGGTCATCGGCTGGCCACCAGTGAATCCCTGCAAGCCTATTCCACCTTGATTTACGACAAGGGCGCCCTGGTGCTGCGCATGCTGCACTTCCTGTTCTCCGATCCCGCCACGGGCAAGGATGACGCGTTCTTTGAGATGATGCGGGATTTCGTCGTCCGCCATCGCAACGGGTGGGCCACCACCGAATCGTTCATCGCGACGGCCAATCAGCATTTTGTCAAGACGCCCATTGCCCGGAAATACAAATTGCCGGACCTCAACTGGTTTTTCCGGCAATGGGTTTATCAGACCCCTCTGCCCAGGTACCGGATGGAGTACCGTCTGGAGAAGGGCGACCAGGGCGTGATCCTGAGCGGCACCGTCTACCAGGAGAACGCGCCCGACGACTGGTTCATGCCCCTGCCGCTGGTGCTGGAATTTGACAAGGATCAGTACGCCCGTGGCACGGTGCACGTCCAGGGACCGCAGACGGATTTCCGCATTCCTCTGCCGGCGCCGCCCAAAAAAGTGGAACTGGATCCCAACGCGTGGATTCTGTCTGCCGACACCCAGACCAAAAAGCGCTGATTCCGACCGGGCCTCGTTGCCAGCGTACAGGGCCCGGTTTCGCAGCCGGCCGATCAGCCATCCGTAGAAATTTTTTGAAAATCAACTTCTTCGTAGATAACGGAACCGATCAGGCCGTTCAGAACAGCCACGACAGTTTGCTGAAAAGGGTATGCCCCTGCGCCGATTCGGTGCCCAGGGCGGACGTGCCGTATTGGTACGCCAGCTGGAAAGCGCCGAAAGGCGGCAGGAACCGCCAGACAAAGACCGTCTGGACGTTTTCCTTGGAAATTACGGAGTTGGTTTGGAAAAACAGTTTCACGTAAAGGTCACGGTGAAAGTAATACTGGCTGCGCAGCACATGGATCCAGGTGGACTCCCTGTCCGGATCGGGCGACAGCCACAGGCGGGTCAGCCCGTATTCTACTTTCCATTTGTCCGTGAGCTTGATCTCGACATCCGCGCCCAGCAGCCGCAGGTCGCTGTCGTAATTGCGCCCGAAACCGCACTCGACGCCCACCGAGGTTCCCCGTCGGTTGTCATACTCTGGCCCGAAAGAGATGAGCCGGTTGCGGAAGTCCTTTTCATAGCGCTTGAACTCTTCGGTGACCGACAGGTCAATGTTCCAGTTGCTGGCCAGTTTCAGCTCGTTTGATGACTCGAACTCCCAGCTGCGCAGGGTTCCCTGTTGGCTCCAGTAAATGTTGAAGTTATTGGAAGTGGTGCCGCTGTCAAAGAATGGGTGCGCCAACCAGAAGGTCCGGGAAAAATTGGTATCCGCCTCCCGACGGTCATCATCGCGGATGAAGCCGATAACGTTCATGTTTTCTTTCAGGTCCTTGTCCCAGTGGGAGTAACGGACATGAAAATGGGTGGTCGAGCTGTCGTAGGCGGGCCGGACGAACCAGGTGGTTTTTCCGTCGTTTTCCGGCCCGTGGGCGCGCACGAACTGGGCGGTCATGCCCAGCGTATCCGTAAAGAATAGGGTCATGTCGGCCCCGATGGAGCCGCGGTTGTCGCCTTCCCAATAGCGATTGGCCAGCAGCAGGCCGACATTGGAGGAGCCGATGATCACTTTTTTCAGACGAAAGACGGAATAATATGCATTTCTTCCCTCGTCGTCCAGACCGTCCGTCCCGGCCTGCGGATCGCTGGCCGCCGTCAGAAAGGCCATTTCCCAACCGCCGAATTTCCCGTTGAACTTGGCACCCCAGGGGATTTCCCCGATGCGGCGGCTGTAGAACTGGGTGACACGCTGCTGGTACAGCTCCGTGCCTTCCTGGAAAAAGGGCCGTTTCTCCGGAATGAACAGCTCGAAACGGGTGAGGTTGATCTGCTCCTGGTCGGCTTCCACTGTGGCGAAATCGGGATTGACGGTGAACTCGACGCTCACATCGTTGCGCAACCGGTAGCGCAGGTCGACGCCGGCATCTGCGGTTGTTTTCTTCCCTTGCTGCAGACGCACCAGGCCGTAGGGGATGATGTCGTACCGCTGGCCGCGGTCGAGGCCAGGTTCCAGACCTGTCAGGTGCCCGAAGGCGGCCACGCGGAAGATTTCCTCCGCCGGCCCGCTCCAGACAGCCGTTTCCAGCCGGCGCGGATAACCGCGAATGACATTCAGGCCCCACACCGTGTCGGCCCCTCCCGTGAAGCGGAGGGTGCGGAACGGGATGGCGAACTCGGCGCTCCAGCCGGTGGACGTGCGGGCGGCGGCGCACTGCCACACGCCGTCCCACCGGTGGTCCTCGGTGCGGCCATTGTCGGCCAGGCGGCTGTCGTACTGGGTACCCAGCACATTGGTGCCGAACAGGTAGCCGGTGTTGCGGTCGAGGAAGGTGTCCAGCATGATCACGACGGCATCTTCGTCTTCCAGGTCGCCGTCCCGCTGGGTGACAGCCGCGGCGATACGGCCGGGTGACGGATCGCGACATTCCACCAGCACATACAGGTGGGTTTCATCAAAGCCGACGCGGACGAAAGTCTCGGCCGTCGCCGGCTGGCCGCGATCGGGCTCATGCTGCACGAAACCACCGGACACGGGCACGTCCGCCCAGATTTCCGGCTCGGGAACACCGTCGATGACCGGCGCCGCGGCCAGCCGCCGGGTGGACAGCGTTCGGTCCAGCGCCGGATAGCCATCCCCGGCCAGGATGATGGCGCCGAACAGGAGGCCGAGCATCAGCCGATAGATCCGCATCGAGTGGCCTCCCGTTACTCTTTTTGTCCCATGGACTGTCTCCGGCATAAAATACCATATCGCCCAGTAAATCCAAATGCGAAATCAGGATGGAAGACGCAGGAGCAGCCTTCAGGACGTACGTCCATAGGCCTCGTGCCGCGCCCGGAGATCGCGCCACAGCGGCTCCGGAACAAGAGAACGCAGGAAGCGGTACAGCGGGGCCAGGCGCTCCGGCTCGGCCGGCCGCCAGGGGACGGTCACCGGCCGCCCGGCCTGTGCCACCGTCACCCGCTCCAGGCTCCCGCCGACAGCGTGGTCTTCCCGGGCCGGCCAGGACCGGCCCGAGAGAAGGCCCGCTGCCGCCAGCTCCGCCCACAAGGCCGACAGCTCGTCGGCGGTCACGTCGAACGGGACGGCCCATTCGGGCGGATCGTGGGACGGATAATCGGGCCGGAACAGGACGACACCGTGCGGACCGGGCCCGATCCGGATGGTGTACTCGTAGTAGTCCGGCGGCGGTATCGTCCCCTCGCACCATTCATACTCCACCATCAGATCAGGCGGTTGCTCGGTCATGCGTCACCTCCGCAGCAGATTCCGGTCTTCGCCGGTCGTTTTCATTTTAGCGCTGATTGAAAATATTGCCACGGATCATGTGGCCCAATCGCTGCCGCCGGGATTTTCCATCTGAACCTGAATAATCAGCGTTAAACTGGATGTTACAGTTGGCCTGTTTCAAAAAATGGAGTAGGATAACACCATATGACCACTCCCCCGACGGATGAAAAGGCCTGGATTGTTTCGGTGGACATGGGCTACGGCCACCAGCGGGCGGCCTATCCCTTCCGGGACATGGCCCATGAACGGATCATCACCGCCAACAACGACCAGATCATCTCACCCCGGGAGCGGCGCTACTGGGAGAACGCCCGCGGCTTTTACGAAGGGATCTCGCGACTAAAAAACCTGCCGCTGTTCGGGCGCCGGCTGTTTAACCTCTACGACCGGCTGCAGTCCATCTCGCCCTTCTTCCCCTTCAAGGATCTGTCCAAGCCGACCCTGGCCGCCCTGTTTCTGCGCCGCAAAATCCGCAAGGGCCTGTGTGCCAGTCTGGTGGAGTACATCCGCCGGCCGTCGCTCCCCATCCTGACCACCCATTTCATCCCGGCCCTGGCGGCCGATTACCTCGGACTGGAAAACGTCTTCTGTGTGGTGACGGATACGGATATCAACCGGGTCTGGGTGTCCGCCCATCCGCAAAAATCGAGGATCATCTACCTGGCGCCCTCGCGCCATGCCCAGACCCGATTGCGCCAGTATGGAATCCCCGCCGAGCGCATCGTCATGACCGGTTTCCCCCTGCCCGATGAACTGACCGGCGACCGGGAAGGCTCCCTTATTAAGCACGACCTGGGCGCTCGCCTGCCCCAGCTTGACCCAAAGGGCGCCTTCGCCGCCAAGTACCTGCCCATCCTGGCAGCCACCCTGGGTATCGATAACGTCAATTTACCCGTCTCGCGGCCGCTGACTATCACGTACATGGTGGGCGGCGCCGGGGCCCAACGCGAAATCGGCATCGGCATCGTCAAAGTGCTGCGGGAGCACCTAAACCGGCAGGAGGTCCGGATCAACCTGGTGGCGGGTATCCGCATGGACGTGCATAATTATTTCCGGAGCGAGTTGGCCGATCTGGGGCTGGCCGACAGCGTGGAGATCGTCTACGCCCCTGGAAAATTTAAGTATTTCGCCCGTATGGATGAAGTCCTGCGCGTCACAGACATCTTGTGGACCAAACCGTCGGAGTTAACCTTCTACGCCGCCCTGGGCCTGCCCATCATCACCAGTCCGCCCGTCGGTGCGCATGAAAAGGAGAACCAGCGCTGGCTGCAGCACGTGGGCGCCGGCTTCCCGCAGGAAAATCTGGATTATCTAAACGAATGGCTGTTTTATGTCTTGGATTCGGGCAAATTCGCCGAGGCGGCCTGGGACGGTCACATGAACGCCCCGTTCCTGGGCACCTGGCGCATCCGCGACATCCTGCGCGGCCACTCCTGAACGCCGCCTCTCGTATCGATGGGCCTGATCCGCTTTGATCCGCGCTGAAAACAGTGGCGTTGCGGGCCATAAACATCATCCCCTCAAAAAGATGGAAAGGACAATGATAAAGTCGGGGCATGACGAGCAAAATGTTCATTCAGTCACCCGGTCGCCGATTCGCCCCGTCGCCCGTTCGCCCGCTCGGTTTGATGGTGCCAGGCTTTGTCACAAAAGTGTGTCAATTTGGATTGGAATACGGTCGACGGAACGATAGTCATGTTGTCCTCTCGCCAATTCGCCTTGTCGCGCTATCACCGATTCATCGAGACGGTGCCAGGCTCTGTCACGTAGAGGTTTCAGGTGGCAGGTGTCAGTGTCAAGTGTCAAATGTCAAGAAAGAAAATAAGAAAGAAAATGGTGCCAGGCTTTGTCACGAAAATGTGTCGACCCTGAAGTTGGGTTGATCCCGCGGAGAATGCCGGCTGTCGATGGGATCATCCAGGGAATCTCTGCGAACGCTGCTTCTCTGCGGGGATGATCACCTGACCCGAGGCCTTCAGGGTTTTTCGCCGATTCGCCCGATCGCCCCGTTGCCCCGTCGCCGGTTCGGCAACGGTGCCAGGCTTTGTCACAATAGCCTCGTAATTGTCTAGCTTTATTGCCCAATATATCATAGCATGAGAAGACAACAGCCTAAGAAAACAGTCTGGATCTTATGAAAATTCCTTAAAGAGCCTTTCCTTTTCAATCCCAACAGAAGCTCTGTCCACAAAGCGATACAATTTATATTTCAAAGGAGCAAGGATGAAAAAAGTATTTATTCTATCTGTGTTGAGTTCCCTTGCATTGATAACCTGGGCAGGTCAGGTTGAAGCAGTCACTGTAAAACTACTTCCAAACGACACAAGAGTGAGGCCCGTCGGATGGCAATCCGGGACAATACTATTTAAGATGGGACAAATTACTATTGACGATTTTGACGGTGGCGTGAAAATCGGTACCCTGGCCGTCGACACCCATCTCAAGATATGGAACAGCACGACATCCATCTGTTTTGCAGGCAATACCGTGATTGAATTCGAGCGAGCGGGGGGAGTCCTGAGAGGGTTCATCTGCAGCGAAACAAGAATGCGCATCGTATATTCCAGCACGTGGATTTCCTTCGCCAAGCTTTCACCTGTGACATTCGGGTATGATAGCGGGGTGGTCTCCGGCGTTATTGCCTACGACATGGATCTGCCCGACGCCAAGGGGATCGCGAGACGATACAAGGCCAACACCATGGTTAATTTCAACGTAAAAGGGCAAGTTGAATCTTCGATGCCATGGAATGGAAACATTACCTCCTCAAGTGGAAGCCCGGTGGGATCATGGCACAATACAATCAATAACAGGGTCAGCACCTGGACCATCACTGCCACCGCAGATGGTACGTACTTCGCACAGGAGAGCGGGTTGGGAAGTGCCAAAGGTCCGGCTTATTTTACCCAGAGTGGAACCTTCCGCATCGACTACACGTTTAGTGGTGGTTCCGGTTTCTACGAAGTTCGATTTTCTCCTGACTACAACAGCGCCAAGGGATTCTGCGTTGATCCCAGTTCAACCTGCACCTGGGTGCGGATCAATCAGTAAACTCTGTATAAAACATTATACATAGCGACTTAATTTATTGCGCATAATTCGCGAAGGATTTCATTGCTCGACGACCACTGCGCAAATTGGGCATCCACCACCGCCTGGATCTCCTGGAGAGTGTGAAAATATCGATTATGCAGGCACATCCGACGCAACAACTTCCAGACCCGCTCCACCGGGTTCAGCTCAGGGCTGTAGGGCGGCAGGATATCGAGCGCGAAAACCGACGCCTGCTCCTGTCGCCACGACTGGTGGAGTTGGGCATGGTGGTATTTGGCGTTGTCCGCAATGACCACACCATGCGGCCCTCCGCACGGGCGCCCACCGCCCACACCCTTTTCATGAAGGCATGAAAACTCCTGGCGTTGAACTTGTCCGTTTCGCGCATGGCCACAAACAACCCGTCCCGGAGTCTGACCGCGCCAAAGTAGCCGACGCTCTTGCGGCCCGGAAAATGACGGAGCACCGGATCCTTGACCTCGGGCGGAATCCACATCCGGCACCGCGAACCGTATTGCTGAAAGCGAACCTCGTCCAGGGCCCACAGATCGATGCCATCCAGCCGGGCTATGGCGCGGAGTTTTTTTTATGCTCCGCCTGTCGTTCCGGGTCGGCCCAGGCGATCACCGACCGCGGCTTTCTTATCCGGAAGCCCAGCTGGCGAAAAATCCGCTGGCACTGTCGCACCCCCAACTCGATGCCGTACCGCCGCCGGATGAACGCCGACAACGCCTTGCCATCCCCGAGGTGCGTTCCCAGGCCCACCTCGGCCGGTGGCCGGCGAAGCACTTCGCCGATCTCCCGGTACTGCTCGGCCCCGAGTCGGGGCGGCCGCCCCGGACGATCCAGATCCACCAGGCCGGCCAGACCGTCTGATTCGAAACGGTTGACCCAGTATTCGACGGTCCGGGGCGCGTCCCCCAGCAAACGCGCCACTTCAGGACAACTCATCCCCTGGGCGACGAGCAGCACGGCATGGAGACGATGGTCATACCGCGAGTCCCGGGACCGGCGGATCTCATCCTGGAGGCCAAAAACAATCTCATCCGCTTCGGATATGGTGAGTTTTTTCATGCCTGCATAATATCATATCCGCGTATTATGCGCAATAATATATGTCGTTATATATAAATAACGCGCGGGGCGGAAAATGTACGAAGCAAAGGTGAAAAAAATGGCGGAAATCCGAAAAAAAAGTCGCAGACAAGGTGCCAGGCTCTGTCACGGAGAAGTTTCAGGTATCAGGTGACAGATATCGGATTGAATTCATCCTGCTCCACTCCATATCCCTCAGCGAACGATCTCACCAAAGGCCCGGCGCAACAGGGTCCGCATTTCACCGGCGGACAGACTGCCGGTGCCGCTTCACCAGACCACCTTGCCGCCGTTCCACCGGATGGTGATCTCGGCCGGTTCCGGGCGCCCCTCTTCGTCCGTGCCGCCCCCCTTCACCCGGATGGACTGGAGCTGCGCCCGCTCCAGGGCAAAATTGCCCGGGTTCTCGGCCAACGCCGCGACCGGGTCCATGGTCTCATACCGCTTGTAGAGGTGAATTCCGGAGTTCATGGTGGCCATCACCCGGTTCACGGCGCCGGCCCCCGTCGCTTCGGCCGCCGTGCGCCGGGCCTCATCCTTCAGCATCTCCTTCGTCATCTCGGCGGGGATCATGCGCCGTTCGGTCAGCAGGAGGTTGAAGGCCTGCATGCCGAACAATCCCTTTCGCTTGCTGAGGTTGGGAAGGATGCCCATCCATCGCTCTTCCATCATGAAGAAAGCCTCCCTGGAATAGATCGCCGTTGCGACATCGTCCGGCCCCGGGGACCGGAACCGGCCATTATAAAACATACCGTAATGAATCCTGGCGGGAAATTTGCGCCCCGTCCGCGACAGGCATTCGACTGGGCCCAAGGACGGACATGTGCCGGACATGAAGAGACCGGTCCGGTGCGACGGATGGCGACGACCTAAAACCGGAATTGATGAAACCGTTGTCCGAGGACCCGGTTCATGGTCTCGGCGGAGTCCAGCACCCCGCACAACCGTTCCAGAAATGCCGGCGCCGGGACAGGTTCGGCGGTGACGTCCGGCGCAGCGGCTACGGACGGGTCGGCCAGGCGGACGAGTTTGATACGGGACATCTGGACCCGGTCCACCCGGTCGTGGAAATCCTGGGCCGCGTCGAACGCCGAATGTTGCTGAAGGACGTCTGGCATCGGCGGAACAAGATGCAGGTCCGGGGGCCAATAGCGCGATGGCGGCCCGGAGAGTTCCTCCCGGGACGACGGTTCCGGCGTCCGCGCGAAACATTCAGTGAAACGAGCCAGTTCTTCCAGGCAATGCCGCCCCTCGGCGGGGGTTCCCATGGCCAACGCCGTCACGGAGAGACGATCCCTCGCGGGAACCGCCACCCCCGGCTCCGCCGAACCGCCCGGGCGGAGTCCCGCTTCCAGGCGGTGGATCTGCTCATGAAAACGCTGCGATGCCTGTCGGAAATCGTCCAGGAGGCGACGGATGTCCACCAACGCCGCCTGGTGCGCGGTGAGCCGGGCGGCGTGAACCATCGCGCTCGTTCCGCCGAAGGGGGCGGCGCCCGGAGAGGCCGGCTCACCGATCTCGAGCGATTCTTTCGGCCCGGGGACGACCGCCGGCGTTGGCGTCAGCCGCCCCAGAATCCCGCCGGCAAGTTGGGACGAACGGCCCACCATGGCGATCTCTATTTTCAGGACATGGACCATGGGCCCAGGTCCGGACAATCGTCCACCGGCCTTGCCGGGTCGTCCTTTTCCGCCGGAAGGGCCCGGGCCAAACCGGCGGCCAGTTCACGGGAATGGCGCACCAGATACTCCAGGTCGGATACCAGGGTGCGGGATTCATCGGCCACGCGGGGCAACCAGTCCGCCATCTCGCCGCCGGGTGGACGACCTCCCGCCTCGGCCGGCGGATCAGCGTCTCCGGCGCCGGCAGGTGCGGTCAGGGAACCGGTCATGATGGGCGGGGACAGCGCACCGGCAGGTCCGTTGGCCTGTCGCAGGACGGACGACAGACGTTGCCCGGTAGCGGCCAGCTGATCGGTTTGACGAGTGAATTCCCGGCTGAATGTCCGGGCGGCTGCCGGAGCGCATGCCGTATCCAACAGGGCGGCCATCATGCCGCTTAGGATATCCGCGACCATGCGGCCAGCTTCCCCAGGTAGCATCTTATGAGCCACCCGAACCGCCAGATCGCGCAGGTCCTTTCGCTGTACTCTCATCCCACCGGCGGCTCCTTCCCTTCACATCACCGGGGCGACCCTCCCCGGAGAATCCGGCCGCCGTTATCACAGGAACGTGCTGTGCGGGGCCCACCGGTTACGCAATCCCGTCAATTACCGGCAGCGACCGGAGACCATTCTTTGTTTATTAAACACTATTGGCCAATGGGATACAGAAATATATGACAATTTCGTCAGCCAACACTTTGACACACGCCTTCCCCCACCATCACTATCCCAGGCTGGTGGTGTGCTATTTCAGCCGCCGAATGATATGCCAGCCGTACTTGCTGGTGGCCGGTTCATAGGTGGTCATGCCGATTTCGCCCACGGCCAGGCCAAAGCTGACATCGCCAAACGCCTGGACCATGGCCGCCCGCGGATATTCCTGAGCGGCGCGGTCGGCGGTGGTGCCATGGTTGGCCATGCGATAGATTCCCGGGTATTCGTCATTGGTATACTCGCGGACCAGGGCATCAAAATCCTCGCCGCTCCGGGCACGCCGGTACACTTGCTGTGCCAGCGCCTCAGCCTCGGCCCGGCTGCGGGTCACTTCCGGTTTGGGGATGGCGCCCTGGAATGAGATGAGGATATGCTGCACTTCCAGACGTGCGGGTTCGGCGGCGGGGGTCGGGTCGGTGGAGGTCTCCGGGTCGTTGCCACAGCCCGCCAGCAAAATGGCAATGATCACGATCACAAGAGGCGTCGTTCTCATCATGGTCTCCTGGTCATTGATTTGGCAGAAGTTTCCGCCTACCGTCCGCCAGCGGTGAGGTGTAACAGGAACCGCCGAACCAGGCCGGTGCCGGCGGTATACCGGCATCATCCACTCCGGCGGATCGACGGGCTATCATACGACAGCCAACAGCGGATATCAAATGGGAATATGCAGGCCGTGTATCGGTCAGACTCCGGTAGTGGCAGCCTCGCCCCGCTTGCCGGTCGGAACCGGGCGGGGCACGCGTTGTCTCAGAAAAACAGATCCGCCGCCGCCTGTTCTTTGGGGAATGCGGCGTGCAGATGGTCCTGAAACGTGGCATAGCGGCGGGTGGCTTCATGTTGGGCCGTCCGGCGGGCACTGTCGATATACAGGTAGTTTTCACGCAGGATTTCCACCAGGCGCGCATCCAGGCGTTTTTCCGCCACCATGGACTCCAACACGGCATCCGCTTCCTCGCGGCTCATCCCGGACCGATAGGGCCGGTCCTCGGCAATGGCGGTGAACACATCGGCCAGGGTGATGATCTTGGCCTCCAGCGAAATGTCGTCTTCCTTAACATGAAAGGGGTATCCCGTCCCCTTGAACCGCTCATGGTGAAAGGAGGCCCATTTGTGGATGTCCCAGGGCAGGTTCAGTGTTTCCAGGATGTTGAAGGTGTAGAACGTGTGGCTGCGGATCATGCTGAATTCCTTGTAATCCAGGGGCGCCGGCTTCTCGAGGATCTCCGTCGGTACAGTCAGCTTGCCGATGTCGTGTAAATTGCCGGCGATGCGGATCAGCATCAGCCGGTCCTCCTCGAAACCCAGCAGACGGGCCAGGGCCACGGCGGTGGCGCTGACGCCGCTGGTGTGGGTAGCCGTAAAGCGGCTCTTGAAATCGATCAGGTTCACGAAAATTTCAGAAAAGGCCAACAGTTCTTCCAGACCGATTTCGGTGACAGGAGATTCTTCCAGGTATTCACGGATCTTCCTCTGGATGTAATAGGGACTCATGTACAACCAAAAGTACTCATACTGGCGAATGGTGTTGAAGGCCGCCACGGCGGCCGGCATGAAGCGGTCGCCCACCTCCGCGGAAATATGGCGGGCAATCTCGATCTCCTGGGAAATGATGTTTTCCTGCCGGTTGATGAGCGCGTCGATGCGGTCGGCCAGGTGAAGGATTTGACCGCCGCGAAAGCCGTCGCCCTTGGCCCCGGGTACCCGCCGGTGCGCCGGGACCTCTTTCCACCAGTGGTGGTGATAGCGGATGATTTCGGCCACCCCCCGCAATGGTTGAAAAAGGTGCAGCAGATAATAGCCGGCCTCGCAGTGCATCCGGGCGAAATCACTCTCGAATTGCATCATGTCCAGCCGTTCACGCAGGGAGAGCGCCCCGATATCGTGAATCAGGCCGGCCAGGAGAATGTTTTGTTTTTCCTCCGGTGGCAGCTTCAGTGCGTCGGCCAGGTGATAGGCCATGTAGGCCACCCGGCGATGATGCCCCACCAGACAACTGTTCATCATGTCGATGGCCTGGGAGAGGCTGAGGAGCAAATCCCCCAGGCGGCAGTTCACCGTACGATTCATGATGTCCCCTCCCCGGGACAATCCGCCGACAGCGGATGCTCGTTGATTTCCAGAATGGTGTTAAATCCAATTTACCACAAAATTGACATTTTTTCGAGATTGAATTCCATGGCCAGCGCGGAACACCCTTCCCCTGGACTTGCCGCACCCGGTGGACCCAGTTTATTCCATGTCCCGGACAATGCTACACGTTTGTTCTCTTTTCAGATTTCTCCGGGGACGAATCTTCGCTTGCTTTTAACGAAATTTCTGGTACACAGGGAATGGGCATTATCGCCGGGCGGAGAATGCACGTTCCCTGTAACAGCGTGACCCGGACCGCAGCCGACGAGAATCGACGAGGAACCCGGAGCCGCGGCGGCGATGCGAGAGGCAATCGTCCCGACGTACGCCGGCAGGACCGCTGGAGATCCTTCCATCGAAAGAACCTCATGATGACGTTGCGCCTGATGTTCATCCATGGCCTGTTCCTCCTTATCGGCGGCGCCGTCGGGGCGGATTCGCCCCCCAGTGCCGCCGCCGGGCGGCTGCGTGTCATTGTGGAGCATGTTTCACCCGACGGCGACGTATCGCGATTACCGAACGCCCGGGTCATCCTGTTCACTTCCGACGGCCGTGAAATCGGCCGGGTAACAACGGACGGCCAGGGTCAGGGACTGCTAGCGCATCTCCCGCCCGGCGAATACATCATCCAGGCGGAGCTCGAAGCCTTCCGAACCCTGCGGCAGCGTGTCACCGTCCCGGCCGGGGAGACGACCCGGCAGCGGTTGCAGATGACCCTGATCGGCCCGGCCAATGAAATCCATGTGCCAGGGCAAACCGACGGCGCGCCGGACCACGCCGTCCTGCCCGAGATCATCCGGCAACGGCTGCTCCAGAATGTGCCCCTGCTGGACGAACAGTTTCAGGATACCCTGCCCCTTCTGCCGAGTGTCATACGCAGCCCCGACGGACAACTCAACATGAAGGGCGCCCGCGCCAGCCAGAGCGGCCTGCTGGTAAACAGTGTCAACGTCACCGATCCCGTCACCGGCGAATTTGCCATGGACCTCCCCCTGGAAGCCATCGAGAGCATGGAAGTCTACCTTCATCCGTACGCCGCGGAGTTCGGCAAGTTCACCGGTGCCGTTACGTCCATCGAGACCCGTTCGGGAACCAACCGCTGGCAGTTCGGAATGACCGGATTCATCCCACGCCCGCGCTGGCGGAACGGCACCATCAACGGCATCCGGTCCTTTACACCCCGCCTGTCTTTTTCCGGCCCCCTCGTCAAGGATAAGCTCTGGTTTGCTTTCAACAGCGAGTACCGCTTCATCCGTCAGCGGGTCTATTCCCTGCCCGATCCGGACAACGAAACCGTTCTCGAATCGTATGATTTCTTCTCCCGCCTCGATTGGCAGATCAATGCGGACCATCGTTTACGTTCCGCCTTCTCCCGCTATCCGCAGACGGTCTCCTACGTCAACATGAACACGTTCCATCCGCGGGAATCGACGGCCAATTTCCGCCAGCGCGGTTTCTTCCTGGCCTTCAGCGAACAGGCGGTCATCCACCTGAATTCGGTACTGGAGACCACATTCAGCATCAAGGACTACGACGCCGACATCTGGGCCAACAGCGCTACCGAAACGACCATCACACCCGACGGCTGGCAGGGCGGCTATTTCAACCGGCAGGAACGTTTCAGCCGCCGCTATGAATTCAGCCAGGAATATGCTCACGCCCCGTTTCGCTGGCACGGAATCCACCTGGCCAAGGCCGGCTGCACCGTCGCCCACGCCGCCTACGAAAGCGCCGACGACAGCCGGCCCGTAAACATCCGTCGCGCCGACGGCTCCCTTTCCCAACGCATCGAATTTCTTGGCTCACCGTCCGTCGCCGGCGATATCACCGAACTGACCGTTTTCCTGCAGGACGACTGGCAGCCCCGCGATTGGCTGAACCTGCATCTCGGGCTTCGCTTCGATCGCGACAGCCTCAGCCGAACGAACAACGTCGCCCCGCGGCTGGGTTTCGCCCTGCTCCCCGTCCCGGGGGACGACCGGACTGTCATCCGCGGCGGATTCGGCTTGTTTTATGACAAGATCCCCCTGATCGCCGGCGTCTTTCCCCAGTACCAGCATATGCAGGTCACGCGTTACGGCCCGGCGGACGACAACTTCTCTCTCGACACCACCCGTTACCGCAACGTCATCCTCGACAATACCCTGGCCAACCCCTACTCGCTGACCTGGAACGTGGAAGCCGATCGCCGCATCACTGACCACCTCCTTCTCCGTCTGGGTTACCTGCAGCGGAATCAGCGCCGGGACCTGCTGCTGAATGTGGCCGACGACGGCGAGCCTCGGCTGATGCTGAGCAACGGGGGCAAATCGAATTACCGCGAGGGACTCTTCATCCTCAAATACATGTTTTCCACGCGGGGTGAATTTTCCTTCAGTTATGTACGGTCTTCGTCCCAGGGCAACCTGAACCACTACCAGAATTTCCTGGGCAACTACCATCAGCCCATCATCCGGGAAGACGAATACGGGCCGGAGCCGTATGACGTCCCCCACCGGTTCCTGTTCAGCGGGATCATCACCCTCCCCTGGGACCTGACCGTTTCCCCGACCGTGGAGTACCGCAACGGCTTCCCCTGGTCTGTCGTCGACGAGGACCAGAATTTCGTGGGCGAACGCAACCGCGGCGGGCGGTTCCCCCGCTTTTTTTCGGCGGACATCCAGATCGCCCGGTCGCTCAGCATCCCCTTTCGCGGTCGGACGTATCACACACGCCTCGTGCTCGGTGTGTACAACCTGACCCATCACTGGAACCCGCGGGATGTACAGAACAACCTGGACAGCGACGCATTCGGAGGATTTTACAACAGCGTGGGCCGTAAATTCCGGTTCCGGCTGGAGTTCGATTTTTGACGAGCGTCACCTGGCAGCGGGCGGCCGTCGCGGGGCGGACGACAGCGGCGGGTCGGCCCGGCCACGCAGAGGCGGAGACATGAACGATTCCTGGCGATGCGAGTGTCGAAACATATCCATCCGATTTAACGAGCGCCCGGTGCTGGCGGATTTCAACCTGGGACTCCGGCCCGGGGAGAGGGTCGTCATCACGGGAGACTCGGGAGCCGGCAAGAGCACCGTGCTGCGATGTCTGCTGGGATTTGTGACGCCGGACCAGGGCCGGGTCTTCGTGGACGGCGAGGAATTGACGGTGGAATCCGTCTGGCGCCTGCGGCGCAAAATGGCCTTTGTCCCGCAGGAGGCCGACCTGGGTCGCGGCCGGGTGCTGGACGTCCTCCACCGCCCCTTCACCTTCAAGTCCAACGCCGACTTGGACTTTCCCGAAACGGAACTGCCGGCACTGCTGGAACGCTTCTATCTGTCCGAAGCCCTGCTGCAGGAGGAGATCCGCACCCTGTCAGGCGGAGAGAAACAGCGCGTGGCCATCATCGCCGCCCTGCTTCTCCGCCGGCCCATCATGCTTCTCGACGAAGCCACCTCCGCCCTGGACCGCGAAGCCCGCACGGCGGTGCAGGATTATTTCGCCGGACAGCCGGAACTGAGCGTCCTGGCCGTCACCCATGACGCCCATTTCCAGGAGCTGGCCCACCGCGTGGTGGATCTCCAGCCACCTCAGGGGAGGAAAACCCGATGAACACATCGACCATCGATATCGGTTACATGGCCCTGGCGGCCGGCTACCTGCTCCTCATCATCCCCATTCTGCTCATCCTCTATTACCGGGTCAAATTACTGAAAAACCTGCTGGTCTCCATTTTGCGGATGACCGTTCAGCTCCTGCTGGTGGGTTTCTACCTGCAGTTCATCTTCCAGCTCAATCTGTGGTGGCTGAACCTGCTCTGGCTGCTGGTCATGGTCGTGGCGGCCGATCTGTCCATCATCCACTCGGCCGGTGTCACCGTCCAGAAATTCATTTTCCCGTTGTTCGTTGCCGTGCTGGCGGGCACCGCCATCCCCCTCGCCTTTTTTTTGTGCGTCATCCTGCAGCTCCCCTACCTGTTCGAGGCGCAGTACTTCATCCCCATCGCCGGCATGATCATGGGCAACTGCCTGCGCGCCAGCATCATCGGTCTCAGCGATTTCTTCCATTCCATCCACAAGGAAGAGAAAGCCTATCAGTTGCTTCTGGCCCAGGGCGCCAGCCTGCAGGAAGCCGTGCTCCCCTATATCCGCCGGGCCTATCAGGCCGCCCTCAATCCCACCATTGCCAGCATGGCGACCATCGGACTGGTGGCCCTGCCGGGGATGATGACCGGTATCATCATGGGCGGGGCCAGCCCCATGACGGCTATCAAATACCAGATCGCCATCATGATCGCCATTTTCGTGGGCACGGCCTTGACGGTGCTCCTCAGCATCCGCTTGTCCCGCCCCGGCAGTTTCACGGCCTACGGCACCCTGGATCCGGCCATTTTCGCCGAAAAGCCGGCCTGATCACCCCGCCTGTCCGGGACGACATCGCATGGTCATTGCACCCGGGCGCGGCTTCCATTATAATCCGGATGAATTCCTGCAATCGGACCATGGTGGCCTCTCTTCGAACCAACCGGATTTCATGACGGTGGCCGACAGCCCCTGTGTCCGGCGAACATGGAGCGCATCGTGAACAAACATCTGGGCGTTGGATTGGCGGTCATCCTCTGGACGACGATTCTTCCGGTGGCGATGGCCACAACGGCCGAAACAGCCGCCATCATGGTAGAGGAAGTTGTCGTCGGCCAGGGCGCCGAGCAGACCGGCATCCGGGCGGGAGACCGGTTGCTGCGCTGGGAACGGCCGGCCGGCAATCCCGCTGTCAGCGGCACGTTTTTGACGACCTTCAACGTGGAAACGATCGAACAGGAGCAGGGGCCGCGATCGCCCCTGCGGCTGCAGCTGCAGCGCGGGGACGAGATTCAGGTGGTGGAGCTGGCGCCGGATTCCGCGTGGGGTGTGCGCGCACGCCCTGACCTGAGCGAAGGGGAACTGGCCGTTTTCCGGCGATGGTGGACGGAACCCCCAGGCGATCCCGCCGCGACGGACGTGGCGGCGTTCCGGCGCCGGCTGGCGGCCGGGGCAGCCTGGCAGGAGGCCTGGTTCCTGGCCGCCCTGGCCGACCGCCTGGCGGCGCTGGAACAATGGGCAGCGGCCGAGGCGTGGTGCCGGGCCGCCCTGGCGGCCGGCACGGCCGCCGGGGACGCCGAGGCCATGATCCGCTGCCAGATCCGGCTGGCGGATCTCCTGCAGAAAACGGACCAGCCCGCGGCCGCCGCGGCCGCCGGCACGGAGGCGCTGGAACTGCAGCAGCGGATCGCGCCCGAAAGCCTGGTCGCCGCCGACCTTCACCAGTCCCTGGGCCTCCTGGCTTGGTCCCGGGACGACTTCGACGCCGCCGATCATCATTTTCGCCGGTCCCTGCAATGGCGGCAGCAGCTGGCCCCCGGACGGATGATCACCTGCTCCGCCCTGAACAATGTGGCCAACGTGGCGTTCATGCGCGGCGATTTCGAAACCGCCGACCGCCACTACAGCCAGGCCCTGGCCCTGGTGGAACAGCTCACCCCCCAGGCCCGGCTGCACGGCAACCTCTTGTCCAACCTCGGTCTCATCGCCCGCCGGCGCGGCGACCTGGCCGAAGCCGAGCGGCTCTTTGAGAGAGCGCTGGCCGTCCGTCGGGCCGAGGACGCCGAGTCCCTAGCGGTGGCCGGCACCTTGTACAACCTCGGCATTATCTCCATTATGCGGGGGCAATTCAAAAAAGCGGAGGAACAGCTGGGCCTGGCCCTGGCCCTGCAGGAGCGCCTGGCGCCCGACAGCCGCCGCCTCGCCTATACCCTCAACAGCCTGGGCAACCTGGCCAACGACCAGGGCGACCTGGCCGCCGCCGAGCGGTATTTCCGGCGCTCCCTGGCCATCAAGGAAAAGACCGCTCCCGGCAGCGTCGAGGTCGCCGTCTCCCTTCACAATCTGGGCAATGTCCTGATGAACCGGGGGGACCTGGTGGCCGCCGAAAGCGTGTTCCGCCGCGAATTCGACCTGCAGCGGAGCGTAGCGCCCGATCATATCGACATGACCTTCGCCGTAGAGAGCCTGGGCGATATCGCCTATCGACGTGGCGACCTCGACCTGTCGGAAAGTTACCACCACCAGGCCCTGCAGCTGCGGACCAGAATTGCCCCGACGGGCCTGGACACCGCCCGGAGCTGGGGCAATCTGGGCACCATCTGGCGGGCCCGTGGCGCACTGGAACAGGCGGCGGACGCCTTCGCCCGCATGCTCGAGCTTACCCGGACCGAGGCGCCGGACAGCCTGCCGGTGGCCGACTGCTTGCAGAGCCTGGCCCAGGTGCGGGCCGATCAGCAGCGGTCTGATGAAGCCGAAACCCTGTTTCTGCAGGCCCTGCATATCTACGAAACCCTCGGCGGGCGCAACATGAAATACGCCCTCTGCCTCAACAACCTGGGCGAACTCCGGCTGAACGCCGACCGGCTGGACGAGGCCGAGACGGTCTTCCGCCAGGCCCTGGCCATCCGGCAGCAACTGGCTCCGGACAGCCGCTGGGAGGCGGAGAGCCTCTATTGCCTGGGCCGTGTGCACCGGATTCGGGAGGAACTCCCCGCCGCCCTCGATTGCTTCCGGCAGGCGGTGGCGGCCCTGTCCGCCCAGAAGTCGCGCCTGGGCGGGGGACGGGAAAGCCAGGAACGGTTCTCGGCCCGGTACGCCGATTACTACCGCTCGCTCATTGAGCTGGAGATCCGGTTGGGGCAGGAAGCCGCGGCCTTTGTCACCCTGGAGCAATACCGGGCCCAGGTGTTGCGGCAGATGCTGGCCGAACGGGATCTGCTGTTCACCGCCGATGTCCCCGCCCAACTGCGGCAGGACCGGCAGCGGCTGGACACCCGCGCTGACCGCTGCCGGCAACAGCTGGCCGAGCTGGACATGACCGGGGAGAATACCCCCCGGATCGAGGCGCTGCAGCGCGAACTGCAACAAATCCACAGGGAGCAGCAGGAGGTCCAGGAACGGATCCGGGCCTGCGCTCCGGCGCTGGCGGCGCTGGAATCGCCGAAACCGCTGGACCTGCCGGCCGCCACCGCCCTCCTGGAGAAGGACACCCTGCTGCTGAGTTATTCCGTGAGCTCCGACCAGAGCCTGCTCTTCACCTTGCTCAACGGCCGGCTGAAGGTGCACGTGCTGCCCGTGCGGCGCACGGCCCTGGCCGCGGCGGTGAACATGTACCGCCGCCTGCTGAGTCGTCCGGCCGG
The DNA here is from genome assembly GCA_016935015.1 of Acidobacteriota bacterium. Classification (GTDB taxonomy): domain Bacteria; phylum Acidobacteriota; class JAAYUB01; order JAAYUB01; family JAAYUB01; genus JAFGRT01. Next base: position 11,388 of record JAFGRT010000063.1, on the reverse strand, counting down.
CGATGACCCATGGCGGCAGGAAAAGGGCGCCGAACTCTTCCGCATGCTGCTGCAGCCTGCCCGGGCTGAACTGGCGGCGGCCCGTCACGTGCTGGTCTGTCCCGACGGCCCCCTGCATATTTTGCCCTTCGCCGCGTTGCCCGTCTCCGCCGAACGCTACCTGATCCAGGAAAAATCCGTTTCCCGGATCACATCCGTCACGGTCCTGGCGGAAATCCGTCAACACCGCCGCCCGGGCAGGACCGTTCACCAGGTAGTGGCCTTCGGTGATCCGCATTATCCCGGCCCGGCTGCCATCTCCGACCGTCAGGCGGCCTTGATCCGCTCCCTGCCGCTGGCCGGACTCGACGCCCTGCCGGCCACCCGACGGGAAGTGGAGGCCATCTGCCGTCTGTTTCCCGGCGCCGCTCGTCCATACCTGGGGAGTGACGCCCGGGAGGAAGCCGTGCGACAGATCCCCCCGGCCACCAGCATCGTGCATTTTGCCTGTCATGGGTTTTTTGACGAATTCCGGCCGTTGGAATCCGGCCTGGTCTTCACCTTGCCTTCGCCGGCTGAGGCCGAGGCCGAAAACGGGATCCTGCAGGCCTGGGAGATTCTTGACCACCTGCGACTGGACACGGATCTGGTGACCCTTTCGGCGTGTGAAACCGGCCTGGGCGAGGAGCGGGGCGGCGAGGGCCTGGTGGGCCTTGCCCGGGCGTTCCACTTTGCCGGCGCCCGCAGCGTCCTCTCTTCCCTCTGGAAAGTGGCCGACGAGAGTACGGCTCTCCTCATGACGTCCTTCTATGGGTACCTGCAACAGGGAAAAACCCGCAGTGAGGCTTTGTGCCTGGCCCAGCGTGAACTGCTGGCCGGCACCGCGGGACCGGCCGCGGACGCCGTCCACCCCTTCCACTGGGCCGGACTGGTCCTGACCGGTGAATATCGCTGATTTCCCGGCGACAGTGATTTTGCCTGAATAATCACGCCCGTCCGCGGCATCCATACCAGGGTCCGGCGGGAAATTCGACGGCAGCGGGCACGACATTGGATCGAGAGGGATACGATCATGGCTGAAAATAACGATCATTTGATTCTGCTCACCGGCGCCACGGGTTACGTAGGCGGCCGCCTGCTGCGGCTGCTGGAGCAGGAAGGACGGCCGGTGCGCTGCCTGGCCCGCCGGCCGGAATTTCTGCGGCCCAAGGTATCCCCGACCACCGAAGTGGCGGGTGGTGATGTGATGGAGCCGGACAGCCTCGAAGCCGCCCTGCAGGGCGTCCACACCGCTTACTACATGATCCATTCCATGGGCTCCCGCAAGGACTTCCAGGAACTGGACCGCCGGGCCGCCCACAACTTCGGCGCCGCCGCCCGGGCAGTCCGCGTCCGCCGCATCATCTATCTGGGCGGCCTGGGTGATGACGACGACGGCCTGTCGCCCCATCTGCTCAGCCGCCAGGAGGTGGGCGAAATCTTGCGCCAATACGACACCCCGGTGCTGGAACTGCGGGCCTCCATCGTCCTCGGCTCGGGTAGCCTGTCCTTCGAAATGATCCGCGCCCTGGTGGAACGGCTGCCGGTGATGATCACCCCGCGCTGGGTGGCCGTCAAGGCCCAGCCTATCGCCGTTTCGGATCTGTTGGCCTACCTGCGCGAGGCCCTGGACATCCCGTTGGACGGCCACCGGATTTTTGAAATCGGCGGCACGGATCAGGTCTCCTACGGCGAACTGATGCGGGAATACGCCCGCCAGCGCGGCCTGAAGCGCCTGATGATCCCCGTGCCGGTGCTGACCCCCCGCCTGTCCAGCCTGTGGTTGGGCTTGGTCACGCCTCTTTATGCCCGCATCGGCCGCAAGCTGGTGGACAGCCTGCGCCATGAAACCGTCGTTCGCAACCCAGCCGCTGCCGAGGTGTTCTCCATCCGGCCCCGGGGCGTCGCCCAGGCCATCGCCGACGCCCTGCACAACGAGGACGCGGAATTTGCGGCCACGCGCTGGTCCGATGCCATCTCCTCGGCCGGGCCCACCCGCAACTGGGGCGGGACCCGTTTCGGCAACCGCCTCATCGACTTCCGCCGGCGTGAAACACAGCTGCCGCCACGGCAGGCTTTCGCACCCATCCGCCTCATCGGCGGCCGGACCGGCTGGTATTACGCCAACTGGCTGTGGCGGGTACGCGGTTTCATCGATTTGCTTATGGGCGGCGTCGGTTTGCGGCGCGGGCGACCACATCCCGAAGTGCTCTCCGCGGGAGATACCATCGACTGGTGGCGGGTAGAGGAATACATACCCGACCGGCGGTTGCGCCTGCTGGCGGAGATGAAACTGCCCGGCCGCGCCTGGCTCGAATTCGAGGTGGAACCCGCCGGTGACGGCGCCATCGTCAAGCAGACGGCCATATTCGATCCCGTCGGATTGTGGGGCATCGTTTACTGGTACGGCATCTATCCCATCCACGGCCTGATTTTTCGGAATATGCTTCGCGGCATCGTCCGCGCCGCGGAAGCCGCGCCGGAGGAAGCCTCATGAAACACATCCTCGTCACCGGCGCTACCGGTTTCATCGGCTACGAAGTGGCCCGCCGCCTGGCCGAACAGGGGTACCGGCCGCGCTGCCTGGTTCGACGGCCGTTGCGCGGCGGCCTTCTGGCCGGCGGCGATGCGGAGTTGATGCAGGGGGACCTGACCAGCCCCGAGAGCCTGCGCCGCGCGGTACGAGGCATGGACACGGTCCTGCATCTCGGCGCCCGGGCCACCTTTGAGGATTACGGCCGGTTGCGCCCCACCATCGTCGAGGGCTCCGTGGAATTGATGAAAGCCGCCCTGGCGGCGGGGGTGAAAACATTTGTCTACAGCAGCAGCCTGCTGGTCTATTCCTCCCAGGACCGGCCCATCGACGCCGCCACGCCGGCCGGCACCCGTCTCGGCTACGGCCGGGCCAAGCTCGAAACCGAGGCCGCTCTCCAGCAGATGGCAGCCGGCAGCGATCTGGCCCTGTCCATGGTGCGCCTGCCCCATGTGTACGGCGCCCGTGACCTGATCTTCGAGCAGATCCGCCGCGGCAAGGCCATCTATCCGGGGCCGGGCCACAACCTGTTCGCCCACCTGCACATTGCCGACGCGGCCCGACTGCTGATCCGTATCGCCGAAACCCGCTGGTCCGGCGTCAGCGCCGTGGCCGACCAGCGACCGGCCACATGGGTGGAATTTTTTGCCGTGGTGAAGGAATATCTGCCCCACCTGCGCCTGGTGAAACTGCCCCGCTGGCTGGCCCTGCTGGGGACCGCCCTGCTGAATGTGACGCCGCGGCGGGGGGACCGGCCGTTTCTGTATACGCCCGACGCCGTGCGCAGCGCCAACATGCGCCTGCCGGTCCAAGCGGGGCTCATCTGGGACGATATCGGAATTCAGCCCGATTTCCCCACCATCCATGAAGGGATTCCCGCCGTTCTGGACGACTGCGTGGCCTTCCGCTGGATTCATCCCGTCAATGACCGCCGTTAGATGGCGGCGTAAACGTGACCTCCTTGCCTGGGCCCGGCCACCCTGGAGCGTTGGGCAGCGGTGACGTCTATCCGACGACCCCCTCACCCATCCGCCCCGTCATTCCTTCCCGTCGCCGAACATCTTGCGGAAGGGTTCCAGCATCCCCTCTTTGGTCCGGCGCTGGTACTCCGTGCGGAACCCTTCCAGGTTCATCAGCCAGCCCATGACCATGTTCCGCATGCGCTGGCCCGGTTTCCGCGTCGGAAAATCGTACAGGCCGGCCCGGCGGTAGTACTGATGATCATCCCGAAAGATATACGGCGCACTGTAGACCATGTCGCGGAACAGTTTCATCCCGCCCACCGACAGAAACGTGCCGGGGCGCAGCGCTATGGCCCCGTCCGGCCGCGCCAGCCGGGCGGCCAGGCCGGCCAGCAGGGCCGTGACCCGCGCCGGATCGGCGTCCTCATCGGTGACGACCCCGGCCAGGCCGACACTCTCGCCCAGGGCGTCCAGCACCTGGCGCAAGTCGGGCAGCTGGCGCAACGGCCCCGACACCAGGAACCCCAGCTGGCTGCCGGTGAGGGCCGGCTTGTGGCCGTGGTAGAAGGAGCGGTCCCAGAACATCTTCCAGCAGGCGGACAGGTAGCGGTCCCGGATGGTCCCGGCCAGCACCACGGCCCGGGCCGGCCGCAGGAAATCGTCGTAGATGGTCCGGAACTCATCCTCGTACACGCACTGCCCGTCGAAACAGCAGGAACAGCAGCCCAGGCAGCTGCCGCGGATGGTGAAATCGTCGAGATGCTTCACCTCCACCGGCAGCGGCGACACCCGCTGAAAAACCTCCGTCATCCGGCGCAGGTTGTGATCCGCCGGACCGGCGTCCGTCAGCAGGGCGATGGTGCCGCCGTCACCCTTGGGTGTATCCTCCATGGCCGGCGGTTTGTAGTCCGGCACCTTGGTCAGTAAGGGATTGAACCGGCGGGGCAGGACCCCCTTCGCCGTGACCTGTTTGAAAAAATCCGCCAGGAAAGCGGTGAAGCGCTGCTGCTCCGTTTCGGCGAGCAGATCGTACATTTCGGCCGAATACCCCGGCCCGTAATGCAATCCCAGGTCCTCACTGATGGCGTGGATGTAATTGTGGGCCGTGTGATCGAAATAATGGACGGATGTGGTCACGGCCGTGGCGTATTTGCCGGCGAAGACGGAGCCGGCGTCTCGCTCCCCCACCAGTTCGATGAATCGCTTCACGTTGTACGGGGCCATAAGGAAATAGACCGGAAAGGCCCAGATGACGGCGTCGGCGGCGGCGATCCGCTCGGTGAGGCGGCGCCATTCGCCGTCGTCCTCCTCCAGCCGCCTCAGCCAGGGCGCCAGCTGGATCACGTCATACGCATGATCGGGAAACCGGCGCTGCATGAACGCCACATATTGCATGGTGACGCTGGTTTCCCCCTTGGGGCTGCCGCCGAGAACCACGATGTCCATACCGACTTCTCCTGAATTTGATTTGACGGAAAGGATGACAGGAAATTGTACCACAAGCGGTGTCAGGAGACCGTCAGAATACCGCTAGACATACGTAAAATCGGCTTTCACCAGCATCCACAACGGCCCCCTGACCATGGGCCGGCCTCATCCACCGGATCGCAAAAGTCACCGCCGGTGGCTCCCCCCGCGCTAGCGGCGGGAAAAGTGCAGGAATTCCTGCCGCAGGTATTCGTGCATGGGTCGCCGCGGATCGTCTTCCGCCGGTTCGGCCAGGTACTGGAAGGGTTGTTCATCGCCAAAGGCCACAATGGAATGGCACAGCACACAATCGTCGGACACGAACCGGCCCTCGGCATCCTGCAGATCGGGGTTGTGACAGCGGAAACAGCCGCCGCTGGGCCGCTGGTGACCGATGAAACCGGGATACGCATTCCAGTCGATGCGCATATGGTGATGGATGTTGCGGCGGTGGATGTCCTGGGCCGCGGCCACGGCCTGGTGGATCAGGTCCAGCTGGCGGAACGACGTCTGCGGATAATTCCGCTGGTAGAAACCCTCCAGGTGACGGGCGATGCCGGTCATGGCGGCGTCGGGGTCAGGGTAGTCGTTGGTGATGGCGGCCAGCACCTCCCGCTTGACAAAGGGGAGCGAGCGGTCGATGAGACCGCGCCGGATCCGTTCGTCCACCGCCGCCTCGGGCCGTTCATAGATATGGGTGGCCCGGTTGTGGCAATCCACGCAGTCCATGACCCGGACGTTGGCCGCGTCGGCGGGCGATGCGTCCAGACGCCGGTTCTCGTAACGGCGGAAGGTGCCGTCGGGCTGGCGCGCCTCCACCCAGATCATCTGTTCCCGCTGGTCGTTCACCGACGCATATCGGACGACGTTGTGCGCGCCGACGTGCCAGTGGATGCCCGCGCCGGCGGCGGTCTGGCCCGTGTCGATTTTCAGCAGCAGGGTCGTGTAGTGGGGCGTGGAGGCCTCGTCCAGGGCATACCGGACGTTCACCAGAAAGCGATGGCCGTAAAATTTCTCGGGCCAGTGACATTTTTCGCACGTTTCCCGGGCCGGCCGCAACTGGTGCACCGGCGTGGGAATGGGCCGGTTGTAGGCGTTGAACGCCGCCAGAAACATCTGACGCATGCCGTTGAGCTTGGAATCGATGAGGGCGTCCACCCCCTCGCCCACGTGGCAGTCCACGCACCGCACCCGGGCGTGGGGCGACACCTGGTAGGTGGTCCATTCGGGATTCATCACCGTATGGCAGGCCGTACCGCAAAACACGGGCTGATCCATGAATTCCAGCATGCGCATGCTGGCGCCGATCATGAAGAGGATATTGACGAGGCTCAGGCCCAGGATGGTCACCACCAGACGCGAGCCCCACGCCGCGGGGCGCACTTCGGTCTCATCGAAACGCTGCGCCAGCAATTCGCGCGTCGTCTGTTGCCGCTGCCGCCGGTATTTCCACCAGCCGATGGGGATCAGGACGAGCCCCGCCGCGAACAGGGCCGGAAACAGCAGGTAGGTGATCAGGCCGATATAGGCATTGGTCAGCACACCCATCAGGCGCAGCAACTCCAGAAAAAGAAAGCTGATAAAGGAGGAGGTGGTCAGCACTACGCCCAGCCGGCCGAACCAATTGACGGAAACGCCACGGATAAAGTTGCGGTAGCGCTGCAGCATGGCTTATTTCTGTCCTTGCTCGTAGAACTTTTGATACATCTTCTGCATGTCACCGGAACGGATGGCGGCCTTCAGATCGTCGGCGGAGCGGTTCAGCCACTGGTGCATGGGATCGTCGGCCAGCAGGCGATGGATGCGGTCGTTGATTTCCGGATCGCCATAGGCCCGGGCGGCGGGCAGGAACTTGAAATAGAAATGCTTGACCACTTCGTAGAAACCGTGCCACCAGGTGTAGTCGGGACCCATCATGGCGGCACCGTGGCGGGCCCGGCGACCCTCATGGTGCCACAATTCCCAGTACACCCACTCTATGTCGTTGCTGAATTCGGCCGGGTTCGCCAGCAGATTTTTCTTCCGGATCAGTTTCATGATGTCGGTGGCCGGCGTGATGAATTTTTCATTATATAGTCGGACCGAGGCATCGAACTGGTAGAAATGCCCCTTGACGAATACGGATCCGTGACAGGTGGAGCAGACGTCCATCATGTTGGTCCGCCGGGATTGCCAGTTCTCCTTGTAGACGGAGACCACCGGCCGCAGGGTCCAGGCAATGCGCTGGCCCACGTCGTGGGTCGCTTTCTGCTTGACCGTGGCCGACAGATGACAGGTGGCGCAGGTGGGAGCCACGAAATAGTCTTCCCCCACCACCCAGCGGTCAGCGTCCAGGTTCATTTTGTCCATGTTGGTGAAATAGGTGTTGCCGTGCTTGGACTCCTCGTAAATCTCCTTCTGGGGATGATCCGGTCCCAGGTGGCATTTGCCGCACGCCTCGGGCTGGCGGGCCTGGGCCTTGGAAAAGGAGTGCCGGGTGTGGCAGGCGTTGCAGGAGCCCTTGGAGCCGTCGGGGTTCAGGCGGCCGATCCCCGAATTGGGCCAATTTTTCATGGACAGCTTGTTGGGTGAATCCGCATCGATTTTCACTTTTGCACCGTGACAGCTTTCACAACCCTGGATGGCCACCTGCTCGCCGGCGCCCACATGGGCCAGATAGGCGTCCTGGGATTCCAGGATCAGCCCAGCCTGGGCGTGATAGGAGCGGTCCACCTCTTCCATTTCCTTTTTGTGGCAACGGCCGCAATCCTTGGGTGTCACGAGGGTGGCGATGCGGGCGCCGTAATGCTCGTAACCATCGGGGTCCCCGGCCGCGGCCCGGTGACAGTCGGCACACGTCACCTTGTGCAGGGCGTGGGCCGACTGATACCACTGCCGGTATAGCCCCGGCGACTTTTCCTTGTGGCAGGTCATGCACTTGCCGGCCACGGCGGCATCTTCCGCGGCAAGCCCCACCGCGGCCGCCAGCCCGACCAGCATCATCACCAGGACATGTTTTTTTGACATCACGATCGTTCTCCTGCAGGTAAAGATGAATAAGACGATCCCGGCACGGCAAGTACCGTTTGGATCAGGGCAGCGACGGTCCGACCGGATCATCGGGGGCAACGATAAAGGCCACCGTTTCATCGGCATCGGTCAGGCGTAAGCCGTCGCGACGGATTTTGGCGACGAGGTCGGCCAAAGTGGTCCGCCGGAACATCTCCACCAGCTGTTCCCGTATTTCCATCCACTGGTCATGAACGGGACAGGGCCGGAAATGGCCGCAGCCAGCCAGGCCCAGCACGCATTGCCCAAAAATGTCGTCGCCGTCAATGGCCATGATCAGATGCATCAGCGTGATCGCCGTCGGCGGCCGGCCGAGGCGCACGCCCCCCTGCACACCGCGGCTGGCGGTGAGCAGGCCAGTCCGGACCAGGCGCTGGGCGATCTTGCCGAGGTAGAACAACGGAATCCCCAGCTGCCGGGCGATGTCGCGGGTGGAGAGCCATTGATCGGCCGGAAAGCCGGCCAGATAGATCATGGCCCGGATGCCGTGAACACTGCCTTTGGATAGAATCATGCCCGATCCAAATTCAGATTTTTTTATCTTAATTAAGTATCCCAGAATCCACCGGACGTGTCAATTTTTTCTTGCTTTCCCCAATAAAAATACCCCGTCTTGACCCAGGTCAAGGCGCCGGCTGATCACGGACGGTATCGTAGGAACGTACACTGGCGAACGGCCTTGAAAAAACAAATCGAACAGCCGTTCCCCACGACAAGGAGGATGACAGCCATGACCTATTTCAGCAAGGAAGATACTCTGGCCACCATTACGGATAACTATCCGGAGACCATCGCCGTGTTCACCGCCCACGGGTTCCCGCAGATGGGCGACGAGGTCCGGCGCCGGCTGTTCGCCCCGAAGATCAGCCTGGAGAGCGCGCTGACCCTCAAGGGGACCAGCGTGACCGCCTTCACCCGGCTGCTGGAGGCGGCTATCGAACAGCGCCGCAACGGGGCGGACGTCTCCCTGCAGGCGGCCGGGGTGGCAGAAGCCGGGGCGAGTCTGTCCATCCACGGTGTTCTCCCCTGCCCGGTGCGGATTCCCCTGCTGGAATCCTTTCAGCGCTTCGCCGAAGGCTACCGTCACGAGACCGGCCTGGCCCTGCGGGCCGAGCTGCAGGCCGCGTCCATGGGCGTGGACGGCATCGCCCGCCTGGTGGACCAGGCCCGGGACGCGGCCGACTTGCCGGATCTGTTCATTTCGGCCGGGTTCGACCTGTTCTTCGACCGGCAGCGCTTCGGCCGCTTCAAGGCGGACGGCGTCTTCGCCGACCTGGTCAAATTTCCGCGCGTTAACGCTTCCTTCGCCGGACTGGACCTGCCCGATCCCGACGGTCACTACTCCCTCCTGGCGGTGGTGCCGGCAGTGTTTCTCGTCAACACGGAGGAACTCCATGACGAGGCGGTACCGCGCGGGTGGGAAGACCTGCTGGACGCCCGCTTCACCCAGCGCGTCTCCTTGCCCGTGGGCGATTTCGACCTGTTCAACGCCATCCTGCTGCACATTCACCACCGCTTCGGCGACGATGGCGTCCAGCGGCTGAGTCGCAACATGCTGTCGTCGCTGCACCCGGCCCAGATGGTCAAGAGCGATCGCCGCAAGGACCAGCGCCCAGCCGTGACCATCATGCCCAACTTCTTCACGCGCATGGTCAAGGACGGCGGCCCCATGCAGGCCGTCTGGCCGGCCGACGGCGCCATCATCAGTCCCGTTTTCATGCTGGCCCAGCGGGCCAAACGGGCGGCGCTGCAGCCCGTGGCCGACTTTTTCGCCTCCCGGGAAGTGGGTGAAATCCTCGCCCACCAGGGACTCTTTCCCAGCCTGCACCCCGACGTGGACAACCGCCTGCCGGCCGACCGCCCGTTCATGTGGCTGGGCTGGAACACCATCAACGGCCAGGACCTGTCGGTCCGGCTTCGGCACTGCCTAGACCTGTTCCAGCTCGAATCCACCGGGGGTGTTTCATGAACCTGGTCACCGTTTCCGGTCCGCCTTCCTCGGGGAAGACGGCCGTCATTCTCAAAACCATCAGCGCCCTGCAGCAGCGCGGACTCCGCATCGGCGTGGTCAAGTTCGACTGCCTGTTCACCGATGATGACACCCTCTACGCCCGGGCCGGCGTGCCCGTCAAGAAGGGCCTCTCCGGCGCCCTGTGCCCCGACCACTATTTCGTGAGCAACATCGAGGAAGTGGTGCAATGGGGCCGCGAGCAGGGGCTGGACCTGCTCATCAGCGAGTCGGCCGGCCTGTGCAACCGCTGCTCGCCCCACATCAAGGATATCAAGGCCGTGTGTGTCATCGACAACCTGAGCGGCATCAACACGCCCCGCAAGATCGGCCCCATGCTCAAGGCGGCCGACATCGTGGTCATCACCAAAGGGGACATCGTCTCCCAGGCCGAACGTGAAGTTTTCGCCTCGCGGGTGCACAGCGTCAATCCCACCGCTGTCATCCTGCATGTCAACGGCCTGACGGGCCAGGGCAGCTTCGAGTTGAGCACCCTGCTCCACGACGAAACAGCGGGCGTGGAAAGCCTCAAGGGCCAGCGCCTGCGGTTTTCCATGCCGGCGGCGCTCTGTTCCTACTGCCTGGGGGAAACCCGCATCGGCGAGTCCTACCAGATGGGCAACGTGCGCAAGATGAACTTCGATGAAACCACCCACCGCTGAGGAGGCACCCATGTACGAATCCTGCGAACTGCTCGACCTGACCGTCCCCGAACTGCTGGCGCGCTACCCGTTCCTGGACTCTTTCCTGGACAGCTTCCACCTGGCCGAATCCGGGGACCGTTCCGTCACCCTTCGCCAGCGACTGGACTCCCTGGACGAAGAAACGCTGGAGGACCGGGCCCTCGATCCGGCCCAGTTCATCCAGAACATGACGGAGTATATCCGGCAGATGAACGAGTTCCTCGGCGAGGGGGAGTCACTGGTGGAATCCGTCACCATCCTGCCCGGCACAGACAAGAGCGGCCGCGCCGAAGCCTTCGACCGGCTGGATATCCGCCGCGGCGAGATCGTCTGCATCGTCGGTCCCACCGGCTCGGGCAAAAGCCGCCTGTTGGGCGACATCGAGTGGGTGGCGCAGCAGGACACACCCACGGGGCGACGGATACTCATCAACGACGAAGTCCCTGAAACCAGGTGGCGGTTCTCGGCTGCCGACAAGCTGGTGGCCCAGCTGTCCCAGAACATGAATTTCGTCATGGATTTAACGGTGCGCGAGTTCCTGGAGCTGCACGCCGAGAGCCGGCTGGTGGCCGATCCTCAGGCCGTCATCGAGCGGATCATCGCCGAGGCCAACCGGCTGGCCGGCGAAAAGTTCGCACCCGACACCCCGGTGACCAGCCTGAGCGGCGG
>JAFGRT010000062.1 GCA_016935015.1 Acidobacteriota bacterium | reverse complement strand
GGTGCGCTCACCTCTCCAATCGTCTCGAAGACTTCTGGGCACAACAGGCCTCCGCTTAAAAACCCTCTTTTATGTCGCAGGCCCTCCGGACGGGCCCCGGTGACATTAACGTGCTTTATCAGAAACGGATGCCTGTGCTATAGTAGTCCCCATGAATGTGCGGGACCCGCAATATATCTATTACGCCCTGGCCGCAATGGGGGTCGGGCTCGGCTGGTGGCTCTTCATTCGCCATCGGGTTCAGGCGCGACACCGCCAGTTTTTGGCGGAAAAACCGGGCTTCTGGACCGGAGCCAAAGGATTGCTGCTGGTGCTAGCCACCAGTTGGACCCTCTTCTGCCTGAGCGGCCCCACCTGGGGCTCCGCGGCCGAATTGGTGTATTCCAGCGGCCGGGACATCTACTTCGTCATGGACAGCTCCTATAGCATGCTGGCCGAAGACGTGGCGCCGTCCCGACTCCAGGCAGCCAAGTTCCTCGCCCTGAGCCTGGTCAAGGAATTGCCGGGTGCCCGCTACGGACTGATCGCCTTCGCTGGAAATGCCTTCCCGGCGTGCCCTCTGACCCATGATCGCGATCTGATCCGCACGATTCTGGCCAATGTTCATCCGGACAACCTTAGCAGCCAAGGGACTGATTTCCAGTCGCCGTTGACGACCCTGGAGCGTATCATCCGTCGTCGGGATCCGCTGCGCCGTCTGACCATTCTCTTTCTCTCCGACGGCGAATCCTTCGAATCACCCCGCGAAGACACTCTGCGCGGCCTACAGGCCACAGCGGCCCAGTTTATCGCCATCGGAGTGGGCACTCCCGAAGGGGCCTTTTTGAAGGATCCACGCACCCAATACCGGGAGTGGATTCTCGATCGGGAGGGACGAAAGGTCATTTCCCGACTCCAGCGAGAAAATCTGAACCGCCTGACCGACACACTGGACGGCATTTATGTGGATCTGCGGACGGCCGGCATCACAGCCCGCAACCTGCTGGATCACCATTTGCGCACCCGCACCGCCGGTGAATTCGTCACCGTTCAGCGGCCCATCAACCGCGGCCATCAGCTGGCGCTGCTGTCCGTCTGCCTGTTGGGCTGGGTCATTCTGCCGGATGGGAAGGGAGGGCGCACATCGCCCTTCCGCCTGATGGGTCTCCTCGTGATCTGTCTGTTGCCCCTGGGTGGGTGTACTCCACCGGCGATGCGTCACCTCCGGGCGGGTAACGAGTTGCTGCAACGAGCCGAATACCCGGCATCCGCAGTCCGCTATCGTCAGGCGCTGCAGGCACTCGAGGAAAATGAGCCACTCTATGCCACCGGACTCGTCAACCTGTCGGCCGCCCTGGCCCTGGGCGCCGATCGCCGGGGCCTGCAGCAACTTCTGGCCGGTACAGCAGAGGCCCCGGCTCCAGGGCCGACGGTCCCCCATTTGCTTTATAACCAGGGTTGCGGCGAGATGCTGGTCGGGGCGAACGATTCCGCCCGTGAGGCGTTCCGCCGCTGTCTGGAAATGAATCCCCTGGACGAGGCCGCCCGCTGGAATCTCGAGTTGCTGGAAGACCGCACGCCGGAGAAGCCGCCGGTCGAGCCGCCGCCGGCCACTGATGACCGGGAGCAGGCGGAGCGCTTGTTGGATTCCGTGCGGGATCGAGAAAAAACCTATCTTCCTCCGCAGCCGAAACGCAACGCTACACCGGGAGGGCCCTACTGGTGAGCGACCTCATGCTGAAACGGGCCCGACCATGGGCCGGCATCCCGGCAATCGCCGCCCTCCTGGTCTGCGCTGCCTTTTTCCAGGTCATGGGTCAAACCGAGGGTTCACCCGAGGGGCGGATGTTCATCAACAAATCCACCCTGCGCCCCAATGAAACCCTGAACATCACCATCGTTGTCAAGGGCTATGATCTGCCGGTTATTGAAGCACCGGACTGGCCGGACATACCGGAACTGACGCTGGTGGACCGGACGCAGTCGGTAATCCCCACCGTCGTCAGTGGCCGGACCTACACGCGCTGCCGTTTTGTCGCATCCTACATCCCCCAGGACAGCGGGATCTTCACCATCCCGGCCATCCGCATCGATATCCCCGGCTTTACGTTCCAGACCCAGCCGGTGGAGATCAAGGTGCTCAATCCCGACGGGTCGGAAAACCCGACGGTCCATGAGGCCACGCCGACCCCGGCCGCGCGCGCTCCCCGACCGAGCCCACCGCAAATCGAAGAGGAAGAGGAAGTCCGGATCATCACCGACCTGAGCACCACACGGCCCTATGTGGGAGAACAGGTCGTACTGACCTACAAGATCCTCACCAACATCAGCATCGGCCAGAAGGTCGTGCAGGAGCAGAGGCCGGAGTATAAACAGTTCTGGGTGGAACAGGCGCCGTCAGAGCCGCAACCGCCCTTTGAAACGTTTGTCCAGCGCGGCACCCGTTATTACCAGACCCAGCTGGAGCGGCTGGTGCTTTTCCCCCTTGAATCGGGCGAAATCACACTGGAACCGGCCAGCTGGCGGATCATTGCCAAGTTCGAGCGCCCCTCCTATCATGAGGAAGAACGGGTGATCCGTACGGATCGGGTCACGTTGCGGGCACAACCATTGCCGGCCGGTGACAGGACGCCGGGCGAGCGGGTCCAGGTGGGACGCTATCGCCTCAATCTGCACTACGACTCCAACGCCCTCAAACTGGGACAGGCCTTCCCCCTTTATCTGACTATCCGGGGCTCGGGCAACATTCGCGGCCTGCTACCGCCGGAGATCCCCGAAGAACCGACGTTCGAACTCGTTTCCACCCGGGCGGTGCATGACGAGTTCCTTCCGGTATTGGACAACAACCAGAATCCGCCGGTCCTGAATTTCGGCGGCGAGAAAGTTTGGGAAATCCTGATTTACCCAAAGCAATTGGGGGAATTGATCTTCCCACCCATCGACTTCACCTTTTTCGATCCGAGGGTGGCCGACTACCGCACCACCCGGACTGAAGCCATCCGTTTCACCGTGGCAGAGGTGGGCGATGAGCGGGACACCCTCATGGAACCGGCGGCGGAAGCGAAGACAGAATTCACCCCCTTGTCTACCCTGACCATCGTTTTGGTAGGACTGGCCGCTGTCCTGCTGCTGGCCGGCCTGTTCTGGATTCTGTTCCGGCGCCGCACCCGGATGAGGGTCGCCGGCCGTAAAATCAGCAGTATCGATGATCTGCTGGCCGAGGCCGAAGACATCGTTGGCCATAAAGGCTCCTCCGCGTTCTATGACCTGCTGTTCAACTCCGTCGTGCTGATTCTGCAGCGTCTGGCCGGCGTACCGGTGCAGGCGTTGACCCGCGAGGAGCTGGTGGACGTAATCCGCCGCCAGCATCTTTCCATGGCAGACATACAGAAAATCATCGGTGTGCTCGAGTTTTGCGACGAGGCCAGATTCGCCGCACTGGAAGTGGACCGCAAGACCCGAGAAGACATGCTGGAACGGGTCAAGCGGCTTCATCAGCAGACCCGATCGGCGCCACCGCCCCAAGAAAGGTAATTCACGACCGCTATGGATATCCTGATTGCCATCATCATGGGCATTGTGCAGTCCCTTACCGAATTTTTCCCGATCAGTTCATCGGCCCATCTGCTGTTGATGCATCATGTCCTCAACTGGCACGGTGCCGACGAGCTTGCCTTCGATGTCGCTCTCCATGCCGGCACCACCCTGGCCATCCTGATCTATTTCGCCCGCGATCTGTGGGCGATCATGGCGGCCTTCCTGACCCGGTCCCGGGATGAAAAAAACCGGCGTCTGCGCCGGCTGGGGCTGGCAATCTTCATCAGTTGCCTGCCGGCCGGTCTGGTCGGGATCTTTTTTCAACACTATCTGGAAAACGAACTGCACTATCCGTTGTTGACCGGTTTCAATTTGCTGATTTTCGGAATTTTCCTCTATCTGGCGGATCATCGCTGCGTTGGCCGGCGGGACATGACGGAGATCGGACTACTCGACGCGCTGGTCATCGGTCTGTTCCAGGCGCTCGCCCCCGTGCCGGGAGTTTCCCGCTCCGGCATCACCATCACCGGCGGCCTGCTACGCAAACTGCGCCGGGAAGAGGCGGCCCGTTTCTCATTCCTCATGGTCAGCCCCCTCATTTTGGGCGCCACCATGTTGAAAATGACCGATCTTTATACCGATGCCGCCAAGTGGCGTCTGTTCATTGGAGAAGAATGGCCGATCTATCTGGTCGGAACCCTGGCCTCCTTCATCGCCGGATTGCTCTGTATCCGTTATTTCCTGCAATTCCTGCGCCGTTATCCGTTGGATATTTTTGTTCTGTACCGCTGCATTCTGGGCTTGTTCGTGATATTCTGGTTCTTGGTAGTGCCGTGAGGCTGCCATCATAGAAAACAAAATTCCATGGTACCAATAGTTAACCGATTCATCCCAGCCATGCTCCTGCAATTGCTGCTCTGCTGTTCTTCAGCCGGCTTTGTCCTCGGCCAGGACAAGTCGCCGTTCGTTCAGGATATGTATGAATGCAAGCTGCCCGAGTTTGAGGAACTGGATGATTTTTTCACCGTCAATCCGGCCCTGCGCAAGCAATACTATGCTTTCATCAATCGGGGCTTGCTTGCCCATCCATCCCATTTCAATTATGATGACGGGCTCAGCCCCGCCAAGGAATATCTGTACATGGGTCGCTTCCGCCTATTCATCGAAGATTTCTTCAAGGACAACCAGGATATGATGCAGTATGTTTTTCAACTGGCCGGGGGTATCCAGAAACCGCCGGAAGAGGCAAATCTGATCGCTTTCCGCCATAAATTAAAGGAGATCGAGAAATCCAGCAAGCGCCTGTCGAAAAAAATCGGCATGCTGCTGCCCACGGAGATGGAATTTTCGCGCAACAAAAAGCAGTGGTCCCGTTATTATTCCAATCTCGCACAACAAAACAGCCTCAACATCCTGACCCGGATTTTGCTGGTCAAGATTCACAAATCCCAGTTGGATATGTGTAATTTTTTCTTTCCCGACAGTTTCACCATCGAGGTGGAAAACATGAACCACCAGCTCTCTCCGAAACAGCAACTCGAAGAGATTGAAATCATCGCCAGAATCCTGGCGTCCCGATTTCCCAAAAGAGGGCTGCCCTCGCGGTTTTAAGCCATGGTGATCGATTTCGAGCCCGCCCTTACGTCAAAGATGATCGTTCTGGGGGTGGATACCACCACCGCCGAACAATGCCTGGCCGTCGCGGAGGGCGACCGGCTGCTGACCGAACGGCGAGAGCTCATTCACACGAATCATACAGAAACGCTGCTGGCCAACATCGATATTGTCCTGCGGGAGGCTGGCATCCGGCCGACGGCCGATCTCCAGGCCCTGGCCGTGGTGAACGGGCCGGGTTCTTTCACCGGCATCCGCATCGGCATGGCCACCGTGCGGGGCCTGGCCGACAGCTGGGGCATTCCGGTGGTTCCCCTTGATGCCCTACATCTGCTGGCCGCGGCGTCGGCATTACCGGACGGTATCATCATTCCTGTACTCGATGCCCGCCGGCAACATTATTATTGCGCCGTTTACCATCGGCAGGCCGGAGTGCCACAGCCCATCGAATCCGGCCTGGAACTCACTGCAACGGAGGTCATCGACCTGCTACGGGTCTACGCTACACCCATCGTCATCGGTCCGGGCACAGCCTTCCTGGCCCAGGAATGTCCACCGCCGGCTTGGTCATATTCTCTGCGGCCCTCGCCGGAAGAATCGCCGGCTTTTCTGGCGGCACGCCTGACCGCGGGGCTCTCTCCGGCGGCTCTCCGCCAGGCCGCCGGCACTTTCGATGCATTTTACATCCGCCCGCCGGACATCCGCCGGCCGGCCGTCCCCCGGTAACGGGACCATGATGACTCGTCTGTATCATGACAGATCCTTCGCCGTCTTCCGCCAAATCAACCGCCTGGCCCGGGCCACCGGCTTGTCACCGTACTCCCCGCAACAATTCACCGCCATGCAGGCTGATCACACCCTCTGCTGCCTGGTGGCCGAGCTTCCCCGCTTCCAGCGGCCGCCGGTTGGCTATATTCTCTATCAGCTCATCGTGCCCGAAGTGGAAATCTACGACCTGGCCGTGCATCCTCTCTGGCAGAAACACGGCATCGGATCCCTGCTGTGGCGCATCGCCCAGCGACACATGCGCGAGGCGGGTGCCACGGAATGTCGCCTGGAAATGCGCCGCTCCAATACCAAAGCGCAACGATTCTATAGAGGCCATGGATTCCAGGAACACGGCGTCCGGCAGGACTATTACAGGGAGCCGCCGGAGGACGCCATATTGCTGCATTGCCGCCTGTTGACGGACGATCCCGAACCACCGGTCCAATTTTCCCTTGATTTACCCCCCAAGGGATAGTATCTTTTGATGTACTTCATCAATACTCATCTAGGAGGACACAATTGGATAGAGCACTTTTAATAAAAGGTTTTCTATTGATCACGATCTGCGTCATCCTGCTGAACTGCGGTCCAGGCGGTCCGGCCAATACCCTCGAGAAAATCCGGCAGGAAAAATACATCATCATCGCCATTCATCCGGTAAATCCCCCCTTCGAATATGGCGCCGGCACCGGGGTGAAGGGCTTCGATGCAGATCTGGCCGAGATCATCGCCAAAGAGATGCAGGTTGAAGCCAAGTGGATCAAGAAACCGTTCGACAAGTGTTTCGAGTATCTGCGCAAGGGTGATGTGGATATGGTCATCAACGCCGTCACTATCACGGAGAAACGACAGGAAGAATTCCTTTTCTCGATTCCGTATTTCGAAACCGGCCAAATTATTGCCGTCAAGGCCGAGGTGGATGACATCAAAACAACCGAAGATCTCCTCGGCAAAAAAGTCGGCGTTCAGCGCAATACCACCGCCGATCTGTATCTGCGCCGTGAGGGTAAAAACGAGATCAACATCCAGCCGTATGACTCCTTCGAGGATGCCCTGTTCGATCTGAATCGTGACCTGCTGGATGCCGTGGTGGGGGACGCGCCCACCATTCTCTACAACATTCGCGAGCTTTTCCCTTCCATTAAAACCGTCGGCGACCTGTTGACCGACGAGAAATACGGGATTGTCTTCCGTACCGGCGACATTGAGCTGTGCAACGAAGTCAACCGGATCCTCGAGAAGCTGAAACAGGACGGCTCCTTGGACGATCTGGTGAAAAAGTGGAATCTCGTGCCCGCCGTCGAGGAAGATCTCGCCCAGATCCCCGAAGCCACCGAATGACTTCAGTTGCCCGGGACCGACATCATCATTTCCGCCAACAGAGAGCCGTCGCCCAGCAGGCTTACGCCGGGTAGGATATGAGTAAATTCCGGTTATTGCTGATTATTTTCCTGATCAGCGCCGTAACGTCGGTGATCACGCTCTTCCTGGTTTCATATCTTGGTTTGCCCGCCCCCCTGAACCAGAGCGGCCCGAAACCGGTACGGGCCCAGAGCACCGGTGTAGCCCCTTCCCCGCCGGTAGTGGAGAGGCTGTCCGCCGATCCATCGACGGGCGCCGACACCGAACAGCTGAACATCCGGATCTACGAGCAACTGAGCCCCTCGGTAGTCAACATTACGACCATCGAAGTGGCGTATGATTTCTTCTTCTCGCCGGTGCGTGAGCAAGGAACGGGTTCCGGATCCATCCTCAATACGGATGGTCATATTCTCACCAATTACCATGTAGTGGAAAACGCCGACTATATCCAGGTAACCCTGGCCGACAAATCCCAATTCAAGGCGGAACTGATCGGCTTTGACGAAATCAACGACATCGCCGTGCTGAAAATTGACAGGGAGGCGAAGATTCTTCGCCCGATTCCCATGGGCAGTTCGCAGAACCTTCATGTCGGCCAGATGGTGTATGCCATCGGCAATCCTTTCGGTCTGTCCCATACCATGACCAGCGGCATCATCTCTTCGCTGGGTCGCAGCATCAAATCCAAGGCGGGCTTTATCATCGACGATGTCATCCAGTCCGACGCGGCCATCAATCCAGGCAATTCAGGCGGACCGCTCATCGACTCCTCCGGCCGGATGATCGGGATCACCACCTCTATCTTCACCACCAGCGGCGGTAACATCGGCATCGGCTTCTCCGTGCCGGTGGATACTGTCCGTCGGGTGGTAAACGACTTGATCCGCTACGGCCGGGTTCGCCGGCCGTGGGTGGGGATTTACGGCCAGAGCATCACGTCCGATCTGTCCCGCTATCTGGCATTGCCCCAGCCGGAAGGCGTTCTGGTCGCCTACGTCGAACCGGGCAGCAGTGCTGACCAGGCCGGAATCCGTGGCGGAACGCGGCGGGTGCGGGCCGGTATTTACCGGGTGGTCATCGGCGGTGATTTCATCGTCCGGATGGATGACCGCCCCGTAACGAACACCGAGGATCTCACCAGTTATCTGCTCAATCGGACGCCCGGCGACACGGTCACCCTCACTCTCTACCGCGACGGACGGGAAATCCAGGTCCGGATGGAGATGCGGGAAAAATCGGGACGCTACCGCATGTAGCGTGAACCGACGGTCCGGTTTCTTCATCTGTATAGACAGAGCCTATAGGGAGGTGAAGTATGTGGAGATCCACAATTTCCATAGCCATCGTCATGCTGATGTCGTTGTCCCTGGCGGCCGACACCGCCAAGGACGATGATCGCAAGGACTGCAAGTACCCGGATGTGGAAAACATTGGCAACCGGGACATCAACGGGCGCATTTACCTGTTCTTCCCCAACTTCATTTCTTTCGAGAAGGAGATTCAGATCGGCGCCCAATACGCCGCCCAGATTGAACAGAGCGTCCGCCTTCTGGAGGACCCTGTCGTCAATGAATATGTCAACGACATGGTGCAGAACCTGGTGCGGCATAGTGACGCCAAGGTGCCCTTCAACGTGCGGATCATCGATTCCGACGAGGTGAACGCCTTCGCCCTCCCGGGAGGCTACATCTTTATCCACAAGGGCTTGATCCAGATGGCCGATATGGAAGATGAACTGGTGGGTGTCTTGAGCCATGAAATCGCCCATGTGGCCGCCCGGCATGCCTCGGAGCGTCTGACCAAGGCCCAGCTCCTGCAATGGGCCACCATCCCCACCATCTTCGTGGGCGGTGTCGGTGGCGTTGCCCTTCGCAACGGTGTCGGGCTGGCCCTCAATCTCCAGATTCTGGGCATCACCCGCGGCTCGGAGCGGGAGGCGGACACCCTCGGAGTGCAATACGCCTGGCACGCCGGGTATGATCCGCTCGGCTTTCTGAGCTTTTTTGAAAAGATGCTGGCCAAAGAAAAACAGCAGCCGGGCAAGTTCGCCAGCTGGTTTCGCACCCACCCGCCCACGCCCGAACGAATGGAAATCGTGCAGGATATCATTGATCACTGCCTGCCACCCAAACCCAAGTACATCGTCTCATCCTCCCGTTTCGATGACATCAAGCAACGGCTCATGGAGTACGACAATGAACGGATGGCCATGAATCGATCCACACCCTCCGGTGACGAAGACGGCAGCCGATCGGCGAAACCGACGCTAAAACGGCGCACGGACACCGACCCGGCGGAGGCGGGTGAGGGACGGCCGGAATCGTCTCCACCGACCCTCAAAAAAGAGAAGGACAACGAAGAAAAGAAGTAACTCTCTGATATAGACAAGGATTGAGACCCGGATCGCTGCAAGCCATCCGGGTTATTTTTTGACTACGGCTAAATGGGGTTGGCCTTCACGCCGGCTTTCGTGCCCCGGTCGCGTGTCCCGGCCCGTAGCCTCAAGGTTCGGCCGGCTCGCCGGCGACGGACCGTTCGGAGGCAGCCCCCTGTTCCAGGGCCGCCAGATAGTATTTACGTAGAGAATCGTCGGTCGTCAGCACGTGCAGGCAGGCGATGGCCCGTCGCCGGAATTTGGGCAAGTGTTCTTCCGGCAGGGGGGCCACCGGTTTGAATTTCTGGGTCAGCGGATTCACGTAGTGCCCGTGATCCTTGATGCGGTAGTCGAGGTGTGGTCCGGTGGACGCTCCGCTGCTGCCCACATAGGCGATGAGCTGTCCCTGCCGCACCTTGACACCCCGGCGGATCCCTTGGGCATACCGATGCAAATGCAGGTACTGGGTGATGTACTGGTTGGGATGGCGGATCTCGATCATGCGACCGGCCTGTCCCTTTTGGCCGGCAAAGATGATGGTTCCATCACCGGCGGCATAGACCGGCGTTCCCACCGGTGCAGCGATGTCTACACCGTGGTGCGGCCGGTAAATCTTGTAAACGGGATGCAGCCGCCGGTTGGAAAAACGGGACGTCACCCGGCCCATCTTCAACGGTGACTTGAGCAGTTCCTTGCGGACCGATTTTCCCTTGGGCGTGAAATAATCAGCCCGGCCGTCAGGGAACCTGTACTGGACAGCCCGAAAACGGACCCCCTGATTCACGAACTCCGCGGCCAGCACTTCCCCGTACCCCTTCCACTCGCCATCCAGATAGCGCTTGCGGAACAGCACCCGGAACGAATCCCCGCGCCGCAGGTCGGCGTAGAAATCCACATCCCAGGCGAAGATTTCCGATATTTCGATGGCCAGGGCCGGTTGCTCGCCTGTCCGCGCCACGGCGTCGAAGAGATTGGTTTCGATGACTCCTTCCACAAAACTGTAGCGCCATTCATAGCGGAAAGTTTCCTTGCGGGCCACCCAGTCCGCCCCCTGTCGCTCCACTCGCAAAAATTCGTTGTCATCGATGATATAGCGAAACCCGAGCAAACCCTCCGTTGCATCCAGATCCAGCTGCAACGACTGGCCCGCCTTGATCCGCGCCAGATCGTAGACCGGCCGGACCGCCTCGATCAGTTGATAGATTTCCTGCGGACTGAACTGCAGAGGTCGCAGGTAGTCGCCGAAAATCGTCCGCGGTCGGATCAGCACCTGCTCCGTGTGGATGTTGGCTGGTGTTGCCGCCGCCGACGAGAGCGCTCCGGCTTCCACAAGGGCGGGCGCCATGTGTTCTGTTTCGCCGACCCCTGGAGGAGCGGCCGTTCGGGTTTTATCGATCCGGTCGAGCAACCCGATGAGAATCAGGCCGCCCAGAAGACAGGCAAGCACCAGTTGACGTCGGTAATGGCTGAACTCGATCATTCCCGTGAATCACTCCCGCTAAAATGATACAACAGACGTGTTCCTTGCCCCGGACGGAGGTCCACTGCCCGGGCGGGACAAACTTCGTGACAACAATAACAGCGAATGCACAGTTCTTTCACGATTTCAAATTCTTGCCCATCCCTGTTTCGAACAGCCCGGGTGGGGCAGATCGCGGCGCAAGCACCGCAATGAACGCATCGTTCAGGGTCGATCACGGGGCGGGTGGTAAACCAATTGCGGATACGGCGGGCAAGGAAGTCCGGCAGCCGCCAGCGCAGATCCGTCACTGCCGGCAGTTGAAAACCGGAAACGCGGCAGTCTGCAACGGCATCACCCGACAACTCCGTTTCCGCCCAACGGGCGGAGGCGAAATCGTGACGAATCGCCTCGGCCACGACAGGATGCTGATCCGCCGGCACCCCAAGCAGATGGCCAATAACGGCATCCAGTGCCAGTGCATCATCGGCCATGGCCAGCAGGCCGGTGGAACGCAGTTGGCCTTGGCCGGGTCCGTTCCCCTGCATGCCGACGATACCGTCCAGAATGGTCAGACCGGGTCGCACCGTTTCCCAGATCTCCAGCAGCAGGCGGGCGAAATAGAGACGGTTTTCGCCGGCGCTGAGATGATATGCCGCCTTGTGTTTTCCGGGAACACACCCGAACACATTTTTGACTCCCAGGGTCAAGGTCATCATGGAGTGGGTTTTCAGTTTGGGCAGATTCACCACATGATCAAATGAATCCAGCTCCCGGGCCAGGTGCAGCCGCGGAAACCAGCGGCGGCTGCGGGAGGGACGGAGATGTTCCCGCTGCAGGGGAGCCAGGCGGATGCCATAGCGGCGAATCAGCTCCTGGTATCCGGCTTTCCGGATCACCTTTTCTAGGCTGTCCAGGGCGGGGCTGTCGCCCAGATAGAGCTCGCAGCCGAAATCGGCCAGGCACTCCGCCACCGCCGCCACAACGGCGGGATGGGTGGTGACGCCCCGCTCCGGATGGCAGGCCGATAAAAAGTTCGGCTTGAGTAGGATGCGCTGCCCCGGCCGAAATAGAGCCGCCGTGACCTGCAGTGCCGCCAGCCCCTCGCCGACGGCGGCGCGCAACCGGTCATGATGATAGTCCTCAACCTTCTTCAGAAAACAGCGGGCCGCCATTACCATCCCATTGCCGGTCATGATGTGCGTCACAGCGGCATCGGCCGAGCCTTCCCCCGGGGATGGGAAAAAGCGGCCGCCGGTGCGACCTGATAATCTGCGATTGTAATACACATCCGGGATTCCACCAACCCCTGAACAGAAATTTATATCCGACACCCGACACGGCGGGGAACTTTTCCGCAAGGGAATACGTTCTTCTGTGTGGATCGAGATGAATACAAACCACTGGAGGAAATAGTATGAAAAAGAGTGCGTTATTGATGGGAATCATCCTATTGCTCAGCGGCGGTATGGTGCTGTCGGCTTCCGAAAAATGGATCAATATTCATGTCGAGGAAGCGGACGACGACACCAAAGTGGATGTTCGCGTGCCGGTGGCCCTGCTGGCCGTGGCCCTGGATTGCTTGCATACCGAGCAGATCAAGGACGGCAAGTTGAAACTGGATATGCACCAACTGGACGTGGACGTCGATTTCAAACGCATCTGGGACGAGCTGCGCAAATACGACAACACCGAATTTGTGCGGGTTGAATCCAGCAAGGAAAACGTCTACGTGGCCCGCCAGGGCGACCTGATGGTGGTCCGCGTGCTGGAGAAAAGAAATGACGATGCCGTCGAAGAGGCTTCCATGACCGCCCTGATCAAGATCCCGGTCCGGCTGGTGGATGCCGTCCTGTCCTCGCAGAATCATGAGCTGGATCTCAAGGCGCTGATCGCCGAACTGGACAATCTGCCTTCGGGCGACCTGGTGGAAGTGCAGGACCGCGAAACCCACGTTCGCATCTGGATCGAATAACGGCCGAAGGAGGATCGCCATGAGTTTACCCCTGAAGATCATCGCCGCCTGTGCCGGTTCCGTAGGTATCCTCTTTTTCGGAGCCATCATGACCCTGGCCAGCCAGCAGTGGCTCCTGGTGAACGTTGAAACGCATGGTCCGGACGCGGTCAACCTCCACATTCCGGTCCCCATGGGTCTCATCTACCCCAGCCTGCATTTCATCCCGGAAGACGCCCGTGAGATCGAGATCCCCGATGATGTGGAACTGAATCGCGAAGCGCTGCAACAGATGGTGCAAGTATTGCGGGATTGTCCCGACGGCGATTTCGTCCGTGTCTCCACCCGTACGGAGAATGTCCGTATCGCCAAGTCAGGCGGCGATCTGCTGGTTTGCGTACAAACGGAAGAGGAGAACGTCGATATCCGGGTTCCGTTGGCATTTTTCGATGAAGTCCTGCAGAGCATCGACGGCAACAAGATCCACACGGCAGAAATGGCGTCGGCGTTTTCCACCGTTCGGCACAGCCGATTCCTGAGTGTCCGGAGTCCCGATGCCGATGTCACCATCTGGAGCTGGTAACCGGCCTGATCTTTGCTTTTTCGCCCCTTGCGTCCTTCATCCCCTGCCGGCTTCGGCCGGCATTTTCTTCTCTCCGGCTGGTTTTTCCACGATAGTTGACATCTCCACCCATACATATTATGATAAATAGTTGGATCCCTGTCACGCCCGACGGACCAGCCTTTTGTTGCCATTCACGCCAACGAACAGAGGACACGAATGACTATCACGGAACTTCCCCTGCCCCCCCATTACGATCCGGACACCGCCGCTGACCTTCGGCGCATACCGTATCAGCAGCGGGCAGAGGAGGCCGCCGCCTGGGCCAAATCCCATGACATCCCGCCCGCCGATCGTGACCGCTTCCGGGTTGGCGTCCTGCTCATTGATCTGCAGAATACGTTCTGCCTGCCGGAATTCGAGTTGTTTGTCGCCGGTCGCACGGGTCACGGCGCTGTGGAAGACTGTGCCCGACTGTGCCGCTTCATATACCGTTATTTGCCGCTGATTCATGCGTTTACACTGACCATGGACACCCACATGGCCACCCAGATCTTTCATCCCTGTTTCTGGATGGATGAAACCGGTCAGCCACCGCTCCCCCTGACCGTCATTCGTCTCAAGGATATCGAGCAGGGGAAGTGGCAACCCAATCCCTTTCTGGCCCGGGAATTGAAGAATGTCTCCCCCGCGGAACTCGCCCGCTACGTCCGACATTATGCCCGTCAGCTCGGAGAAACAGATAAATACGACCTGATGATCTGGCCGTATCACGCCATGCTGGGCGGGATCGGTCACGCCCTCGTTCCGGCGGTGGAGGAAGCCGTCTTCTTCCATGCCATGGCCCGGCATTCCCAGCCCTATTTCCGCCGCAAAGGCGACAACCCGTTGACGGAACACTATTCGGCCCTGAGTCCGGAGGTCACGGCGAGACCGGACGGCACTCGCCTGGCAGAAATGGATCATGACCTGGTGGACCATCTGCTGTCCTTCGACCGACTGATCGTCGCCGGTCAGGCCAAAAGTCATTGTGTCATCTGGACCCTGGAGGATCTGGCGGCCGAAATCGAGCAACGGAACCCCGCGCTGTTCGGCCGGATCTATCTCCTGGAAGACTGTATGTCGCCCGTGGTGATCCCTGATGTAGTGGATTTTACCGACGAAGCGGACGAGGCGTTCACTCGGTTCGCCAAACGGGGCATGCATCGCGTGGCATCCACCGATTTGCCGGCCTGCTGGCCCGATTTCATGCCGAAAAGCTGAGGTGACCATGCCCCAACCGACCAACAGCCTGGTGAATTCATTGCTGACCGATCTGTATCAGTTGACCATGGCCTACGCCTACTGGTCCAATGGACGGCAGGACGATGCGGCCGTCTTCGACCTCTTTTTCCGCAAGCCCCCCTTCGACGGCGAGTTCACCGTCTTTGCCGGTTTGGAGGAGGTGTTGCGGCTGCTGGAGTCCTACCGCTTCACTGCGGACCAGATCGAGTATCTGAAAACCGTGATGTCCCCTTGCCGGCCGGAATTTTTCGAATGGCTGGCGTCCCTGGACACATCGTGCGTCAAGGTGTACAGCGTGCCGGAAGGCACCCTGGTCTTTCCCCGGATTCCCCTGCTGCGCGTGGAAGGCCCACTGGCCATCGCCCAGCTGCTGGAAACCACGTTGCTCACCCTGGTGAATTATGCCAGCCTGGTGGCCACCAATGCGGCCCGCTTCCGGCTGGCCGCCGGTACCGATAAATTACTGCTCGAGTTCGGATTGCGGCGAGCCCAGGGCCCTGATGGCGGCATCTCCGCCTCCCTGTACAGCTTCCTGGGCGGTTTTGACGCCACCAGCAACGTCCTGGCCGGCAAACTGTACGACATCCCCGTTCGGGGGACCCACGCCCACTCATATGTCCAAACATTCCAGAACCTCGCCGAGTTACCCCGCACGACCCTGACGGATCGGGACGGGAACGACCGTGAGTTTGTCACGCCGGTGCTGGATTACCGTCGCCGCCTGGGCTACCCGCAGACCAACGAGGGCGAGCTGGCGTCGTTCATTGCCTACGCCCAGGCGTTCCCCGCCGGTTTCCTGGCGCTGGTGGACACATACGATACCATCCAGTCGGGGATTCCCAATTTTTTGTGCGTAGCCCTGGCGCTTATCGACCTGGGGTATGATCCCGTCGGCATTCGCCTGGATTCGGGCGATCTGGCCCACCTCTCCAACGAGGCGCGGCGGATCATAACGGAGGTCGGACGGCAACTGGATCGTGATTTCAGCCGAGTCATCATCGTTGCCAGCAATGAAATCAATGAGCAGATACTGCTGTCGCTCAACAACCAGGGCCACTCCATCGATGCCTTCGGTATCGGGACCAACCTGGTGACCTGCCAGGCCCAGCCGGCCCTGGGCTGTGTCTACAAACTGGTGGCTATTCAAAACAATCCGCGCATCAAGCTGTCCCAGGAAATCGGCAAGATCACCATCCCCGGGCCCAAGGACGTCTACCGTATTATCGGCAAGGAGGGCTATGCTCTGCTGGATCTGCTGGTTCAGACCGGTGAACCGGCACCCCGGCCGGGCGAAAAGGTCCTGTGCCGGCATCCGTTTAATGAGACCAAGCGGGTGATCGTCACACCGACGGAAGTGATTTCGCTGCACCAGTGCGTCTGGGACGGACAACGGACAACGGCGGCGAAACGTCCGGATCTGATCAGGCAGTATGTAAAAGACCAGCTGATGCGGACGCGCAAGGATCACTTGCGAGCGATAAATCCAACGCCTTACAAGGTTTCCGTGAGTCAGAGGCTGTACGAATTCCTGCACGGACTGTGGCTCGCTGAAGCGCCGGTGAGCGAAATGGAGTGATTGGCCGCTCCCCATGCCGGGGATGACTGATCCATCCCATATCGGCACGCTTACTTCTCAACTCGCGCGGTATAATTCTGCGGAAATGCCGGCAGCAAAAGGATTTCTTCCTGTCCTGCCACACGGATTTGCCTTCCGCCGCGGCCGACGAGTCAATCAGACCCGAAGGAGGAAAACCAACATGAACTGGCTACCCCATGCTATGTACTCGTATGAAACCTTCCGCGAGGAAGCCCGGGAATTGCTGAGCGGCGTCGAAGACTGCCCCTCCCTCGAGGACGCGCGGCGGATGTTGTTCAACCGGGTATCTTCCATTTATTACGATGTGATCGGCAGTTCGCAACTGCTCTCATCCAATCTTCGCATTCGGTTGCGCGACTGCGTCAATGCGATGGAGGGTATGCTCTTGCCCCGGTCGGCCGAGGTCGCCGGTTTCGATATGGCGCAGGTTATGTGGGATGTGGCCCACAATCGGCCGCGCCCCGACCTTCAGCCCGGCTTCTGGGCCGATATGATCTACCTTACGCGAGCGCTCAACAAGCGGGCGGCGGAAACCCCCGTGGAGGAGGATGATATTTTCGAGGAACTTTCAGGTCGCGAAGCCGCCATCGTACGATCGTCCGAGTTGGATGATCTGTGGCATCGTGTCCAGAAATTCGCCGCACGCTATACCACGGGTTTGACGGATGAATCGCGGCAACGGCGCAGTGCCCGCCGGGAAGCCATTCTGCGTTTTTACGGCGCCACGCCGGACGACTGGCATGACTGGAAATGGCAATGTGCGCACATCATCAAGGATGCCGCCACCCTCCAGAAGATCGTCCGGGTGAGCGAGGAGCAGGCCCGCCTGGTAGAACTGGCCCGTATCAACCGGCTTCCCTTCGGCATCACACCCTATTACGCCTCGCTGATGGATGATGATTATGAAGCCGGACGGGACCGCTGCATCCGGGCCCAGGTCCTGCCGCCCCACATCTATGTGGAAGAGATGTCGCGCCATCGTCATCACCGGGACGAAACCTTTGATTTCATGCGGGAAAAAGACACATCCCCCATCGACCTCATCACCCGTCGCTATCCGGCCATCGTCATTCTCAAACCCTTTAACACGTGCCCCCAGATCTGCGTGTACTGCCAGCGAAACTGGGAGATCGAGGAGGTCATGGCGTGTGACGCCGAGGCCTCACCGGCGGAGATCCACCGGGCCGTGCAATGGATCGCCGAACGGCCCACTATCCGGGAAGTGCTGATTACCGGCGGCGACCCTCTCGCCCTGAACGATCGTAAACTCAAGCAGATACTGGATCAGGTATCAGCCATCGAGCATGTGGATCTGATCCGCATCGGCTCGCGTACTCTGGTGACCATACCCATGCGGATTACCGAGAAACTGGGCCGCCTGCTGGGCAGTTACCGGGAATTAGGAAAACGGGATATTTGTGTCATCACCCATTTCGAGCACGCGTATGAAGTCACTCCCGATGTAGTTCTCGCCGCCAACCGACTGAAAAAGAACGGAGTCAGCATTTACAACCAGCAGGTGTTCACCTTCTACGTCTCGCGGCGTTTCGAGACGGTGTCGCTGCGCATGATCCTGCGCCGGATTGGCATCGACCCGTATTACACCTTCGTGCCCAAAGGCAAGGATGAAACCAGTGACTACCTGGTGCCGCTGGCGCGGGTTCTGCAGGAACGGAAGGAAGAGGCCCGCCTGCTGCCCGGCATCCGTCGGACCGACGAGGCGGTGTACAACGTCCCCCGCCTGGGGAAAAACCATATCCGGGCCCGCCAGAGCCGGGACTTGCTGGCCATCAAACCGGACGGCTCACGGGTCTATGAGTATCATCCCTGGGAAAAATACATCGTCGAGCGGGACCCGTATGTGGCGGAATCCGTGCCCATTCTGGATTACCTCATGCGCCTGGAGAAGATCGGGGAAAATCCCGATGATTATATGAGTATCTGGTATTATTTCTGATAAAATAGAGTGCATCGACCGGCTATCTCTCTATTGGTCGGGCGCCAGCTCCGGAACATATCCCGCCGCCGAACGGGAGGCGCTGGCTGGGCGACGGAAGCAAGAGGTCGGTGATGAGCATTCTCAACTGGTATTACCCACAAACTCCCGAAGAGGCGGCCCTCCTGGTTCAGCGCGACGGGATGATCCCCTGCGGCGGCGGCACGATGCTGCTGCGGTCAGCCATGACCAGGACCCGTGGTTTCATCGACCTGCGTCATTTGCACCTGGGATACTTTAATGCCAGCAGCCAGTCCACCACCCTGGGCGCAACGCTCACCTACAGCGAAACCGTGGAAAAGATGGCCTCCGTGCTGCCGGATTCAATCATCGGCAAGGCCCTCCATCACGCGGCCTCCACACCGTTGCGCAACGTGATCACGCTGGGCGGCAGTCTCGCCGCCGCGCCGCCCTGGTCCGATCTGCTGGGACCGCTGGTGGCACTGGAAGCCGAAGTGGAGCTCATCGGCCAGAATCCGGGAAATTTCAGCGTCACGGATTACCTTGGCCGCAGCGAACTCCGGGAAAAATCCCTCATGGTGAATATCCGATTTGCCAACGCCCAGTGGGAGTCTTACTACTATCGGGGCGTCCGCACCAGCTTCGACCTGCCATCCCTGACCATCACCATCCTCGCTGAAAAAACCATCCACGGGCAACTCAAAAATATCCGTATCGTCCTGGTGGGCACCCGGGAAAAGTACCAGCGGCTTCAGCATTTGGAGCAGCAGCTGGTGGAAGAACGACCGCATCTTCATCAACTGCCGGAATTCATTCCGGATCTGCTTTCCGGTTTCGCCGGCCGGCGCCTCGGTTCGGCGGAATTCATGGCCCGCCTGGCGGGCATCGAACTCCAGCGAGGTCTGGAAAAGATTCTTCGCGAGGTCTGAACACCGATGGAAGGAACCTTCCGCATCAACGGCCGCCACGAGTTGCTGGAATTTTCGGAACGGGCGACCCTCCTGCAGGTCCTGCGCGACAACGGCCATCAAGAGGTAAAAGAAGGGTGTGCCGAAGGGCAATGCGGATCCTGCCTGGTGCTCCTAGACGGGCGGCTGGTGAATTCCTGCCAGGTTTTCGCCGCCGCTGCCGTGAATCGGGAGATCACCACCGTACAGGGTTTGGGTACCATCCACGCCCCTCACGCCATCCAGGAGGCATTGGTGGAAGTCGGTGCCGTCCAGTGTGGTTTCTGCACCCCCGGCATGGTGATGGCCGCCTACTATCTCCTTCGTCATCATCCGGACCCTTCCGAGAAAGAAATCCGCCGGGCCCTCGACGGTAATCTTTGCCGCTGTACCGGTTATACCAAAATCATCGAAGGAATCCGGCTCGCCGCCCGACGAATGAGGCAAGCATGACCGAATACCAGAGCATCGGCAAAGCGGAGAAAAAAATCGACGGCCTCTCGCTGGCCACCGGCACGGGCCGCTTCACGGCCGATTTCACGGCTGACCAGATCTTGCATCTGGCTCTCTGTTATTCCCCCCATGCCCATGCCCTGATCCGGGCGGTGGATCTCAGCCCACTGGAGGAGATGGACGGCGTGGTGGATGTGTTTTATCACGCCAATGTGCCCCGTATCCTGCATAGCACCGCCGGACAGGGCTATCCCGAGCCCTCGCCCTATGATGCGGTCCTTTTCGACCACAAGGTCCGATTCGTCGGTGACCGCGTGGCCATGGTGGCAGCCGAGACACGGGAGATCGCCCGGGCGGCGGCCCAACGGATCCAGGTGGATTACGAAATGCTGGAACCGGTCTTCGATCCGGTAGCCGCGCTGGCGGACGGTCCTCAAGTGGCGGCGGAGGACGCCCACGCCGTCATCCCGGCCGTATACCGTCCTGAAGAGAATTTGGCCGCCCAAGTGGAGATTCAGGTGGGAAATCCGGATGCGGAACTGGCGGTGGCAGAATTCGTCGAACGGCACGACTACGAGACCCAGTACGCTGCTCACTGCGCCCTCGAACCTCATGCCGTTCTGGCCACCTTTGACGAAAACGGACGCCTGGTCATTATCACCAGCACCCAGGTGCCGTTTCATGCCCGGCGCATCGTCAGTCGACTGCTGCAGCTGCCGCCCGGCAGGGTGCGCATCGTGAAGCCCCGCATCGGGGGCGGCTTCGGCGGCAAGCAGGAAGTCTTCCTCGAGCCGCTCGCCGCCTTGGCCGCTCTCAAACACGGGCGTCCCGCCCGCCTGGTGCTGAGCCGCCGCGAAGTTTTCCGTTCTTCACGCACCCGCCACCCCATGCAAATCCGGATGTCCACCGGCGTTGGCAAGGATGGCCGCATCACGGCCCTGACCATGGATGCCGTAATGAACACCGGCGCCTACGGCAGCCATGCCTTGACCGTTCTATCCAATGCCGGGTCCAAGGTGCTCCCGCTCCTGAACAAAATCGAGCATCTGCGCTTCTTTGGCCGCTCGGCCTATACCAACTTGCCGGTGGGCGGAGCCTATCGCGGCTATGGCGCCACCCAGGGTTATTTCGCCTTGGGACAACAGGTGGACATCATCACTCGCCGGACCGGGCAGGATATTCTGAAGTTTTACAAGACTTGGCACATCAAATCAGGAGAAACGTCGCCAGTTTTCGAAGCCCTGGGTGAGGGCAAGGCCGGTGTCGGCCAGATCATCCGCTCCTGCACGCTGAGCGAATGCATTGACCGCGGCGCCGCCGCCCTGGATTGGTACGCCAAACGGGATCGGCACCTGCCGGCCGGCAAGGACCGGGTCAAAGGCGTGGGTATGGCCGTCGCCATGCAGGGCTCGGGTATCCCCCGCGTGGACATGGCCAGTGCCGCCATGAAACTCAACGAGGACGGCTCGTTCAATCTGCATGTCGGCGCCACCGATCTGGGCACCGGCTCGGACACCATCCTGGCGCAGATCGCCGCCGAAGTGTTGCAGGTGGACCTGGAGCGGATCGTCGTCCTGTCGTCCGATACAGACTTGACGCCATTTGACACGGGCGCCTATGCTTCATCCACAACCTATGTTTCGGGGAATGCCGTCCGATTGTGCGCGGAAAGCCTGAGGGAAAAAATTGTGGACGTGGCCGGCGCCATGCTGCAGCAGGATCCGGCTGGACTGCATCTGCGACGGAACGGGGTTCAGGATGCCGACGGCACCCGTAAGCTCACGATTGCCGAAATCGCCGCCTGCTCCCTGTACCGGCAGAATCAGGTCCAGTTACAGGCCCAAGCCTCTTTCGTAGGCGACGAGTCACCGCCGCCATTTATCGCCCAGTTCGCCGAAGTGGACGTGGACATCCGCACCGGCCGTGTGGTGGTGACCCGTTTCGTCTCGGCGGTAGATTGCGGGCAGCCCATCCATCCACGGCTGGCGGAGGGACAGGTGGAAGGCGCTGTTGTCAACGGCATCAGTTATGCCCTGTGCGAGGAAATGCTCTTCGACCAGCGCGGCCGCACCACCAATGCCAGTTTCTGGGATTACAAGATTTTTACGGCCGCCGATATTCCGGAACTGGTGACCATCCTCGTGGAGTCCCACGAAGAGACGGGGCCGTTCGGCGCCAAATCCGTGGGCGAGATCGCCATCAACGGCCCCCTGCCGGCCATCGCCAACGCGATTGTTGACGCCGTGGGCGTTCGCCTGTTCCGGGCACCCTTTACCCAGGAGCGCGTCTTCCGGGCGTTGGAAGAGAAGCGCCGACGCGAGGCGGCGGGTGGGCCTTGACGGTCGAATCCGGCGGGCCGAAAATCCCGGGCAAGGCACAAAGTATGATCATCAGAAACGGATGGCTCTCCCTGCCCTTCTGTGATGAACCGGTCAAGTCAGACGTGTGGATCGAGGAGGGCCGGATCGCCGCCATCGGTCAGGTTCCGGCGGTTGATGATGAAATCCTCGATGCTGACGGATGTTTCATCCTACCCGGCGCCGTCGACGCACATGTTCATTTCAACGAGCCCGGCTATACCGAACGCGAGGATTTCGCCCACGGCAGCCGGGCCGCTGTGGCCGGTGGCGTCACCACCGTCATTGACATGCCCTGCACGTCCGTGCCGCCCGTCACCACTCGCGCCAATCTGCAGACCAAGCTGGCGGTCATCGGGGGGCAGTCCGTCTGCGATTTCGCGCTTTTCGGCGGTGTTTCGGCCCAGTCTTTCGACCCGGCGTTCCCCGATGAACTGATAGAAATGGCGCCAATAGTGGCCGGTTTCAAGGGCTACGCTCTTTCCGGCATGGAGACGTTCGGCCGGCTGGATGCATTCCGCCTGCGGGAGCTGCTGTCCCTGAGCCGTTCCCTCAACCGGCCCGTGCTGTTGCATGCCGAAGACGCTGATTTCGTTGCGGCGGCCACGCCGGTTTTCATGGCCGCCGGTGATTCGCCCCGCCATTACTACCTGTCACGGCCGGAAACGGCCGAAATGCTGGCCGTGGCGGCCGCCGTGCGGTTGGCCGGGGAAACCGGCGGCAACCTGCACATCGTGCACATCGCCACCGGCGACGCCCTGGATCTGCTGGCCGGCACCACGGTCACCGGGGAAACCTGCCCTCATTACCTGGCCTTCACCACCGCCGATTTCGAGGCGCGCGGGGCCGCCCTGAAAGTGGCACCGACCATCAAGCCGGCCGGGAACGATACCGCCTTGTGGCGGGCGCTGGCCGACGGCCGCCTGCATTTTGTGACCTCAGATCATGCTCCCTGCCCCGAAGCCGGCAAGCGCACCGGGTCCATCTGGTCCGACTATTCCGGTATCGCCGGCACCCAGACACTCCTTCCCTACCTCTTTTCCGAAGGCTATTGTCGCCATCGGATATCGTGGCGGCGTCTGGCGGAAATCACCGCCACCGCTCCCGCCCGACGCTACGGTCTGGACTATGTCAAGGGCACCATTTCCCCCGGCAAGGACGCTGACCTGGTCTTCATCGATCCACGGGCCAGTTGGCACCCCGGTCCGGAGGACATGTACTCCAAGGGGCGCAACAACCCCTTTCTGAACCGAACCTGGCAGGGCCGGATCCGGCGCACCATGATCCGCGGCCGGACGGTCTACACCGATACGGAGGGTGTCACGGCCGCGCCCGGCTACGGCCGCTTCCTCAAGCCCCGCCTGGAACCCTGTCAGGAGAGTGCCCGATGAACCGGCCATCCGGCGAATGGATCGTGGGTAACGGCGTGGTCGCCGATGGAGCCGGTACCTTCTTGGACGACGGCGCGCTGCACATCCGTGACGGACGCATCATCACCGTGGCGCCCACGGCTCAGCTGCGCCGTGACCGTGTGGAGTTCATAGACGTCAACGGCCGTCTCATCATGCCCGGCTTTCTCAACGCCCACCATCATCTGTACTCCTCGCTGGCCGTAGGAACATCGCCCATAGGCCCCACGCCGGATTTTTACCGGATCCTGACGAACATGTGGTGGCCCCTGGACGGCGCCCTGGACCGGGAATCCGTCTACTTGTCCGCTTTGGTAGGGTTGACGGATGCCGTGCGCCATGGCGTCACCATGCTCTTCGACCACCATGCCTCTATGGGATTTGTCCGCGGCAGCTTGGATCTGTTGCATCGCGCTTTCGCGGAGGCGGGCATCAAGGGCACCCTCTGCTTCGAGACGTCGGAGCGGGCCGGTCCCGTCTCGCTGGAGGAGCAGATCGAGGAGAACCTGGAGTTCGCCGCCCAGGCGTCGGCATCGCCTTCCGTTAGGGGACTCTTCGGTCTTCACGCCAACCTCACACTCGGCAATGACACCTTGCAGCGTATCGCCGACCGGAAGCCGGCGGACCTGCCCATTCATGTCCATTGCGGCGAAGACGCCGCCGATCTGGAGCACTGCCGGACGGTTGGATTCGCCGGACCGGCGGATCGGCTGGCTGCCTTCGGCCTGCTGTCTTCCCGCTCCCTTCTGGTGCATGCCATTCACCTGAGCGAGCGGGATTATGAGCGAGTGGCGGAGATCCGACCGGTGATCGTCACCAATCCCGAATCCAACGCCAACAACCGCGTCGGCCACATGGTCCGTCGCCGTATGCCGGCATACGTGCTGGGTACCGACGGCATGGGTTGCGACATGCTCGCCACGCTGCGGGCCCATTTTCTGCTCGGCCGTGACCAGGACGAATCGTGGACCGATCTCCAGGCCAACGTTTTCGCCGAGCGGTACCGGGTACAGGAACTGTTCTTCCCCGATACCGGCCGCTTCCGCCCTGATATCCGGGCCGACGTGGCCGTACCCGACTACATTCCAGCCACGCCTGTCAGCCCTGACAATCTGCTGGGCCATCTGATCTTCGGAGCACAGGGCGGTCCCATGTTTCTGACACTGGCCGACGGCCGCATTCTGTTCCGCGAAGGCCGTGTCACCTTCCTGGATGAGACGGCCCTGCGCCGGGAGGCCCGGGCTGTCGCCGTCCGGTTACATGAGAGGTATTATGGCTGATATCCGTGTGACCATCAACGGCATCGAGTTCGCTAACCCGGTGCTGACGGCCGCCGGGCCGCAGATCCGGACACGCGCGCAGCTGCAGGCCGCTGTAGCCGGCGGTGCGGGTGGTATCGTCACCAAAACTGTCTCGGTCCGGCCCGCGGCCGATCCGCGCCCCACCATCCGCCGGACGGCGGGCACCGGCCTCATGAATTGCGAGACCTGGGCCGAGTGTCCGCCCAAGGAAATCCTGACGGAATGCCGGGTGGTCAAGGACGCCGGTGTGCCGCTCGTCGTCTCCATCGGTTATAGCGCCGCCGACGTGGCCGAGCTGGGTCCATGGGTGGAGAAAGAGTTTTCGCCGGCCGCCATCGAGTTTTCCACCCACTACACCGGCCGGGAAATGGCCCCCCTTCTCGCCGTGGCCCGGGCGCTGCGGGCAAAGGTCAGGGTGCCCATCTGGATGAAAATTTCGCCTGGCTGCCCCGAGATCGAGGCCCTGGCCGAGGCGGTGCAACCTTACGTGGACGCCTTCGTGGCCGTGAATTCCTACGGACCGGTCCTGGATCTGGATATCGAGACGGGCGGGCCGCTGCTGGGTTCGGCCGGCGGTCAGGGGTGGCTGTCCGGTCCGCCACTGCAACCCATTGCCCTGCAGATCGTCCATCGCCTGGCCACCATCCAGGAAAAGCCGGTTATCGGGGTGGGCGGTATCGGCCGGGGCACGGACGTCATCAAATTCGTCATGGCAGGCGCCACGGCCGTCCAGGTATGTTCGGCGGCCATTCGCGAAGGGAACGCCGTCTACAGCAAGATCGCGACAGAATGCGCGAGCTGGCTGGACGAGCATGGCTACGCCGGACTGGCCGATATCCGCGGACTGTACACCCGGCGGCTGGCGGAGAGTACTCCCCTGGACCGGACGGCCCGCATGACGGTGGACGAATCTCACTGCACCGGCTGCAAGGCGTGCCTGAACCGTTGCGTCCAGGGAGCCATCAGCATGCCCGGCACCGTAGCCGTCATCGACCCGCAGTGCTGCATCGGCTGTGGTTTTTGCCAGGATTTCTGTCGCTTCGACGCGCTTTCGTTACAGACGGCCCGGCATCCGGCCGGATGATCCGTCGGCTGCCGAAGCCCTGCGGACAGACGTGCATTCGTCCAATGGTCCGACTCAGTATTCACCCATTTTCCGGAAAGGACTGTAACCGATCATGGAACTTCAAATCAGAGAACTGGCTCAAAAATACGCCGACTTTACCGCCCAAACCCTGGCCGGACTGGTGCGCATCCCCTCCTTCAGCGGCGAGGAAGCGGCCGTCTGCCACCATATCGCAACACTCCTGACCGGCATGGGCCTGCCCGAAGTCCGGCCGGACGGCTTCGGCAACATCATCGCCCGTGTTGGTAACGGTGCGCGCGTGCTGGCCTTCGACGCCCATGTGGACACGGTCAAGACCGGCGATCCCGGTCAATGGGCGCGACCTCCTTTTTCCGGAGAGATAGTCGGCGGGCGGCTGTACGGCCGCGGCGCCGCCGACCAGAAGGGGGGCGCGGCGGCCATGATCACCGCCGCCCGGATCCTGCACGAGCTGGATTACCGGGGAGATTTCAGTGTGTACTTCACCTTCACCGTCCTGGAGGAGGATTGCGAAGGTTTGTGCTGGACACATCTGCTGACCGAGGAACGGCTGCGGCCCGATTTCGTTGTGTTCACCGAGCCCACGTCCCTGCATGTCACCCGCGGCCAGCGCGGCCGTATGGAGATGGACGTCACCTTCCGCGGCGTCTCAGCCCATGGATCGGCGCCGGAACGGGGCGACAACGCCGTCAGTAAGGCCGCCCGGGCCGTTTTGGCCCTGGAGGATCTGCATCGACGCCTGCCCGCCCATCCCTTCCTGGGCAAGGGCAGCCTGGTGGTGACGGAGTTCTCCTCGTCGGCCCCTTCCCTGTGTGCCGTTCCCGATGGCGCCCGCCTGCACATCGATCGCCGCCTGACCTGGGGCGAAACCCGGGACTCCGCCTTGGCCGAGATCGCCGCCTGCGTCGGTCCGGCCGACGCGGTGACGGTCCCGGTCACCGAGTGGCGCACTTGCACCGGGCTGCTTCGTCGGCAGGAGCAGTATTTCCCCGCCTGGATGATCGAGGACCATCACCCGCTGGTCAGGGCGGCCGTCAAGACCGCCCAGGCAGTGACGGGCAGCATGCCGGTGGTGGACAAGTGGGTTTTTTCCACCAACGGCGTGGTCACCTGCGGCACCCACGGCATCCCGGCCATCGGCTATGGACCCGGCCATGAAGTTCAGGCCCACGCGCCCGACGAATGGACCCCGCTGGACCATTTGGTGCCGGCGGCGGCATTTTACGCCTCGCTGCCCCTCAATCTTTAGATGGAAAGGAAAGCGCTCATGACCAGCCTATTCGGACGGCACCTCATCACCTTCGACCAGTGGAGCCGCACCGAGATCGACACGGTGCTGGATATGGCCGACGAACTGAAACGGCGGCGAGCCGCCGGTGAAGTGCTGGACTGGCTCAAGAACCGGACGTTGTTCATGATCTTCTTCGAGCAATCCACCCGCACCCGCAACTCCATGGAGGCGGCCATGACCCAGCTGGGCGGCCATGCCCACGACCTCACCGCCGAAAAGATGCAGATCTCCCATGGGGAGACGCCGCGGGATACGGCCAAGGTCCTGTCGCGGATGGGCGAGGCCATCGCCATCCGCAACTGCTTCTATGGCATCGGCAACCGATACCTGAACGATATCGCCGCACACGCCGACATCCCCCTCATCAGCATGCAGGATGACGTCTATCATCCGTTACAGGCTATCGCCGACCTGATGACGATCCGCGAGCACTGCGGACCTGATCTGCGAGGACGGAAGGTCGCCATCAGTTGGGCCTATGCTGCCTCCCATGCCAAGCCCTTGTCGGTCCCCCAGTCGCAGATCCTGCTCTTTCCCCGCTACGGGATGGACGTGGTCGTGGCCCATCCGCCCGAATTCCCCTTGCAGCCCGATCTCGTCGCCCGGGCGCAGCAGCACGCCGCCCAAAACGGATGCCGGCTAACCTTCACCGAAACCATGGAAGACGCCCTGCGCGACGCCGATATCGTCATTCCCAAAAACTGGGGCGGCTTCGCCCATATCCCCGACTTCACCGACGACGAGCCGCACCGGTATCTGATGAGGAACAACCTGGAACGCCACCGCGACTGGATCTGCGACGAACGGCGTTTCGCCCTGGCCCGTCCCGACGCCCGGGTGATGCACGCCCTGCCGGCCGACCGCGGGCGGGAGGTGACCGACGCAGTGCTGGACAGCCCCAATTCCATCATTTACGACGAAGCCGAAAACCGCCTGCACACCGCCAAGAGCCTGCTGACTCTGCTACTGGGCCGTCGATAAGCGGATTTACAGGACCTACCCGCCGCCGCCCGCATCTCATATCGTGCCCGCCGGCCCCGTCGGCCGGCGGGCAGCGGACGCAGGCCGGACAAATGTCGAACGGGAGGAACATCACATGAGCGAGCTGGACTGGTTCCGTGTTGTGGGCGGACTGATCCTGCTGCTGGGTGGTGCTGAATTGCTGGTGCGCGGGTCGTCACGCATTGCCGCGGTCCTGGGCATTCCACCCGTTATCATCGGCCTGACCGTCGTCGCCTTCGGCACCAGTGCCCCGGAACTGGCCGTCAGCCTGAGCGGGGCCCTGCACGGCAACGGCGGCAATGACATCTCGCTGGGCAACGTGGTCGGCAGCAACATCGTCAACATCCTGCTGATTCTGGGCCTATCGGCCGCCATCACCCCCCTGGCGGTGACGCGGCGGCTGATTCGCACCGACGTGCCCATCATGGTCGGCCTGTCGCTGCTGATTTGGGTTCTGGGCCTGAACCAACATCTGGACACCTGGGAGGGCTGGTTGCTGGTCATCTTGCTGGCCGCCTACCTGGCCTCCTGTTTTTTGCGTGAACGACATGAAAAACCGGTGGCCGACGGCGCTGCCGTCCCGCCGCCGCGGCAGGGGATACTGCTGAACATCGTTCTGACCATCGCCGGCCTGGGGCTGCTGATCGTCGGGGCGGATCTGTTGGTCAACGGCGCCACCAGCGTCGCCCGTGCCCTGGGCATCAGCGAGCTCATCATCGGTCTGACCGTGGTCGCCGGTGGCACGTCCCTGCCCGAACTGGCCACCTCGGCCCTAGCGGCCGTCCGTGGTGAGCGAGACATCGCCGTAGGCAACATTGTCGGCAGCAACATATTCAACATCCTGGCCGTTCTCGGTTTTTCCGCTGCCATCGCTCCCGGCGGCCTGGCGATCTCTCCGGCTGCCCTGGGCGTGGATCTGCCGGTGATGATCGCCGCCGCCGTGGCTTGCCTGCCCATCTTCTTTTCGGATTACCGCATCTCGCGCCCCGAGGGTATTCTCTTCCTGTTCTATTATCTCCTCTATATCCTTTACCTGTTCCTGGCCTCCACCCATCATGACGCCCTGCCCGTCTTCAATACCATCCTCTGGTTTGTCGTCGTCCCCCTCACCCTGCTGGCCCTGGCTACTTCCCTGATTCGTTCCCTGATGTTCCATCACCGGGAAGGGCATCACCGCTGAAGATGAACCGTCGGCGCAACGTTGCGGCCGACATGACCCTGCGGTATAATCCCTCCATCTGAATAGAAAAACCACGAGCTGAAATCGCCCGGAAAGGAGGAGGAATGTCCGCTCTATCACGTCTTCTGACGGCTCTCTGTCTGTGCTGTCTGATGACGGGTCTTCCGGACGGGTCTGAAATCATTTTCGTCACCGACCTCCATTCCTGCAGTTACGGCGGAGCGGCCATGGGCGGCTGCTACCAGAGCGCGCCCCTGCTGTTCGATCAGGACGGCGACACCCTGCCCGACGTGGTGGTCTCCACCTGGTTCGATAACAAGGTCCGGGCCTTCAGCGGCCGGGACGGCTCGCTGAACTGGGAGGCCACCATCGGCGACTGGACCTATCACGCCGGCTCCTGCGGCGACCTGAACGGTGACGGCACCCCGGACGTGGCCGTGGGCGATTATTCGGCCA
This sequence comes from Acidobacteriota bacterium, assembly GCA_016935015.1. Classification (GTDB taxonomy): domain Bacteria; phylum Acidobacteriota; class JAAYUB01; order JAAYUB01; family JAAYUB01; genus JAFGRT01. The sequence goes on along the minus strand of JAFGRT010000062.1, from coordinate 1,958 downwards.
CACTGTGGGCCATCAACGGCCGGAATGGTCATATTCTCTGGTCCAGACCGGTGGCCGGGGAGCCGTACATCTTCGGCCCCACGGCCATGGGTGATCTGGACAGCGACTGCCGGCTGGACATCGTCACGGCCGGCAACCGCATCACGTGTTTCGACGCCGATGGCGTACCAGGGCTGACCTTCGCTTTGCCAGCTTCCTGCACCCGCGGACCGCTTCTCGTCGATTTCGATGGCGACGGCCGCCCCGATATTCTGGTGGCCACCGGCGCCCCCTCCATCCACGTCTATTCCGGCCGGACCGGTGCAGAGCTGTTCGCTCATGCCTTCTCCCCGACACCCGAAACCGATATGGATTTCCAGCCGGTGGCGGCTGATCTCGACGGTAACGGCATCCGCGACGTATTCGGCGTGTACGGCCGGGGTTACTACGATACCCGAAATCAAAACTGGGGGAAGGCCGCTGCCCTGATCCTGGGCGGCGACGGGCCCGACTGGCCGACCTTCGGTCACGATCACCATCATAGCGGCAACTTCCATTATCCGGCCGGCGCCGGGGTGAACATTCACAACGGCGATCTGAACGTCGACCACACCGTCGATGTCACGGACCTGGTGATCCTGGCCCACGCGCCGGCCGGCAACCTGCCGCCCGGCGCCCTCCCCTTCGGCGCCCCGGCCCTGGTGGCCGATGTCGACGAGGACGGTTCGCTGACGGCCGGCGATCTGCAGGCACTGTCATACGCCCTGACCCGCTAGGAGGAGATCTGTCGCTAGCCCGGCCCAAATGACCCGGAAGACGGCGAGGAGCGTTGCCGCGGGTTTCGCCGCTGCTGCGGGATCCGCCCGGTCATCGAAACGGCGGCCGGATATCCTGAGCCATGGATCAATACCTCATTCCAATGCGGCTTGCTGTTCCCGTTGCAGCCACCGGATTCCCACAAATCCCGCGATGAGGCTGGCCAGAATAACGGCCACGCAGATGCCGGTAATCCGGAGCGGTCCATGATAACCGTCCAGGGCCACCAGGATGGGGATGTGCAGCCAGAAAAACTGCAGGTTGGCAAATGCCGCCAGATTGCCGGCCACCTTGTCCAGCACCCTCGCGGCTCCCTCCGTGCTCTGCTCCACGGCTGCCCGGGCTTGCTCCAGAGCCTGGTGGGCCGTGCGTTCCACCCTGGCCAAGCGGGCTCCGGTGACGATACTGTCCGTGCCACAGTATTCGCACCGGCGCAAGATTCCCTTTTCCGGCAAGTCGGCTCCGCACAACCGGCATCGGGCAGCCCCGCCCGGATCCAACGGTGGAATGGCCTGCATGGGCAAGGCATAAGAAAGGGCCACCCGGCGGGTGGCATAGGAAAGCAACAGACCGGTTGCCAGCGACAGGGCGGCCAACACGCTCATCCCCACGGTGAACCGGAGATTCATGGCGAAACCACTCTGGTTCAGGGAGGTGCTGATCCCATCGATGATCGCGAACAGGATCATGACGGCGGCCGTAAGACCACCGGCCCAGACCATGCGCCGGCGAATCCCCGCCCCCTCGGTCATGTAGCGTCGCAGCGACTGCTTGTGCACCTGCCGATGGGCCGCCGGAAGATTTCGGACGACTTCGCCCACACGTCGCAGCGAGTTCTTCACCTCTTCCTTGAGGACATTGGTTCCGCCGCAGAAACCGCAGACCAGTCTCTCCTGGCCCAATTCCACCGGCAATCGGCCACCACAGGCCGTACAGCTGACATCCGCCAGTTCAGCCTGCAGCTTTTCGATTTGCGCCGTGGCCTGAAGACGATCTCCTTCACCGGTCCGGGACGACCGCCAAGCCAGGGCCCGGTCCAGGATCCAGACCGGATCCTCCAGCAATCCTCCAAGATCCACGCTAATGGCATCGCCGCCAGTGTGCAGGATCAGATTTTCCTTGTCCAGACTGATTTTGCTGACCTTGGCCCAGTCCACGAAACG
>JAFGRT010000007.1 GCA_016935015.1 Acidobacteriota bacterium | reverse complement strand
CAGGCGCGCAACCATCAGCCGTTCGTTCGCCCGTTCGCCCCGCGCCCGGCAGTCGCGGGTTATAGAGGCAGGCCACCGCCGGCCTTGCGCCGGCGGGGCCATGACTGACAGCCAGCTGGACGCCCCCGGTGCTCACCGCCACCACCGGCCTTGCGCCGGTGGGGCGATGTTCTCCCAATACGTTCCGCATACGATGAACAGGATGGTGGCCAGAGATGGTTGCCCTGAACAACGCCGTCCGTCTATTGCCCGTTCATCACCTGAACAAAGAGACATGGCCCCACCGGCGCAAGACCGGTGGGGGCCACTATTGACAAGGTCGTACTTGCTGGCATTCAGTCCTCGCTTCCGCCGGGGCAAGTCCGGCGGTGGCGTTATTCGCCGCCTTGACCCGGCGTAGTCCCGCCCGGCGAAGTGGACGAAAGCGGCCGTCGATCACCCGAACACCAATGAGCCGCCATCCAAAAATCATTACATCTTACATGAATACTCCCCCGGGGTTGGCAAACCCGGGGTACCCCCATACCCGGCCGGGGCAAGCCAGCGCGAGCACGCCACGTTCCGGATCACTCCAGCTTCCGGGCGGCGACAGCGCTCAGGAACTCCAGGGTGCTGTTGCCGAACAGGGCAAACACCAGCAGATCGTCTGTCGGCGATGACACTGTCTCGACGATGAGATAGCCGCCGAAAATGTCCGTCAGGCCCGTCAGCCGGTCATCCAGGAGGAAGATCTCCCGGCCGCGCCCGGCCACGTCCATGGTGGTCTGGGCCAGCTGATAGCCATCCTGGTGGTAGGCGGTGAGACGGACGCTCCGCGTCGCCTCGTTCAGGTTGACGATGCTGACGCCGGTAAAAAAGGTCATCCCGCCCATGGTGCCGTTGGCGATATGGCCGACGAGAAACCGGCCGCCCGCTTCTGACAGCAAGGGCAGGCTGGACATGAACCGCCCGTCGTCCGCCTCGCCGAAGGTGACCGTCCCTCCGAACAGGGCCGCTTCGTCGCTGAGGACCAGGAGGTGGCCCGTGGTCGGCTGCGTCAGGCCGAACAGCTGCGCCACGTCCAGACGGACCTTGCTCCAGCCGCCGAGGGGCAGATCCAGCCGCTGCGCCAGCGGGATGCCGTCCTCATCGAGGAGATAAAGATCGAGCGTCATGGCTTGGGCCATGGCATTGACCAGGGACAGGCTGGTCTCGTACTCCGCCCCCAGGTCGCCAACCGCCACGTGCGGACAGCAGAGCCAGGTCACGCTGGTCGTGAAGGGGAGCGCCGCCAGGGCGGCCAGACGCTCCTCGTCCCCGAAAAGCTCGTCGGCGACGATGGGCGTATCGGACTGAACCAGGAGAAATTCATCGGCACCGATGCCGGGGAAGCGCACGGCCACGTCGAACACCTGGCGCGCCCGGCCGGCGAGAGTCAGGGACCATGAGGCCAGCTCCTGTCCGCCCCCCACCCGCATCACCCGGACCGCCGCCGGATTCTGGGCCGGATTGATCAGGGTGACCTGCACCTGGTCGCCCCCCCCCACCGGCGTCTCCGGCAACACGAAGACGGTGCCGGCGTCCCGGATATCGGGCAGGGGCAGCCCGTCCAGATAGGTCAGGGTGCTGCTCTCGTTGGCCAGCCAGAAACCGTAGGTGTCGGCCTGGGTCACGAAGGCCCGGGCCCAGCGACGAGGATGATCGGCGGCGGCGCCCAGCAGCTGACTGTCGGTCAGGTAGCGGGCGAACTGCCGGTCCGGCTCGACGGTGGCCGTGACATGTTGCTGCAGCGTGCCGTCGTCGTCGTAAAGCTCCAGGTTCAGCAGGGCGGTCTTCTCGTCCAGATTGACGATGGAGAAGGACAGGTCCCGGCTGCGGGGGAAATGCACCAGGTTGAAGGGCTGGTCGGCAATGGCGGCGACGCCGCTGATGGAGCAGACGCCGCCGAAACCGGTGCCGCCGGCCACCGACAGGACATTGTTCTCCGTCAACGTGAGATGATTGTATGCGTCCAGCTCCAGGTCGCCCAGTGTGTTGATGCTGTAAGCGTAGCTCAATTGGCCCGTCGCGTCGGACAGGCAGAGGGCCAGCTTGTGATAGTCGGCGAAGGCCACCAGCAGATCCGGCCCGTGGAGACCGTCGAAATTGCCGGCCTGGATGGCCGACGGCGGATTCTGGAAATAGAGGGTCTGCCCCTGAGCCGGGCTGAACGCGCCGGTCGCGGCCGATTTCCAGACAGTCACGGATTTGCTGCCGGCCAGGGCCAGGGCCAGGTCCGCGTGGTTGTCGCGGTCGAAATCGGCCGTTTCGATATCGGCCGGCTGGCTGCCGCTGTAGGCGTAATCCTGGCGGGTCCACTGGCCGGTGCCGTCATTCAGAAAGACGGAAACGGAACCGGCGACGTCGTTCGCCACCGCCACATCCGGCCAGGTGTCGCCGTTGAAATCGCCCGCCGCCAGGGCTACCGGTCCGACGCCCGACGGCGTGGATTCGGTCAGGGAAAAGGCCTGCCCGTGCGTCACGTTGAGTGAGTTGGCGTCGCTGTCGGTGTAGACGTAATCCTTGGCCCCGTCGCCATCCACATCCTGCATGATGGACGCCGTCACCGTGCCGGGGACGGCAATGGTTCTTTCCGGCACCGGAGCCGCCGCCGATTTCCCGATCCCCCACAGGTTTTCCCAGGGGATCAGGTGCAGGCTGCCCGCGGTGTCGGTGACCAGCAGATCTGGCCGGCCGTCGCCGGTGAATTCGGTGGCTTCCACCGTCACCAGCCGGCTACCCGGGAAATCCCGCCACCAGCGCTGGTCCGACAGGTCGTCACGCAGGCGCAGGGACCAGAAGAGGCGGCCCCGTTCACCGTCGATGGTGACGATGTCCTCGCCGCCGTCGCCGTCCAGGTCGGCGGTGGTGAAATCGGTGATGACCGCCCCGGCCTGCAGACCCGGATAAAGATCCACGGCCTGCCCGGGATCCAGCTGGAACAGGTTGACGGCGTCGGGCTCCACCGGCACGGACAGCGGCTGGCCGGTCGTCTGGGACAGCACCTGGACGGTAACCGGAAAATCGCCCTCTTTTGAAGCCGTATCGTAGTCGCGCAGGTCCGCGAAGAACTGGGAATTCTCCTGCCGGTACAACCCGGTCACGCCCCAGTTGCTGTTTTCCGTGGGCGGCCAGACCCCGGCCCCCAGGCCGATGGCGAACGCGAGAAAATTTCCGGCGGTGCCGGCGGTCCAGTCGCTGGTGCTCTGGGTCAGCCGGATCCAGATGCGGTCCTCGCCGGCCACATAGCGGAACAGCTGCACGGCTTGGGGCCCCAATTCGGGATTGGCGAATGTACCCGCCACCGGTTTGTAGGTCGAGGCCGCCCGGTCAAAACCGAATTCGGCTACGGCCAGGGGCGGGAGATATTTGCCCGCCGGCTGCAGATCGAAATCGGCCAGGTCGCCGGTGGCCAGCGTCTGGCTCAGCAGCACACCGGGCGGCAGTCCGATCTCGATGAGGGCCGGCTCGGCGGGCGAAACGTCCGGCAGGCTGTCCGGTCCCGGCGCGATGACCAGGCTGGCCGCCGGCAGGATTTGGGAGGCCAGGGTGTCGTCCACGCCCACGGTGGCCGGTGCCCGGTAGTACACCTGGACCATGTCGCTGTTCTCGCTGCTGGCGAATACGCCACCCCCCGTGCCCACATAATCGGTGCGCGGCGTGTGGCGGCCCAGGGCCACACCCGGCACCAGGGCTTCCTCGAACACCGGGCTGAGGGGGGCCCAGCTGGCGCCGCCGTTCTCGGTGCGGTAACAGTGGTTGTATGTACCGGCCAGGAGCACTTCGGGCTGCAGCGGATCGATGGCCAGGCTGTTCACCAGCAGATCGGTCAGCCCCGTATTCACCGCAAACCAGCTTTCACCACCGTTGATGGTTTTGTACACGCCGTTGCCGTTGGTGCCGACATAGACCACGCCGTCGGTCTGGGGATGCACCGCCAGCGCGACGGGTTCCAGATTGGGGATACCGTTGTTGGCTTCGAACCAGGCGTTCCCGGCGTCGAGGCTTTTGTACACGCCGCCCCCCCACAGACCCGCATACAACACCCGACAGTCCAGCGGACTAACGGCTATGACCATGACATTCTTGGCGGGCAGGCCGGCGCCCGACGGCTGCCAGGTGTCGCCGCCGTCGACGCTCTTGTAGACCACGGCTTCGACTGTGCCGTGGGCGGAGACGCCGGTATAGAGCACCTGCGGTGCGGCCGGATTGACGACCACGCTGCGAACGTACTGCTGGGGCAGGCCGGTGGCCGCCGTCGCCCAGGTATCGCCACCGTCGGTGCTGCGGAACAGGCTGGACAGCGTGCCGGCATAGAGCCGCTCCGGCGTGTCGGGGTCGATGGCCAGCGCCAGCACGTTTTGGCCATGGATGGTGGGACAGGAAAACCAGCTCCGGCCGGCGTCACGGGTGCGGTAGACGCCACCGACGATGCCCGCGTAGGCGGTCTGGTCCATACGCGGATCCAGCACCAGGCAATTGACGCGGGTGCCGGACAGACCGGTGGAAGTGGCGATCCAGTGACCGCCCCCGTCGGCGGTGCGGTACATGCCGTCCCCCCAGCTGCCGGCATAGAGAGTGCCGGGTTCGCGCGAATCGACCCCCAGGCAGAAGATGCCGATCCTGGTCAGATTATTATTGGTGAACTCCCATGAAGCGCCGCCGTCGGAAGTGCGGCCAACGCCGCTCCAGCCGGCGGCATAGAGGGTGTCGTACGACTCGGCGGCGAAGGCCAGGTCCAGGATCGTGCCGGCGAAGGGACCGCTGGTGACATTCACCCAGCTGTCGCCGCCGTCGCTGGTTTTGTAGACACCGCCTTCGGAACCGGCATAGACGACCTGCGGATCCCGCGGGTCCGTCAGGACGGCCCACACGCTGGTATGGGCCAGGCCGTTGTTCACCGGTGTCCAGGTCGCGCCGGCGTCGGCGCTGCGGAAGACGCCCTGGTCGTGGGTGCCGGCGAACATCAGGCTGGTCGTTTCGGGATGGATGGTGAGGCTGGTGATGTATTCGCTGGTCAGCCCGGTGCTGGAGAACGTCCAGGAATCGCCCCCGTTGACGGATTTATAGATCCCCCCGCCGAAGCTGAGGTTGCCGGCGTACATGACGTTGGGGTATCTGGGATTGATGGCCAGGGCGTAGAACTCGGTGCCGGAGAGCCCGTCGTTCACGCTAAACCAGGTTTTCCCGCCGTCGGTGCTCTTGAAGACGCCCTCGCTGCCGGTGCCCGCGAACAGCGTCTCATGATGGACCGGATGAATGACCAGGCTCATGACATCGGGATCCGTCAGGCCGGTGTTGACGGCAAACCACGTGCGGCCCCAGTTGGCGCTTTTGAAAACCCCGCCGCCGAAGGAGGCGGCATAGACCACGTTGGGGGTCTGGTAATCCACCGCCGTATCCAGGATAAGGCCGCCGAAAGGGCCATTGGTGGTCCAGATCCCTGTCTCGGCCTGGATTGCCGGGACCAGCAGCATCAGGGTAAGCAGGAGCGTAAGACAATTGCGCATAAGACCTCTCCTCCAGGCATGAACTATCGCCGCACACGGCTGGCCGGGCCAGGATGTCGCTCACAGCCGCCGTCATGGGGTGAGCTGGCCAGGAGGGAGGTACACCGTGTTCAGCCACCCGGAGGGTGCCTCACATCTGACCCTGTCGGAAAGGACGTCAGAAGCGAATCCGCTCAGCCCCGGAACAACATACCATCGGAAACAGTTGATCCTATTTTAGCGCAACGCCGGACAAGTGTAAATACGTTCCCGCACCCGGCGGGCGGGGTGGTCGTCCGTAGACGCCTTCTGCCGGAAGGCGGAACAAATGTACATTTTCGAAATGAAGAAGGAGAT
>JAFGRT010000061.1 GCA_016935015.1 Acidobacteriota bacterium | reverse complement strand
GGGCGACAGCAACATGTTCACCATCTCGGTCCGCGACGGCAAGGTGAATTTTCAGCGGCCCCGCGACCGTGGCGCCATCGACACCAGCGGCCTGCCCCGCTTCCAGCCGCCCGGGCACGCCTTTGCCACGGCCCTGGACCGGACTCTGCTGGACGGCGCCCTGCTCATCCTCTTCACCCTCGGCGCCTTTACCCTCGGCTTCACGGCCTTCCTGCGCTACGATCCGCGGTAAGCGGCAGCGCAACACTACCCGTCGCCGGGAAAATGGAGGGGACGCCCCCGTCGGTGTTCATGTTTCCCACTGGCAATTGTTTTTCATTCGCCGCCAGGTTGCCTGGCGCAGCTGGACCGGAATGAGGACGCGGGGGTGCAGCTGGGGCGGCCGGGGCATTACCTGGCCGCCTGCCCGGCCCACGCCGACGAGACGCCGTCCCTGGCCGTGACGTTCACCGTGGAGCGGATCCTGTTGCACGACCATGCCGGCTGCGCGCCGGCGGCGGTGCTGCAGGCGCGGGGGCTGGGGTGGGGGGATCTGTTCCTTAAAAACGGTGGCTCCGGCATCTTGCCGGAGGAACAGGCCAGGCATCCCGCGAGGAAAGGCGAAGGAAAAGATGGGCACGGTTCGGTTGAAGATGCCACCGCGTGATGCCAGCAGCCAACGTCGTCGTCTTTGGAGGGTGATCGCGACGGGCGAGAGAATTTCGTTGTAACAGCATGCAAGCAGGATGCTTGCGCCACGTAGTTCAAGCTTCCAGCTTGAGGGATTGCACGCAGCCGGCTTCGTCACCAAAGCGTGACTACGCCGAGCCTGAGGATGCTTGCGCCACTGGCTGCATGCCAACAAAGAGCCCCGGCCGCAATGACCGGGGCTCAGGTCGATAAACGTAACAATATAAGCTACTTACGGATGGGATGGGGCGGGGTGTCCACCTTCCGGCGCGGGTTCTTCTCCAGCTCTTTCAGCAGGTGTTCCACCGCCGCCTCCAGCATGGGCTCGCGCCCCTGAACGATAAGCGTCGGATCATCGAATACCTCGATGTCGGGATCGACCCCCACGGCCTCCACATCCCACTCGCCCTGCTTGTTGACGAAGGCGGAGCTGGGCACGGCCATGCCGCCGCCGTCCACGAACCGCGGCGAATAGCCGTAGCCGATGAGCCCCCCCCAGGTCTTCTTGCCCATGAGGGACCCCAGCTTCAGCTCGCGGAAGTAAAACGGGAAGGCGTCGCCGCCTGACGACGAGTAGCCGTTGATGAGCATGACCTTGGGGCCGTCGTTGAGGATGAAGGGCTGGCTCACCAGGTCCAGGTGACGCCGGGACCAGTAGGCGATGGGCTCACGGGCCAGCAACTCGGCCATGTCCAGGGGCGAGTAGCCGCCGCCGTTGTAGCGGTCGTCCACGATGAGGGCCTCCTTGTCCGTCAGGGGCGTGAACCACTTGTACATCTGCTCGAAGCCCTCGAAAGCGGTGTTGGGCACGTGCACGTAGCCGATGCGCCCGCCGGACAGTTTGTCCACAATGGCCCGGTTGTTCTCCACCCAGTCGAGGTAGCGCAGCCGCAGCTCGGACTGGATGGGGATGACGGTGATATCCCGGGCGCCATCTCTTGCCGGCTTGTCGTGGATAGTCAGCCGCACCTGCCGGCCGGCCTTGTTCTGCAGCAGGCTGTAGGGGGAGACAGCCGTGGTCAACGGCTGGCCGTCCACTGCCAGGAGGTACGTCCCCTCCGTGACATTCAATCCAGGCGCGTTGAGGGGTGAGCGGGCGCGGGTGTCCCAGTTTTCGCCATGGTAGATCCTGGCGATACGGTAGTACTCTCCGTCAGCGCTGAATTCACAGCCCAGCAGACCGACATCCACCCGTTCCACTGCCGGCGCGTCGCCGGGAAAGACATAGGTGTGACCGGCGTTGAGCTCGCTGATCATCTCGCCGATGAGGAAATCCAGGTCGGCACGATGGGCCAGGTAGGGGAGCATGACCTCGTACTTGTCATGGATGTCCGGCCAGTCCACGCCGTGCAGGTTGGGATCGTAAAACCAGTCGCGCATGATGCGCCAGGCGTCGGAATAGATCTGCCGCCATTCCACCAGCGGGGTGATGCGCATCTCCATACCGCCGAGGTTGAGCTTGCCTTCATTGGGATCCACCCCCGGTTTCATAGGGATGATGAAATAGTCCTGCCCACGGTGGATCAGGGCCTTTTTGCCGTCCGTCGTCAGGGAATACGACTGCACACCCTTGGTGATGGTGACGGCCTTGCGTTTTTCCAGGCTGAACTGCTGCAGGTCGCCCCCCTTGAGGAAGACCACGCCGCCCTTGACGGCTTGCAGCTGCCGGTAGCGGCCGGTTTCCGTCAGCAGGGCCACCACCCGGTCGGGCATGCCTTCGGCCTCGATCACCAGAGTTTTTTCGGCGGCGGCTTCTTTCTTCTCCGGCGCGCCTTCGTCAGCCGTATTCTTTTCCACCTTGGCCGCGGACTCATCGGGCGCCGCTTTGCCCGCCGCTTTCTTCTCCGCCGCCGGTTTCTCCTCATCGGACTGGGGCGCCAGGGGCGACTCCACATCGGACCGCAGCGTTGCGGCGTAGATAGTGGCGGAGAAATCCCGCTCCCGCAGGTTGAAGTCCCGGGCAGAGATGAAATAGAGGTATTTTCCCTCCGGGTCCAGGCTGGGCGAATAGCACGAAAAGACCGCGCTGGTCAGGGGCACGGTCTTGTCGTCGGCCAGGGAATAGCCCCAGATACGCATGATATTGTTGTCGGCCATCTTGGAGTAAACGATCCAGCTGCTGTCGGCCGACCATTGCCCGTCCTGGATACGGTTCTTGCTGGAACTGTCGATCTTCGTCACCTCACGCGATTGAACGTCCAGCAGCAGCAGCTCGTTCTGCATGTTGACGAAGGCGATCTTTTTGGAATCGGGGGACCAGGCATGGCCGAGGATCCAGCTGGTGTTGCCCGACGTGAGCTGAACCGGATCGCCCGAGCCGTCCTGGGACCGGATGAAAATCTCGTAATAGCCATCGGTTTCGGCCAGGTAGGAGACGGACTTCCCGTCGGAGCTCCACTGGGCGCCCATCTCCCGGTACCCTTCGGACAAAGTGATGTTGCGCACCGGCCCATGTTCGGCCGGCACGGTGAACAGGTCGCCCCGGGCCGAAAACACGGCCCGGGCCCCCGACGGGGAGATGGTGTAGTCCTCGATGTTGCGGGTGACATTCTTGAAGACGGGCCGGGTGGCGGGCCGGTCGTCGGCCAGGGTGATGTCCAGCCGGTGCGCCTCATCGGTCTGAGTGTCCAGGACCCAGAGGTAGCCGCCTTTCTGAAAAATGATCTGGTCGCCGCCCCGGGCGGGGAAGAGGCAGTCATAGTCGGTGAAATCGGTGACATGGCGGATCTGTCGGGTGTTCAGGTCGAAACAGTGCAGGTTCAGCAGGCGGTCCCGGTCGGACGTGAAATAGATCCGGTCACCCACCCACATGGGGAAATTATCGGTGCCCTCAAATTCCGTCAGCTGTTCGATTTGATTATTCTTCAGGTCATATATCCATAGGTCCTGGGCCCGGCCGGCGCGATAGCGCTTCCAGGTCCGGAATTCGCGGGAAATGATGCTGTAAGCCAGCTTGGTGCCATCGGGCGACAGGGTGGCCGGCCCGCCCTCAGGGATCTGCAGCGGCTCTTCCACACCGTTGCCGGTGGGATCCACCAGAAAATACTTGCCGATACGCTCGCCGTAAGGCGTGCGGTTGGACTTGATGAGGATCTTCTTGCCGTCGGGCGTCCAGTCGTAGACCAGGTGGTCGTAACCGCCCCGCGGCGGCATGTTGCCGACATCGGGATAGAACGTCACCTGTTTAGGGATGCCGCCCTCGTAAGGGATGACGTAGATCTGCCGGTTACCGGCATACTCGCCGCTGAAGGCGACCCAGCGGCCGTCGGGCGAGATTTTGGGCAGGACTTCGAAGCCCTCGCCGAAAGATGTCAGGCGCCGGGCTTCGCCACCCCGGGCGGACACGGTCCAGAGATCGCCGCCGTAGACGAACACCACCTTGTCCCCCTGGATATGGGGAAAACGCAACAGCCTCGCCTCCGGCGCCGCCATAACGGCGCCGACGGCCAGGAGCAGCAGGCTGAGCAGCAGCAGGGGCCGTTCGACACACTCGTGAAATCGCTTCATGATTTACCTCACTCTTGATGTTTCATCACAACCCATAACATACGGGAAAAGAGCACACCGGGTTTGGCGAATGCCACGCCGGCGACGATTTTCATGCTCCGTTAGCCTCCTGAGGAGTAGCCAAGTGTGGAACTCTCAGAATACAAACTATTTAAAATCAACGTTTAGACAAATACACCCACTCAACTGTAGATAGAATACTCAAGAGTATCTCGTTCAGATTATTGACATGTCAGGCACTACATGCTATTCTGTTTTTCACTTCAACATTTTGGTATGCGGGGGGACGCATATGTCAACAATAGGGATGTGGGGGATTTTTGTCTTTGTTATCTTTTTCTACATGGTGCTGTTTTTTCGTGATAGACACAAACGCCGTCAAATCATTAAAGCCCATGAGATACGGTCTCGGAAACAGCGTCATTGTAAGAATACTTTTCCAAGAATCTCTACAACCGAATCATGTAATCAGATCAACCACCAGCGTCGTTTGCTTGAGGAGCAGCTTGGCCAGCAATCCGGCATGAGGACTTCCTCCTCAAAGCACTTTAACTAAAAAGATAGATCGCTATTTCATTTGGAATTTGCACCTTCGGCTCGACCTCTCTTGTGGTCGGATATTCTCGCCGCAAATCGATTTGGCTTTTGGCCACACTCACAGTATACTGTAACTGCGCCTGCGGCACGAAACGCCGAAAAGGAGAATTAGTGCGATGGACCAGAACTGGCAACCCCTGATCGAGGATCTGGAACAACGGAACATTCGATTTATTGAAGTGTTGCACGTGGACGGCCGTCGCCTGAAAGGTGAAGTGATCGGCCTGGGTCAGGGACCCGCCGGATTTCCGCAACTGATCATGAAGGACACCCTCAACCGCGAAATCCGTCTCTATTTCGAAGCCATCCGCCACATCCATTACTGAGGGCGATCTACCACTCGACGGCCTGAGCCAGACCGCCGTCCGCCGGGTTTCAGGCGACGCCGGAAGCCGTGGCCGCGGCCCGATCCGAAAGCGACCGGGGGCTACCGTATATGATCCATTGCCGGCTGGCACGCATTCTGTTGCTCATCGGCCTGACCGCACTCGCGGCCTGTGTCCGTCCATCCGCGCCCACTGAAGATGACACCGTCGGCGGCGCGCCGCCGGCCCCGGCGCGGCCGGCGTCCGAACGGCTCTTTACCTGGGCCGGGCGGGTGGATGGACTGGATCTCCTCAAATTCCAGGATCAGCATGGGTGGGTGGAGCACGAGAGTCATCGTCCGGTCGAGGAGGTGCGGTGTCATTTCCTTCAGCCGCTGCAGGCCGGAGTTTTCCCGGTGGTACTCATTCCCGAGCGGGGCCGGGGCCCTGTGCGGATCATCCGGCAGGGGGATGACTACAACGCCTTTACCCTGCTGGTGGAAGTAGACGACACCGCTTTCGGCGGAGCCGGTCCATACCGTTTCTCCGTGTACGCCAATCCGTCGCCCCGTGATCCGGATCCATCCTTCCAGTTGTTCGCCCAGGTGGATGATGACGTCGTGGTGGGCATCACGGGTAACCAGGTGACCACGTACAAGATCACCGGCCGGCCCGTGGGCCAGCTGAAATACTACTTTGCCCGGCCCGAGGGACTGGACCCGGCGACGGACTACGGTCTGCGGATCATCGAGGGCCGCGGCACCGCCGAGCTTCTGCCCCGCGAAGACCCGCGCCGGGAGGTGCGCATTCGCATCCAGGATCCGGCCAAGGGAAGTGCTCCCTATCAGCTTTCCCTTCACCCCGTGGTCACCGCAACGAGTTCGGCGGAACCGGTCGACCCCATCGGCCGGTAGCCGTCGAAACGTCACCGCCAGCCGGTTGTCCTTGATTCCAGATGAAAAATGAAGTAAAACTAAACCTTGACAACTGATGCGCAGGGGTGCCGTCGAGGCTGAGATCATACCCTTTGAACCTGATCTGGATAATGCCAGCGCAGGGAGATCATGAACAAAAAGGGCATCCCCCCGCGGCGATGTCCTTTTTGTTTTGTGGCCTTTCCGAAATCTGCGGGAAGAGGAGGAAAATCCATCATGAAGTTGCAACGAATTTTGACCATTGCCGGGTCCGACTCCGGCGGAGGGGCCGGAATCCAGGCCGATCTGAAGACCATCGCCGCCCTGGGCGGGTACGGCATGAGTGTCGTCACCGCGCTGACGGCCCAGAATACGGTGGGAGTGCTGGGCATTCACGACGTCCCCGCTGAATTTATCGCCTTGCAGTTCGAAGCCATAGCGGCGGACATCGGAACGGACGCGGCCAAAACCGGCATGTTGGCCACCCGGGAAGTCATCCACACGGTCGCGGAGAAAATCAGGCATTATGATGTCCCCAACCTGGTCGTGGACCCGGTCATGGTGGCCAAGAGCGGCGCCCGTCTTATCCGGGAGGATGCGCAGGCGGCGCTGGTCAGCGAACTGCTGCCTCTGGCAGCCGTGGTCACCCCCAATATCCCCGAGGCGGAAACCCTCGCCGGCCTGACCATCCAGTCGCCGGCGGACATGCAGGCCGCCGCCCGCCGCATCTACGACCTCGGTCCGGCGGCCGTCTATCTCAAAGGCGGACACCTGCCCGGCGATGCTCTGGATCTGCTCTATGACGGCCGCGAATTCACCGAATTCCGATGTCCGCGCATCGAAACCCGCGACACCCACGGCACCGGCTGCACCCTGTCCGCCGCCATCGCCACTGGCCTGGGCCAGGGCCTTCCCCTACCCCAGGCCGTCGCCCGCGCCAAGGACTACATCACCATGGCCATCGACTATGCCTTGCGCCTGGGAGCGGGACACGGTCCCACCAACCATTTCGCCTTTCTGCTGCTGGAACAGCGCGGCCATCCATTCCTGCGGAACCTGGACTTGCTGGCCGCCGGCCGGGCGTCGGCCTTCGTGGAGGAAGCCGGCGACTTCGACGACTGGTTCCGCCGGAATCCGGCGGTGTTTGAATCGGAGCTGCTGGCCGAAAAGGCGTTCATCTCCGATCCGGAACACACCCTTAGCGTCGGCGTCGGCAGCGGCCTGTTCGAAGAGCGGCTGGGCATCCGGCAGGGCGTGGAGCCGGCGGAAGGCATGGCCGCCCTGGCCCGGCAACGGGGCGTGGAGGTCAAGATCGCCGGCGCGGAGGATCTGCCTTACCCGGACGAATCCTTTGCCGCGGTCCTCCTGGGCACCATCCTCAGTTACGTCCCGGACCGCCGACAGGCCATCCGCGAGGCCCGGCGCGTCCTCAAACCGGGTGGCGCCATCGTCATCTCCTACCTGCCGCGGGAAGGCTCCTACGCCCTGATGTACGACCTGGCCTACCGGCGCGGCTACCATGATCCCAAGACGGCGCCGCCCGCGCCCTATCCCCTGAAATTCATGGCCGGCGTCGACTGGTGTTCCACCGACGACATCCGGCAGTTGCTGGAGGAAAACGGTTTCAGGAACCTGGAATTCGTGCAGACCCTGACCCGCCATCCTCGCTACACCAACGAGGCCGTGGAGCCGCCCGTCCCCGGTTACGACCGGGGAGACTATGTGGTTGTAAGCGGGAGGAAGTCATGAACGTCAGCCGGCGCTTGCGCGAAGACGCTGATCCCGTATGGCAGAAAATCTTCCGCCATCCCTTCGTAGTGGAGCTGTACGAAGGCCGCCTCCCCCTCGAGAAGTTCGTTTTATACATCCTGCAAGACTATCATTATCTCGTCGATGCCATCAAGAACTTCTGCCTGATCGCCTCGCGGGCCGAAACGGCCGATCAGCGGCGCCGCGTTCTGGAAATCGCCCACCTGGAGGCGGTGAGTGAGCTCCAGAGTTATGAGCAATTCCTGACAAAACTCGGCTATACTGTGGTCGAGGCGGCGGCCGTGGAACCCATCCCGGCCAATCTTTCCTACCGCTCGTTCCTGCTGGCCACCAGTTGTCTGAAGCCGTTCCCGGAGTCGCTGACAGCGGCCCTGCCCTGTTTCTGGACGTATGCCGCCATCGCCGAACATCACCGAACACGCCTCGGAGAGAATCCCCAGCCCCTGTATCGGGAATGGGCGTCGGTTTACGGTACCGACGAATACCAGCAGCTGGTGGTCCGGTTGACGGCCCTGGTGGACGAGGTGACCCGGACGTATCCCTACGGGCCTCTGCGTGAGATGTTTGTAACGGCCAGCCGCTATGAGTACCTATACTGGGACGCGGTCTACGGGCAGGAGTCCTGGCCGGCCTGACAAGCAGCGCCGGCGCTGGATTGTCGCTGGGCTACCAACGCCTGGATGGCCGCCAATTCCTGCCGGTCGTGAAAAAAGCGGATACCGGCCAGGCCCTGGATGCCGCAGTCCAGGACGGCGGCGGCATTGGCGATCCGGATGCCCCCCAAGGCAAGGATCGGGATGGATGATTGGCGCCGGATCCGCCGCAGGTGTTCCAGGCCCAGACCGGGGTGGCCACGCTTCGAAGGGGTTGGGAACACCGGACCCACCACCACGAAATCCGCACCGCCGTCTTCCGCACGCCGGACATCGGCCAGCTCATGGGCCGAACAGCCGATGACAAAATCCGGCCCCACCAACTCCCGCACCCTTTTCACCGGAACACTGCCCGACCGCAGATGCACGCCGTCCACACCGGCCCCCCGCGCGATATCGAAACGGTCATTGAGCAGGATACGGACCCCCTCGAAGAGACACCGCCGACGCAGCCGACCGGCCAACTCCACGATATCCCTCGCGGGCAGCGATGGTTCCCGAAGTTGCAGCAAGGGCACTCCCGCCGCTGCCAGGTTGGAGAAACACGGTTCCGGACATTGGTCCGCGGGCGCGGTTCCGGCGGAAATATGGTAGAGAATCGGCATAGGCGGCAAGGGTTTCATGGTGTCAGTGCCGCTTGCGATTCCAGATGGCCAGGACGCCCAACAGGATATTCAGCAGGCCGAGACCGGATACGGCGCCCCGGAAAAACGGGCTGAGGAGCAACGGTTTGATGACGGGGAAACGATAGAGGAAGTAGTTCTTCTCCCAAATCCAGGGGATCCACGGCAAGGCGGTGATGAGCGCTCCCACATAGAAACAGTAGATCAGATAAATCACAAAAGTATATTTCGCGAAAAACGAATTGGGGCGGGGCGGAGAGGACATGCATTTGCTCGATCAGCCGATTTTTTTCCGGAGTTCCTCAATTTTCGTCGTGACGTCCCGGTAGTTGATATCCACTTCGTAAATCTCGGTCAGGACCTCCAGCGCCTTCTTCCCGTTATCCAGACGCTCGTATGCCTGGGCCAGGTCATACTTCAACGCTTTGTACTCGTGCTCCTCATGGCCGGGACAGTTAATACCCCGTTCGCACCATTTCACGGCTGACTTGTAAAGACCTTTCTCGAAAAAGCAAACGCTCAGAATGTGGCAGGCCTTGATGAATTGAGGGGAGCTGGGCTCATCCTTGATCAGCTGGAAAGCTTTCTGGAATTCGCCGATGGCATCATCCAGCAAGCCCATCTCCTTGTAAGCAATCCCCAGATTGTAATGGGTTTCAAAGTCACCCTCTTCATCATCCACGTTGCTGGCGAAAACTTTGTTGGCTTCCTCGACGATATCGGCAAAAATATTGTGCATGGTGGTAACATTCTGGGGTGCACCCTGTTCCGAGTCGTAGGCCTTCTCCTCCTCATCACTGGTTATGTAGAGCCCTTTCTGTTCGGAAGGGGCTTTCTTGGAGGTTGCCTTCTCCTTGAAAAGCAGAGGATTGTCCAGGAACTCCTCTTCGTCGACCTCCGCAAAGATGGCATCGGATCCGGGCTCTTCTTCCTGGTCGGCCGGTGTCTCTTCCTCCACCGGCGGCGAAATGTTGGGCATCCTCTTTTTCGCCTCAAAACTGCTCCGCGGACCGGCGTCTTCATCCACGGCCTGATCGGCCACATAATTGAAGAGCTCGATGTTTACGTCCTCCGGCGCAATCTCTTCCAGCTGGGGAAGCGCCTCCGCCTTCGCCCCCTCCGGCCCCAGTTTTTGGCGGAACAGATCAATATCGACGTCTTCGGCCGGAATCTCCTCGGCCAACTCCGCCGGTTGTTCGAATCCCGAAACGCCCTTGTACATCTCCTCCTGTTCATCCCCCTCCAGGGCGATGGGTTCCGGCTTTGTTTTTTCCACGGCCGGAGACGGGGCGGATGGTACCACGGCACCCAACTTCTCCAGACGGGCAACGATCTCCGGATGATCCGGATGACCCGCCTGAAGATTGCGCAACTCCTCGACGGCGTTATCTTTGAAACCGAGCTTGATGAAAAAGTCGATTTCCTGGAGTGTCGCCTCCAGTTCCTTGTCCGAGAGACCGGCGGACGCCGCGCGGGCGGGAGGGCGTGCTGCCGGTCGGGAGACGGGTTCCCGGCGGACCGGCATCTCCGGTGCCTTCGGCGCCGGTGCATCCTCCTGCCGGATCACGGACAGATTAAATTGAACTTTTTCTTCAACTT
This sequence comes from Acidobacteriota bacterium, assembly GCA_016935015.1. Classification (GTDB taxonomy): domain Bacteria; phylum Acidobacteriota; class JAAYUB01; order JAAYUB01; family JAAYUB01; genus JAFGRT01. Next base: position 49,875 of record JAFGRT010000061.1, on the reverse strand, counting down.
CCACGATTTCTTCAGCTTCTTCCCGCCCGTCGGCCAGGGATTCCCGTTTTCCGGTATCCGACGGAGTTTCCGTGACCGAAACCTCCTCCCACAGGTCATCCGGCGCCGCTTCCTTCTCGGCTTTCGCTTCCACCGGCGGTGGCGCCGCTTCCTTCTCGGCTTTCGCTTCCACCGGCGGTGGTGCCGCTTCCGGCGGCTTGTGCTCCCGGGCGGAGGACGAGGATGGGCGGGCAATACTTTCCATGCCGATGTCCTCGGGGTTGAGGCCCAGGTCTTGCAATGAACGAAGCGTCTCCTCCAGGCGCAGGCTGATGTCCGTATCGATCTCCGCCGGCCGCAGCGGTTCCTCATCCGGAATCACCGGTGGCTCGATCCGGAGCCGATCGGAGAACGCCGCCGCCTCCTCATCGGTCTCCTCTTCTCCGATCAGTATTTCCGACAGATCATCCGTCAGGTCGATGGATTCCTCGATTTCCAGAACATCGAAGCCGGTATTGGAGGTGTCCAGCTCATCGGGAAACTGGATTTCGCTTTTCAGAAGCCCGGTGGGCAGAGACATGTCGCTGCGGCTGGGATCCAGCGTCCGGCCCTCCTCGATGAACATGGCCGCTTTCTCGTGTTCCCCGCGCAAGGTCAGGATGTTGGCGATTTCGAAACAGATATTGGCCGCCTGTTTCGACTCCCCCTCTTCCTTGAGGATGGTTCGCAGTTTTCGGCGGCTTTCAATATTCTCCGGATCCTTGCTGATCCGCTCTTGCAACTTTTTCTTGGCTTTTTCTTTCAGGCCATAGCTGAGCAGCAGATCGATCTCCAGAGAGGTATCCGTCTCGCTCTTGGGGTCCACCGGCGCCTCTTCGGTCAGTTCGGAGGTATCCAGCTTGAAGACACCGGTGTTCACTTCGGCCAGCGGTCGATCACCGGTAAACGGGGGGATGTAATCTTCGTCGGGATAGAGCCGCGTAAACGCTTCGCGATGGTATTCCAGGTATTCCTCGTTGGAAACATCCATGCCCATCAGTTTTTCCACGATGGCGATGGCTTCCTTGTATTCTCCGGACGACATGGAGGCGTTGATCATCCGCTTGAGAATCTCGACATAATTAAAATTGTCCGAGGTCTTGTAGTACACATCCGACAGCAGGCGCAGGGCACCCAGGTGGACGGCGTTCTTCTCCAGGATGGCGTTCAGCTGGCTCACCATCTTCTGGTTCTCCTTGCGGGTGAGCAGCGTGTTGCCGATCTCGTCCAGGGCCGCCACGGCCAGATCGGGGTCATCCAGTTTGATGGCCGCTTCGGTCAATTCATACAACAGGTGGTACTTTTCCTCGTTCTGCTGATAAATTTCGGACAGGACGGTGAAGGCATCCTGCAGGCGTCCCTGAAAAAGATAGGATTCACCGAGCATTTCCAGACTCTCGGGATCGTCCGGCGTCACCTCCAGGGCTTTTTCCAGGGCAATGGTGATGAGCTTGAATTCGTTTTTCTCGAGAGAGAGCTTGAACAGAATCTTGAGGGTGGGTTGATGCTGGGGATCGATCTCCAGGGCGTTTTTGGCCGCTTCCATCCCCAGGGTGAAATTTTTCTGTTTGGTGCAGATGACGGCGGCATTCACATAGCAGTCGCGGGCGCTGTCCCGCTTGTTGAGCTTCAGGCCGAGTTCCGCCAGTTTGAGATGGATGTTGGGATCGTCCTGGGTCAGGTCGCCCAGTTTGCGGAAAACGGTGTATGCCTTGGAGAAATTGTTGGCATGCAGATATTCGCTGCCGATCTCGGCGTACATTTTCTTGGCTTCGGAAACGACGCCTTCCTTGATGAAGAGATCGGCCAGAACTTCGGAGTTTTCAAGGTTGCGGGGATCGGCCCGCACGATCTTGCGGTACACGGCCAATCCACGGCCGTAAAAACCGTCATCGATGTACTTTTGGGCGACCTTCTTGAAATAGCTGATGGAGGTCTGGGTGCGCCGGAGACTGAGATTCAGGTCACCGATGGTGTTGAGCAGGCTGACGTCGTTGGGGTCATGCTGCAGGACTTTTTCGTATTCCTTGATGGCGTTTTCTAGTTTCCCCTGATTGACGTACTTCTGGGCATTCTTGATAAATTTTTGCCGGTTAAAGAAAGCCATGCTTTCCAAGTCCTGTTAGTGGCCTAAACGTTATCCGGTGCAATGGACACGGCCCGCTCAGCCGCAGCAAATCCAGATGCCGGGCGGTTCCATAGCCCTTGTTCTGCTCGAACTCGTATACAGGGTATCGAACGGCGGCCCGCTTCATCCAACGATCCCGGAACACCTTGGCCATAATGGAGGCAGCCCCGATACTCAAAGACACCTGATCCCCTTTTATCAAACTTACGCTCTGAATGTCAAGTGTATCCAATTCAATAAAATCAATGAGAACCAGTTCGGGCCGGATTCGAAGTTTGCGCAGGGAGCGGATCATGGAATGACGGGTGGCCGGAACAATGCCCACCCGGTCGATGGTTTCATTGTCCACCAGATCAAGGGCGAAAGCCAGTGCCTGGCGGCGGATCTCCGCCGCCAGCCGTTCCCGCTCCGGGGCGTGGATCTGCTTGGAATCGCGGATACCGTCGATGGGCCGGACGGGATCGAGCATCACGGCCGCCGTCACCAGTGGACCGGCCAACGCGCCGCGCCCCACTTCGTCGGTCCCCGCGATCAGACGGAATCCCTCGCCGAAAAAATATTTTTCGACGGGGCAGGGGTAATCGATCTCAAACAGCCGTTTCTGTTTGTCGGACACACACGTATTATACACAAGGGCCGGAAATCGGCCAATGACAACTTGGGAAAGACTCGCGAAACGAGGAGGAGCGGGCGAGTGTCGAGAATGACCGCGGATTACCGGTCCCGTCGGATTTCCTGCAGACGGGCCGCCTTGCCGCGACGCTGACGCAGGAAATACAGCTTGGCCCTTCGCACCCGGGCGGAGCGGACCACCTCGATCTGGTCCACGACGGTAGAATGGAGGGGGAAAACGCGCTCGACGCCGTAGCCGAAGGAATTCTTGCGGACGGTGATGGTTTCACGCACGCCGCCATGTTTGCGGGCGATAACCACCCCTTCAAAAATCTGGATTCGGGATTTCTCTCCCTCGGTAATGCGGACATGCACCCGCACCGTGTCACCGATGCGGAAGTTGGGAAGATCCGACCGCATGAATTCCTGTTCAACAAATTCCAGCTTGTTCATGTATGCATACCTCACATCTATTGTTCATTCTGGTCCAACAAGTCCGGCCTGACCCGGCGTGTTTTCTCCCGGGCCTGGAGTCTGCGCCAGCGGGCGATTTCACGATGATCGCCCGACAACAGAACCTCCGGTACGGACAGTCCCTCGAATTCGGCCGGCCGCGTATACACGGGGTAATCCAGAAGGCCGGTCTCGAAAGATTCGTCGCGCGTCGAGGCCGGGTGTCCCACAACCCCCGGCAGACAGCGGACGATGCCGTCCACCAGTACCATGGCCGGGATTTCACCCCCGCTGAGAATGTAATCGCCGATGGACAACTCTTCATCCACAAACAGATCGATGATCCGCTGATCGATCCCTTCGTAGCGGCCGCAGATCAGGATCAGATGATCCTTGTCCGCCAGAGCGCGCATCCGGGTCTGGTTCAGCACGTGCCCCTGCGGCGAGAGATACACGGTCCAAGACGAGGCGGATTCGTCCCGCCGGGAGCGGATGGCCGCGGCGAGCGGCTCGGGTTTGAACACCATACCCGCCCCGCCGCCGAAAGGACGATCGTCCACCATGCGGTGCCGGTCAGCGGCAAAGTTCCGCAGATCCAGGCAGTTCAACTCCAGGGTTCCCGCCTGGCGGGCCTTGTGGATGATACCGAAATCAAAGATCGACTCGAACATTTCCGGAAAAATGGTGATGACATCTATTTTCATTCCGAATCGAGCTTCATCAAGGGCTGGAAATTCCGGATGACCAGTTCTTTTTCCTCGCGTTTCACCTGCTCGATGTACTCGGCGACAAAGGGCAGATAGAAGCTTCCGCCGGGCGTCCGAATCTCCAGCAGGACGGCCGGCCCCGTTTCGAGAATGGCCGCCACCTGACCGATCCGCCGGCCTTCGCCATCCGACGCGATGCTGTCCAGAACCTCGTAGAAGTAATATTCATCCGTTTCCGGCGCCGGCAAGTCAGCGGCCGGGATCAAAAGAGCATAGTGACGCAACTGCTCGGCAGCACTTCGATCATGAATTCCTCTGAAAAAGATCAACGCCCGTCCGTGATGAAAGCGTACTGCCTCGACTTCCAGGGTCAGCTCCGGGCGGTTGGGGTGGCGCAGGGTGAACCTTCGCGCAACCTGAAAAACTTCGGGGGAGTCGTTGCCGATCTCCACAGCAACCTCCCCTTTTATGCCATGAGGCTTTATTATCGATCCGACAATTATCAGCTGGTCCGCGGACACCTTATTCCAGGATTTCCAGGACAAACCGCTTGTGCATCTTCATGCCGGCCGCCCCGAGAATGGTACGGATGGAGCGAGCGGTACGCCCCTGTTTTCCAATCACTTTGCCGAGATCAGATTGGGCAACTCTGAGTTCCAAAACAGTAGTCTGCTCGCCTTCGACTTCAGTGACCTGAACCTGATCCGGATTGTCAACGAGGACTTTCGCGATCATTTCCAATAACTCTTTCATTAACTCCTCCTGTAAAAGGAACTTGGCACTTTATTCGCAAAAGGCAAAAATCGGAAGATCTGGGTCGATCATGAGGAAGCGGTTGCTTTATCGATAAGTCCCTTGACCGTGTCGCTGGGTTTGGCTCCCTTGCTGATCCAGTATTGCACTCTCTCCATGTCCAGCTTGATTTCCACAGGATCCGGAAGAGGGTTATAATGGCCCACGATTTCGACGAAACGTCCGTCGCGGGGTGCGTCTTTCTCCGTCACCACCACGCGGTAAAAAGGTCTTTTCTTCTGTCCCTTTCGTGTCAACCTGATTCTTAACAACAGTCTCCTCCATGGTCAAAAATGATAGCGTACCATATAAGCACAGGACCCCGGGGAATGCAAGCCTTTTTTACTGTGCGTTACAAGCCCTTCCCTTGATCAGGCAAGGGTTGCCAGCCGGTCATACCGTGGCTGCCATCGCCGCCCGGGGCGACCGGCATGCAAATAAGCTATTTTTACAAAATCCGGCTGTATTTGGCAAGAAATTTCGTTACAATGACGGGAAAATCAGCACCGGGAGGAAAACTCATGCCCAGATCCGGTGGAATGCAGCCGCTCACCATCGTCCTGATTATCATCGGCGCGGTGGTCGGGCTGATCGCCCTCGTCGTCATCATCGGCATCGTGGCGGCCGTCGCCGTCCCCAATCTCGTGCAGGCCAAACAGGCCGCCCAGCAAAAGGAAACCATCGTCCAGATGCGGCGCATCCAGTCACTGATGGAGATTTACGCCATCGACCGTCCCGGTGAATTCCCCGGCGAATACGACCACACCACCCTGACGGATCTCCTGGTGCCGGAATTCGTCGCTGAAGTACCGTCCCAGGACGCCTGGGGCAACGACTTCATGTTCGAAGCCGGCCCATCGGGATTCCCCTGTATCATCAGCATCGGGCCCAACGGGATCCGGGAGGCATATCCTCCGTACTCCGGTCATGCCGATGCCGGCGATGACCTGGTGCTGTATGACGGACATTTCGTCCGCTACCCCGCCGGCGCACCCGTCAACTAGCTTCATTCTCATCCGCCCGTTCCCGCGCCACCGGTCCCTCGTTGCCCCGGAGTGACGGCCGCCGGCCCACGTGGAGGGCGGCGACACCGCCGGTGAAACGTTCAAACGCCGTCTCGACGAAACCACATACCTGCAGCATTTCCCGGAACGGCTCCGCCGCCGGGAAATCGCCCACGGACGCCGGCAGATAGGTATACGCCGACCGGTCTCCCGAGACCCAATGGCCCAACCGCGGCAGAATCCGCTGGAAATAGAAGCGGAAAATGCCGCGGAACACCGGCACCACCGGGTGGGAGAATTCCAACACCCCGAGGACCCCGCCGGGGCGCAATACCCGCCGGATTTCCCGCAAACCCCGGTCAATATCGGCAAAATTGCGGACGCCGAACGCCACGGTCACCGCCAAGAAGGAAGCGTCGGCAAACGGCAGCTGCAGGGCATCCCCTTCTGCCAGCCGGATCACCTGGCGGCCGTTTCCCCGGCGAACGAGCTTCTGACCGGCCAGCACCAGCATGGGATGGCAAAAATCACAGCCCACCACTTTCCAACGGCGGGCCAGTTCCAGGGCCAGATCACCCGTTCCACAGCACAGGTCGAGAATCCGGCCGTCGGCCCCGTCCAGCAGAGCGGTCATCCGTCGGAACACGCGCTTGCGCCAGTAGATGTCCGTGCCCAGGCTCAAAAAATGATTCAGGAAATCATAGCGGCGGGCGATGCCTGCAAACATCTCCCGCACCCGGCGGGATTTTTCATCAGGGCTGCGTATCATCCACAAATCCTCTGACCACCTGTTGCACCCGCTCGAAATCCACCGCCGCTTCGAAACGGTATTTTCCCGGTGCCGGAGAAAAAACAAAAAAACAGTTGCCCCCGGTATTCTTTTTATCCCGTCGCAGAAACGGGCAAAGATCCTCCGCTGACAGGTCCGCCAGGCGCGGGAGATCGAGAAAACGGCGGACCAGGGCCTGGCTGGCCGCTGCCCAGTCGTCCGGAACAATCCCCAGGGTGCGGGCCAGTTCCTGGGCCATGATCATGCCCCAGGCTACGGCTTCACCGTGTCGGAATCGCCCGTAGGTGGTGGCCGCCTCGAGGGCGTGTCCGAAGGAATGACCGAAATTGAGGACACGCCGGTACCCGGCCTCGCGCTCATCCGCCTGCACGACCTCGATCTTGGCCTGGACGCAGTGTTGCACCATGTCGGCGAGAAGATCCTCCCGCTCACGCAAAAGCGGCAGGCCGTCGAACTCCTGGATCATCCGGAACAGCTCCGGATTCAGGACCAGGGCATACTTCAACACTTCGGCGAAGGCGCTGGCGAACTCTTCCGCCGGCAAGGTTCGCAGCCAGGCGATATCCGCCCATACGGCCGCCGGATGATAAAACAGCCCGATGAGATTTTTGGCGGACGGATGGTTGACCCCGGTCTTGCCGCCGATGGCGCTATCCACCTGGGCCAGCAACGACGTGGGCATCTGGATATAGGCCATGCCCCGCATGTAGGTCCCGGCCACGAAGCCGGTCAGGTCCCCCACCACGCCGCCCCCCAGGGCCAGCAACAGGGATTGGCGGGAGAAGCCGGCCATGCTCAGACAGCCGTAGATTTCATCGGCGATGGGCAGGCTCTTGGTCTTTTCGCCCGGTTCGAGCACCACTGTCGAAACGTTGTAGCCCGCTCCGGTCAGGGCCCTGACGAGAGCACCACCGTAGTGACGAAAAACATTGGAATCGGAGACGACCCCCACGCGGTCCGGGGACAGCGGCTCGACACAGCAGCGGATGAACGCCGCCAGCGGAGCTTCCTTGACAGTCCAGACAGGCACCCGGACGTGCGGCAGCTGCATGACAATCTGCGGAACATCCTGGTCCGACATCCGCTGTTCCCTCATGGCTTGCTTTCCACCCCGGGCTATATTATAGTAAGCCTTTGCTCCGGCCGGCGGATGGGACAGGAGAGTCTCCGGCTCCGTTGCGCTTTCGAAGTCATCGGGTGGTTCACCCCATCCGCGAGCTGTCCCGCCGTGGCCGCCCCCCCCCCGAAAGCGGGGGAATCGTGTGACCGCGGAACGGGTATCCGGCAAATCGTGCTCATTATACCAAATCATCGACCCGATGCGGCATTTCTTTTGGAGGAGTTTCCCCGATGAAGACGTTGTACTTCGACCTTTTTGCCGGTTGCAGCGGCGACATGATTCTCGGCGCCCTGGTGGACGCCGGGGTGGATTTCGAGCAGCTCCGCAACCAGCTGGCCTGCCTACCTCTGAAGGGGTATACCCTGCAATGCATTCCCGTAAACAAACGCGGCATCCGGGCAACCCAGGTCGTGGTCCACCTCGATCACGAGCCGGAAACGCCCCAACCGGCGCCCGCAACCGACGGTTCGGCACCGCCGCCCGCACACCATCACCACCACGGATCAGCGCATGATAGTCCGGCCCAACCGGCACCGCCGCACCCGCAGCCGGTCACCCACGAGCACCGTCATTTCGCCGATATACGCAGAATGATCCTGGAATCATCCCTGCCGGCGCCGGTCACCCGGCGGGCTTTGGCCATCTTCGAGAACCTGGCCCGCGCTGAGGCCCATATTCATCAGACCACCATAGACAAGGTGGCGTTTCATGAAGTCGGTGCCGTAGACTCCATCGTGGACATCGTGGGCATCTCCCTGGGCCTGCATCAGCTGGGCATCGACCGTTTCGCCTGCTCCCCCGTAAATGTCGGATCGGGAACGGTCCGTTGCGCCCACGGCATCCTGCCCGTCCCGGCCCCGGCCACCGCCGCCCTGCTGGAAGGATTCCCCATCTACGCGGCCCACTTCCACGGCGAGATGACCACACCGACAGGGGCGGCCGTCCTCAAAACCCTGGTGCCTCTTCCCGGCAAGATGCCCGCCGGCACTCTGCAGGCCCTGGGCTACGGCGCCGGGACCCGCGATCTCGAAGACGGTGCCAACGTGCTGCGCATCATGATCATCGACGAAACTCCCGCCGCCGATGCTGTTCCCGACGGTGTGCGGCTGCTGGAATGTAACCTGGACGATATGAATCCCGAACACACCGGTGAACTGGCGCAACGATTGCTGGCCGAGGGCGCTCTGGATGTCTGGCTGACCCCCATCCAGATGAAGAAGTTTCGGCCCGGCGTCTGCCTGTCGCTCCTCTGCCGGGCAGAGCAGGCCGAGCGGCTGACGGACTTGCTCCTGCAGCACAGCACGACCTTCGGCGTTCGCCGCTCCGCATGGGAGCGCACGGAATTGCAGCGACGCCAGCTGACCATCGGCACCCGGCTGGGACCGGTCTCGGTCAAGGCGGGCTGGCACGGCGAGCGCCTGCTCAAGGTGACCCCCGAATTCGAATCCTGCCGGCAGGTAGCCGAACGGCAGCACCTCAGCCTGGCCGATGTCTGTCGTGAGGTGGAACGGGCCATCGGCGAGCACTGGACAGAGTTGGCCCGCCGCCACCCGCGAGAAGACACCTGATGATCATCGATTCCCACGCCCATCTGGAGATGCCGGCATTTGACGACGACCGGGAGGCCGTCCTCGAGCGGGCCCGCCGGGCCGGTGTCATCTTCATCCTCTCCATCGGCAATGCCCAGCCGGAAGAGGGCTCCATGGAGCGCGCTCTGCAATTATGCCGCCACCATTCCGGCCTGGCCACCACGGCGGGCATTCATCCCCATGACGCCCGCATCGCCTCGGACCGCTGGTACCGCCAGATCATGGACCTGGCCGGGGAGCCGGAAGTGGTGGCCATCGGTGAGATCGGCCTGGATTATCACTATGATTTCTCGCCGCGGGATCGGCAGCGGGACGTTTTTCGCGACCAGCTCATCCTGGCCCGGGAACTGGGGCTACCCATCATCGTCCACAGCCGGGAGGCCGAGGCGGACACGCTGGCCTTGCTGGCGGAATACTGGTCCCCGCCCCATCCCGGCGGCATCATGCACTGCTTCTCGGGCGACGTCGACATGGCGCAGCGCTGCCTGGCGCTGGGCCTGCACATCTCCTTCGCCGGCAACCTTACCTTTCGGAATGCCGGCACGTTGCGGACCGCCGCCGCGGCCGTACCCCCGGACCGACTGCTGGCGGAGACGGACGCTCCCTACCTGGCGCCGGTACCCCATCGGGGCCGTCGCAACGAACCGGCCCACGTGGCGCTGGTGATCGAGGCGCTGGCGGAGACGCATGGTTTACCCGCGCCCGAGATGGCCCGGCACACCACCCACAACTTCAAAAAGCTTTTGGGGGAACGGCTGATCGAATGATATACTCGGATCCGGCCGCGCAAACAGGACGAGACCATGAACCAGACCCAGATTCTTGCCCCCGTCGCTCCGGACCTGATCCGGGTGGAAGAGCTCATCCGTGACTATCTCGCTTCCCGGGATGTCATCGTGGATCGGGTCAGCTCCTACATTGTCCAGGGGCGGGGCAAAATGCTGCGCCCCGCCATCGTGCTGCTGACCGGCGGCCTGTTCGGCCCCCTCCGCGACAGCCATTATCACCTGGCGGCCCTGGTGGAAATCCTGCACACCGCCACCCTGGTGCATGACGACATCATCGACCTGGCTGACACGCGGCGTGGTCGGCCATCAGCCAACAGGGTGTTCGGGAACGAGATCACTGTCCTCATGGGCGACTGGCTTTACATGACGGCCTTTCAGATCGCCATCGCCCGGCGCAGTTTCCCCATCCTCGATGTCCTGTTGGACGTCACCAAGCGCATGGTGGAAGGGGAACTCATCCAGCTGGACGTGCTGCAGCGCATCGATCTGACGGTGGAGGAGCACCTGGACATCGCCGCCCGTAAGACGGCCCACCTCTTCTCGGCCTGCACGCGCATCGCCGGCCTGGCCAGTGACCGGTCGGCGGAGGAGATCGACCAACTGGGCGAGATCGGCCTTTCGCTGGGCCTGGCCTTTCAGCTGGTCGACGATATCCTGGATTTTTCCGCCGACGAGAAGAAACTGGGTAAACCCGTGATGAACGACTTGCGGGAAGGAAAGGTCACGCTGCCGGTGATCCTCCTGCTGCAGGAGAACAATCCGTCCTATAAACAGCTGGTACAAGCCATGATGCAGCCGGCCGGGAACGGCGCCGCTTTCGCCGCCGATTTACGGGCGGCCCTCCACCGACATGACTGCCTCACCCGGGCCATGCAACACGCCCGGAAATACGCGCACCAAGCCCGCCGCCTGATCGACACTTTCACCGCATCGCCCCAACGGGATTCCCTGGCCGCCATGGCCGATTACATCCTCGACCGCCGGCATTGAGCCAGTCGGTAAAATTTTCGGGCCGTCACTCCCCCCCGCTTTTTCGTGGACTTACCCTCCGGATTTGACTATAGTAGCGCCGTATTTTTGCACAAATGGTGCAGGGACTCGGCATGAGTCCGGTACAACACGGCGAAAACGCTTCCCAGGAGGAATGAATGGAAGAGAACAAAAAAGGCTTCCCCATGCCGTTCTGGACGGCCAACCTCACCGAACTCTTCGAACGCTCGGCCTACTATGCCGTGGCCAGTTTTCTGGTCATCTATCTCGGGCAGCTGGGCCTCGGCGAGTACTGGCCCAGCATCCTGTCCAGCACCGTGCTGTGGGGGCTGATCTATTTTCTGCCCATCCTGTCGGGCACCATCGCCGACCAGGTGGGATTCAAACGGGCGTTGCTGGTGGCGTTCGTGCTGATGGCCATCGGTTACTTCCTCAACGGCACGCCCGTCTGGTTCGGCTTTACCACTCTCAGCCAGACCATCGAACCGGAGGTCACCGTCAGCGCCGGCATCGTCCTGACGGTGGTTCTGGGCGTCCTGCTCATCGGTATCGGAGGGTCCGTCATCAAGCCATGCGTTTCGGGCACCGTGCAAAAGACCGCTTCTAACCGGGCCACCCTGGCCTTTGCCATCTTCTATATGACCATCAACATCGGCTCACTGCTGGGCCGCTTCATCAGTTGGGCCATCCGCACGAAATTCGATTTGAGTTACATCTTCGCCGTGGGCACGGCCTTCTGCATCATCTCCTTCCTGGTGGTGCTGTTCCTCTACAGCGACCCTGATGACCTGGCCAAGAAACATGCGCGCCTGCAGGCGGCGGCCGAGGGGAAACCCAAAAAATCGGTGGGCCGGATCCTTTTGGACATGGTGGTGGTGCTGAAAAACCTGCGCTTCTCCCTTTTCCTGGTGGTCTCCACCGGCTTCTGGTTCCTGTACAACCAGGTTTACAACATCGTGCCGCTATACTGGAAGAAAGTGCTGGAAACGGACCCGGCCGTGGACATCTACACCACCGCCAACCCGTTCGTCATCGTCTTCTTTCAGCTGCTCATCACCCGGCTGTTCGGCAAACTCAAGCCGGTGCGCTCCATCATCATCGGTAACATCATCGTCGGATTGTCCATGCTCATCAACCTGATCCCCATCTACCTCGTGCGGGATATCCGCCTGGACACCGATATCCTTTTCGCCATCCTGCCCATCGGCTCCGTCATGGGCATCGCCACCGTAGGCCTTATCGCCTTTGGCGAGCTGTTCACGGCGCCCCGCTCCTACGAATACATCGGCGCCCTGGCCCCCCGCGGCAAGGAGGGACTGTTCCTCGGCTACGCCAACCTGCCCATCGCCATGGGGGCCATCATCAGCGGTTTCGGCGGCGCCGCCATCTTCAACGAGATCATGTGTCACAATTCGACCCAGCTGCCCAACGGGCTGCTGGAGTTGGATCCCACCTGGAATGCCATAGGTTGGATCATTCTGATGGTGATCGGATTCGCCTCGGCTCTGGGCATGTGGCTGTTCAACCGATGGCTCAGCAAGCAGGTCGACTAGACGAAAGAAGGATCACGGGCCACGGGGATTCAGTCGGCGGCAAACCGGTCCAGCACGGCCATCACTTCTCGGGCCCGCCGGCTATAGGGATGATCGAGGGTCGCCAGTTCCTCCAGGAGCCGGCGCCCTTTGGCCGTCTCCTGCCGTCGCAAAAAGGTGTTGGCCAGATACCAGATCACCTCAGGCCGGCGATAGGGATCACTCGCCAGGGCACGTTCCAGCAGCGATTCGGCTTCCGCATAGCGACCGAGCTGATAGGCGGCCACACCGCTGAAGAACAGGAGCCGCTCATCGTCAGGCTGGGCGGCCAGCCGGGTGCCGGCGGCACGAAGGAACTCCGCATACCGGCCTTCCACATACAGCGCCAACACGTTTTCCCGCGCCGGATCCGGCGGCATCTCGTCCGGCCCACGGATCACCGGCGGCACATACTCGTAGGCCCGGTTTTCCAGCACTTCCGCCAGCTGCACGGCGGGATCCTGCCGCAGCAGATGGAGGACGACGAACAACCCGCCCGCCAGGGCGATGAGCACGGCGGCCACGGCGCCCAGACGCCACCACCAGCCGCCCGCCGCCCTCGCCGGGCGTGGGAAATCATAGAATTTCGGCGACAGGGACCGCTCGATTTCCGGTGCCTGGACCCGCAGGGCAAGCATCTGCTGGAACACCGCCTGACAGGCCGGGCATTGCTCCAGATGCTGCAACGTCCGCTCCATCTCACCGGCGTCCAGCTCTCCGTTCAGAAAGTCCGGCAGGTTCACATCCGGGCATTTCATAGGCTCACATCCTGTCTGACGGGCGGCGGCGACACCATTCCCATCGGCTCTCTTTTCCGATCACCGGATCCGCCTGGCCGCCCACCCGGCGGCCGGTTCCATCCACGACGGGTCGGCGTACTCATCAGTATTTCTCCCATTCCCGCGCCAGGTCGCCACACAGAGATCCCAGCGACCGGAGTGCCGATCGAAAACGGCTGTAGACGGTGGTGATGGGGATCTTCTTTTTGCGGCTGATTTCCCGACAGCTCAAGGGCGGCTCGCGCAGAAACAGCAGGTGTACAATCTCCCGTTGATGGGGCGGCAGTTCTTCGAGCCCGCGGCAGATACGCGCCACAGCCTGCCGCCGGAAAATTTCTCGCTGCTTGCTCGCCAGCTGCTGTTCGGGCAGTTCTTCGGGAGTCGTACTGTCCCACTTCTCGGTGACGGCGGTCAAATGCAAGGGCCGATGCATGGACCGCCGCAGGTAATCGATGAAATGATTGCTGAGCAGACGGCACAGATATTTCTCCGCCTCCTGCAGGGAGTTGAACTGGCGCCGGCACGACAGGAATTTCTCGAAACCGCTCTGCAGGCAGTCATCCACCAGGTCCGGCTTCTTGATGTATTTCAGGCAGTATCGCCGATAGAAGAAGCGGTTTTTTTCGAGAAGTGCCGCCAGAATTTCACTCAGTTCCAAACACGCGCCCTACCAGTAGATTTCCGGTTTGGGAGGCCGCAGCATCAAATCCAGAACGCCCTGCAGCGGATCCTTGTCCTCGAAGAGTACCTTGTACACTTCCCGGGTAATGGGCAATTCCACGCCCATCCGATCGCCCAGTTCCACGGCGGAAACCGTCGTCCGCACCCCTTCGGCCACCATCACCATTTCATCCAGCACCTGCTGCAGCTTCTTGCCGCGGCCGATCTGTTCGCCCACGTAGCGATTGCGGGAGTGACGACTCATGCAGGTCGTGATCAGGTCCCCCATGCCGGCCAGCCCGGCAAAGGTGGCCATCTTCGCTCCCATGGCCACGCCCAGCCGGCTGATCTCGGCCAGCCCCCGGGTCAGCAACGCGCCCTTGGCATTGTCGCCGTAGCCCAGGCCATCGGATATCCCGGCGGCCAGGGCGATGATGTTTTTAAGAGAGCTGGCCAGCTCCACGCCGAGCAGATCCGGCGTGGTGTATACCCGGAACGTTTCGCACATGCAGATCTGCTGGATTTGCGTGGCCGTCTCCAGATTCGGCGACGCCGCCACCACCACCGTAGGAATGTGGCGACTGACCTCCTCGGCATGACTGGGGCCGGACAGGGTGACGATATAGTCCCGGAAGCCGTCCGGCAGGGTTTCGGCCAGCACCTCGGACATGCGGCGCAGAGAGCGGTTTTCGATGCCTTTGGAGACGTTGACCACCGGTCCGGGCGCCGGGGACAACACCGCCAGCTGTTCGGCCACACGACGCATGTACTGGGAGGGGGTGGCCATAAGGAACAGGTCCGCTTCGGCGATGACCCGCACCATGTCGGTGGAAAAAAGAACCTCGGGCGGGACCGGGATGCCGGGCAGAAAGCGGGTATTCTCCCCTTTCTGCTGCACGTTGTCCACCTCCTGCTGTTCATAGGACCAGACCCGTACCCGGTGTCCGTTCCGATGCAGGAGCAGCGCCAAGGTGCTCCCCCAGCTGCCGGCGCCGATGACGGCAATGGTATAGGCTTGGACGTCCATCTCCATCTCCTTTTTCGTTGGGTGGCATGGTACCCGATGCCATACCTGATTTCAAGTAAAATCAATCACATCAGAAAAGCCTTTCCCCAAACGGACCGATCTCTGCTACAATATTTTGCGATGGTAACGAACGATCCGCAGCCGTTTTTTCCCGATGGGGAACCGTTTCATATTGCCGGCGTGCATTCCGCCGAACTGATCCTCAAGGGAAAGAATCGTCCTTTCTTCGAAAAAATCCTGATGAAAAACCTGCGCCTGGCCATCAGCCGGTTGGGCGGCATCAGCGAAGTCCAGCAAACCATGGGAAAATTTCTCCTGCCCCTCGCGCCGGGGACCGCACTGGACGACTATCGGCACATGCTCTCGCGAATCCCCGGCGTGGAGACATTTTTCTTCGCCCATCGCCTGCCCCACGACCTGGCGCAGCTGAAGACCTTCCTGCGCCGGCTGGCGGCCGGCATGGACAAAGTCCCCTTTGCCATCCGCACGCGTCGTTCATACAAACCGTTCCCCATGAATTCCGTGGAGATCAACCGGGAACTGGGCGCCGTCCTGGTGGCCGAGGGATGGCCTGTCGATCTGAACCGGCCGCAACGCGCCTTTCACGTGGATGTTCTCAAGGACAGCCTGCTGCTCTATTCGGATCTGTTCCGTGGCTGCGGGGGGCTGCCCGTGGGCAGCTCCGGCAAGGTAGTCTCGCTGCTGTCAGGCGGCATCGACAGTCCCGTCGCCGCCCGTCTGCTGTACAATCGCGGCTGCCGGGTGACGTATGTTCATTATCACAACCAGACCATGGACGCCTGTGGCGTCCGCAACAAGATCCACCGGATCGTGGCCTTCCTGCAGGCATACCAGCCGCCGTCCCGGTTGTACATGGTGCCCTTCCAGCACCTGCAAAAGGCCATCGTTTCCTTCTGCCCGGCCCGGGAACGCATGATCCTTTACCGCCGCGTCATGTTCCGGATCGCCCAGCGGGTGGCGGACAAGGAGGACGCTCTTGGTTTCGTCACCGGTGACTCCATCGGCCAGGTCGCCTCGCAGACGCTGGAGAACCTGCGCACCATTTACTCCGTCGCCCGTCTGCCTGTGTTTACACCGCTCATCGGCATGAACAAGCAGCAGGTGGTGGATCTGGCTCGTCACTACGGCACCTATGACATTTCCATTCTGCCCTATTCCGATTGCTGCACGTTCATGCTGGCCCGCCGGCCGGAAACCCATGGCCGGGTTGAACGCATGCGGGAAGTGGAAGAAAATATCGACCTGGAAACATTGGAACAGGAAGCGTTTCACGATGCGGAAATCATCACCTTCTGAGATCGACCGGCAACCGGGTCATCGCTGGATTCTGGCGGTGCTCCTGCTGATCGCGTGCGGTGGGCTGCCCGGCCTGCGGGCCGACCATCACGCCGAAGGCTCCTTCCTCCTGCGCAACTACACCGTCCGGGACGGCCTGGTCCAGAATCAGCCCAACTGCCTCTACCAGGACCAGGCCGGACGGATCTGGATCGGCACCCTGGGTGGCATTTCCTGCTACGACGGATATGCCTGCCAGAATTATTCCATGAAGGACGGTCTTCCCTCTTCCTATATCCAGGCCATCAGCGAGGACCACACCGGCCAGATATGGGTGGGCACTTACCAGGGCGTCGCCCTGCTGAAAAACGGCCGTTTCGTGCCGCGACGCCTGAAAAGCGTCAAGAACCAACCCAAGGTTTACGCCCTGGTCGAGGACGCCGACGGGGCCATGCTCGTGGCCACGGACAACGGCCTGTTTCGCCTCACCCAGTACGAGGAAAGTCACTTTACGTCCACGGAGGGCCTGGCCGGCAACGTCATTTACGCCCTGCATCCGCACCCCTCTGGCGATCTGTATCTGGGAACCGATCAGGGATTATGTGTCCGGCGCCAGGACCGGTTCATCCCGCTGTCTCACCTGAACCGACGCGCCAATGATCTGGTGCGGGATATCTTCCTGGATCGGCGGACGGGTGAGTTGCTGCTCACCCGTCCGGGACGATTGACGGTGGTAGATGCCGCCGGCGAATCCAGTCACGATATGTATCCATCGCCGGAACCGCTGGAATTGCATTGTGCTGCACGCGACCGGACGGGTGTCACCTGGATCAGTTCCAGCAACGGCCTGTTCATGGAGCGGCCCGACGGTTCCTTCCGCCGGTTGGCCGAACAGAACGGCCTGGAAAACATCGACATCTCCAAATTGCTGGTGGACTACGAAAACAACCTGTGGGCGGCCACTGGCCTGGGCGTGGCCAAACTCTCCGATCGCTCCATCACCGTTTTCACTACCCAGAACGGTTTGAACAACAACATCGTCTGGAGCATTCAGCGCTGGAATTCAAAGCTGGTGGTCAGCACGGAAAGCGGATTCCAGTTCCTGGATCCGGATGTCGGCCTCCAGGAAAAGGTCTACCTGCCGCAGGTCACCGTCACCGAAGTGCACCCCGTGAATGAGCGGGACATGCTGCTGGGTACGGACCAGGGCATCTACCGCTTTCGGGATGAAACCTGTACGCCCGCCGCCGCGGGCCCCTTGCGGGAGGCCAAAGTCTACAAGCTGCTGTCGATGCCCGATGGAGAATGGCTGGTCGGGACCGATCATGGGCTGTACACCGGTCGTTTCCCCCATTTCCAGGCCATCGAGTTGCCGGGATTCATCACCAATCCTATCATCTACGATATCATGGCCCGGGACGACGGCACCTGGTGGCTATGCCTGGAAGTGGGCATTCTGACCCTGCACCGGCAGCCGGACGGCCAATGGCATTTTGCCTCGAGCCTGCTCCTGGAAGGCCGCGGCTCGCAGTGCCTGCTGCGGCTGCCCGGCGGGGACATCCTGGTGGGCACCATCGGTGCCGGGATCTTTCGCTGGGATGGTCGTCGCTTCATGCCGTTCGCCCCGGCCGACGATTACCAGGGGGATCATGTGTGGTGCCTCTATCTTGATGTGTCGGATCGTCTCTGGGTGGGAACCAGCCGGGGCATCAGTTATTTTATAGACAACAAAGGGCGTGATTTCAATGACATGCATGGTCTACCCCACGATGAGATCACCAACAAGAACAGCATCTTTCAGGACGTGAACGGCGCCTATTTTTTCTGTTCGACCCAGGGCCTCATCCAGTATACACCCTCGCGTTCCATCCCGCCCCCACCGCCACGAATTCGGATTGAACGGATCGAAGTGGACCAGACGACGATGCCGGTTTCCCCGGGGATCTTGCAGCTGGACCACAACAGCAGCCTGAATATCGATTTCCGCTGCCTCAGCTTCCTCAATGAATCCGGAAACCGGTTCCAGTTCATGCTGGACGGCGTGGACGACACCTGGTGCAAACCGACGAGCGACCACCACGTGTTTTATCCCTACCTGCCCCTGGAACGGACGACCTTCCGGCTGCGGGCGCTCAACTCCCAGGGATTCCTGAGCGAGGAGACCATCGCCCTCTCCCTGCATGTCACTCCGCCGTTCATCCAGACCATCTGGTTTCTGCTGTTGATCATCACCGGGCTGGCGACCATCATCGCCGGCCTGTTTGGATACAAGACCTATCTCAACCACCGTGAACGGGCAAAACTCGAGCAACTGGTGGCCGAAACCACCGCCGAACTCATGGCCTCAGAGCAGAAGCATCGCCTGCTGGTAGAGGCTTCGCCCTCGGGTATCGCCATCATCCAGAACAACCGGTTCGTTTTCGTCAATCCCCAGCTCTCGCGCATGTTGGGCTATCCCCAGCGTGAGCTGCTGGGACGTGAAGTCGAACCCTTCGTCTGCACGGATGACCTCGCCGCCTATCGCTCCCACCTGGTCCTCACACGTCGGCATGAGCACCGGATTCAGGAATTCGAGCTGCGACTTCTGTGTGGTGACGATTCACTGAAATCATTCCTGGTTCGTTCGACGGTGACCGTCTTCGAACGCCAGCCCGCGCTGATGGTGAATCTGACGGATCTTACCGAACAGAAGCGGATGCAGGAACAGTTGATTCATTACCAGAAACTGGAATCCATCGGCACCCTGGCCGGGGGGGTTGCCCACGACTTTAACAACATTCTCCAGGGTATCCTCGGCCACACGTCCCTGCTGCGCCTGCAGATGCCGGCCGAAGATATCGCCCAGAAGGACATTTCCATGATCGAAGAAGCCGCCGAGAAGGCGGCCGCTCTCACCAAAAAACTGCTCGGCTTTGCCCGGCGGGGGAAGTACGTCGTGAGCTGGTTCAATATCCGTGACGTGGTGGATTCCGTTATCGCCCTGTCGCGACGCACCATCCCCCTGAAAATCGAATTTGACGTCACCGAGGAAACCGGCCCGCTGTTCATCCAGGGGGATCGCTCTCAGTTCGAGCAGGTGCTGCTGAACCTGTTCCTGAATTCACGGGACGCCATGCCCGACGGCGGCCGAATCCACATCGTCATCGGCCTGGAGGAGTTTGCCACCGACATCCATCGCAGCAATCACGTGATCCCCCGGGGCCAATACCTGAAAATCGTGGTGGAGGACACCGGCCCGGGCATCCCGGTGGAAATCCTGCCCCGCATTTTCGATCCCTTTTTTACCACCAAGCCGCACGGCAAGGGATCCGGTCTCGGCCTGGCCAATGTATACGGCATCATCAAAAATCACCAGGGCTTCATCTATTTTGACCATGATCACGCAGGCAACGACGGCGCCCGGGCCACCATGTACATTCCCAATGCCCGGTTCGCGCCGCCCGGAGCGGCGCTTCCCCTGAACGAACTGGCCCCGGGCCTGGGCCGCCGGTTCGACAATCTGAGAGGCAGGAACGTACTCATCGCTGAGGACGACCGCATCAATCGCGATTTTCTGAACAAGCTCTTTCAGAAAATGGGCATGCGGACCATCGTCGCCGAAGACGGTGCCAGAGCCCTGTTCCTGTTTACAGAGCATCAACAGGAGCTCGACGCCATCCTGATGGATGTCAATATGCCGGTCATGGACGGCCGGGATGCCTTGCAGGAAATCTTTGCCCGCCGACCGGATATCCCGGTGGTCATCCTCAGCGGTTATGGTCACGATGAAACAATCCGCGAGATGATGGCCATGGGCTGCCGGGATTTTATCCAGAAACCGGTGGAGGCGCAGGTGCTGTTGAGCACGCTGGAAAATATTTTCATCGGCGCACCGCGCTGAGGGGCGACCCGTCCGGTTGTAAAAGACACGGAACGAGGAGTACCATGAGCAGCACCTTTCTGGCCGTGGGGAATTGCGGCCTTTACCTGGAGCAGGGGGACATCACCCGCAGCGAGACCGACGCCGTCGTCAACGCGGCCAACAGCGGCCTGCGCGGGGGCGGTGGAGTGGACGGCGCCATCCACCGGGCCGGTGGTCCGGAAATCATGGCCGAATGCCGACAAATCATCCGGCAGATCGGATTCTTGCCCCCGGGCCAGGCCGTTCGAACGGGCGGCGGGCGGCTGCCGGCCCAACATGTCATCCATACGGTCGGCCCCGTGTGGCAAGGCGGCCATGCCAGCGAAGCCGAGCAGCTGGCCTCCTGCTACCGGACGAGCCTGGACATCGCCCGGACATGGCAATGCCGGTCGGTGGCGTTTCCCTCCATCAGCACAGGAGTTTACGGCTATCCGTTGGCACAGGCGGCACCCGTGGCGTTACGGGCGGTCACCGCGGATCTGCGGCGGCAGCAGGCACCGGACAAGGTCATCTTCTTCCTGTTCGACGACCGATCCTACTCCGCCTACGCGCAGGCTCTGGAGCAACTGGCCGCGGAAACGGACACTTGACCGGAAGTGCGGCGCGGCGAACCAGACAGCGCACATTCCCTGCCTCCCTCTCGGCAATCATGCATCTATATTGGAATCATCCGGCGTGGCTGCCATCACCCACCGGCCGGAGTGGTAAACAGTGAGAAAAACGTTGTGTGCCAGGAGAATGACCATGCTTCAGGAATGCACGAGCTATCAGCAGTTCCGATCTCTGCTGGAGCAGAGTCATGAGACACCCGTCATCTTTTTCAAGCATTCCCTGCGCTGCCCCATTTCCGCCGGCGCCAACGCCGACGTGCGGTCATTCGCGGAGCATCATCCGGACATTCCCTGCGTCTGGCTGAACGTTGTCGAGCACAAGGAATTGTCGCGGCGCATCGCCACGGAGACAGGCATCCCCCACCAGTCCCCCCAGGCATATATTTTCCGAAACGGCCGCATTGCCTGGGACGCCTCTCACGGCGCCATCACTCTGAAGGCGCTGACCGATCAACTCACTGCCTAGCCCCCCAGAGCCAACATTTTTTTCTGATACTTTGTATTGAAATCTACAGTATATATACGTATAATAAAAAGTTACATGCTCCTTGAAGCTAAAGTATCACTATAGATTTTTACTGGATGGTCAGCGCCTTGAGCATACGGGAAATCGACGTCTCACGCAATATTCTCCGCGCGTATATGCAGAAACTCGAGGAGGTCCTCGACCTCGATGTCGCCATCGTCGGCGCCGGTCCTTCCGGACTCACCGCCGCGGCGCTCATCGCCGAGGCCGGTCACCGGGTGGCCGTTTTTGAGAAGAAGCTGGCTCCGGGCGGCGGCATTTGGGGCGGCGGCATGAAATTCAACGAGGTGGTGGTGGAAGAGGAAGCCCTTCCACTGCTGGACAAGTTCGGCATCCGGCACCACGACAGCGACATGGCCGGATCTCACCTGGCCGACTCCGTCGAACTGGCCGCTGGACTGATTTTCAGCGCCCTGCGGGCCGGCGCACGAATTATGAACTGCATCCATGTCGAGGACATCATGGTCATCGACGGCCGCATCGCCGGTTTGGTCATCAACTGGACGTCGGTGGAACTCACCCGGCTGCACGTCGATCCGCTGACCATCGCCGCCCGCCATGTCATCGATGGCACCGGCCATGACTGTTCCATCGCCCGCATGGCCCAGGATCACGGCATGGCGCTCGCCACGCCCAGTGGTCGGATCATGGGTCAGGGCCCCATGTGGGCCGGGCCGGCGGAGGAAATGGTGGTCCGCAACACCATGGAAATCGCTCCGGGCCTGGTGGTCATGGGTATGGCCGCTGCCGCCGCCCTGGGCAGTCATCGGATGGGGCCCGTTTTCGGCGGCATGCTTTTGTCCGGCCGCAAGGCGGCGCAACTTGTAATCAACCGGCTGGCCGACCCGCCGCATTCGTCCGCCGCCCCCGGGAAGCCATGATTTTTCGTTTCATATCGCCTAGAATGACACTTTACTTTAACAGCAGGTTTCATCATGTCACAACTGCCGCAAGATCGAACAATTTACAAAATCGGGGTGACTGCAGAAATGGTGGGCGTCTCCGTCCCGACGTTGCGCATGTACGAGAATGAGGGTTTGCTGATCCCCATCAAGTCCGACGGTGGCACCCGCTATTTCGACGAAAATGACATCGCCTGGATCCGTTGTATCCGGCGGATGATCACGGAGCTGGGCCTGAATCTGGAGGGGATTCGCCGTCTGCTGGCCTTGATTCCCTGCCGTGATTTCAAGAAATGCGATGACGCGCGGTATGCCGCCTGCCAGGCCGATAAGGACGTCAACAAACCCTGCTGGATCGCCCGCGCCCACAACGTCGGCGCCCAGCTACTGGGTTGCCATGATTGTCCGGCCTTCCGTTATTCCATTAACTGCGAGAGCCTGAAATCCCTGTTCGTCATCCGGCTGAGACAACTGACCGCCGCCCGGAAACAGAATTGAATCCGCCCCCGCGCTGCCGCGCGGGGGCGATGGTGGCAATGTGTCCGCCTCCGGCCGGTTCCGATCCAACGGGGCCGGAGCCTACAAATCCACCGCTCCCGGGACGCCATGATATCCGCGCCCTATTGTGTGGGAAACCGCCCCCATTTTGAACGCATAGCGAAAGGCAGTTCACCATGAAGCAGCATCGTGTCGGCATCCTGGTTTTTTCCGAGGTGGAAGTGCTGGATTTCTGCGGCCCTTTTGAAGTGTTCTCCTGCACCCGCTTGGATGAAAACCACCTTCGGGAGAGCCCCTCTCCCTTCGATGTGCTGCTGGTGGCGGAATGGGGGGCCATCATCACCGCTCGCGGCGGTCTGCAGGTGATTCCCCATCACAGCTTTGTGACCTGCCCGCCGCTGGATATCCTGGTCATCCCGGGCGGTTATGGTGTAAGGCGGGAGATCGACAACGATCAGGTGATCGACTGGATCGCCCGCCAGGGCCGCGAGGTGGAAACCGTCACCTCCGTGTGCACGGGGTCCATGCTGCTGGGCAAGGCCGGCCTGCTGGACGGACGGACGGCGACCACCCACTGGCAGACCTTCGACTGGATGCAGGAAACGTTTCCGCTGGTCAGCGTCGACCGGAGCCGGCATGTGGTCGAGGACGGCACCGTCATCACTGCGGCCGGCATATCCGCCGGCATCGACATGGCTCTGCGGGTGGTGGTGCGCTACTGCGGTGAGGCAGTGGCCCGGCGGACCGCCCGTTACATGGAATATCCCTATCCCGAAAGCCTGGCGCGGCGAATCGACCTCTAGACTATCCCCCCGAGGACATGAATATGGGCAAGGAATTCATTCTCAAGGACGTGGTCATCAGCGATCTGGGCGGGGTGGAGTACATTCAGCTCAAGCGCATGGACTACACCCTCAATGGACGGCGGCGACGCTGGAACATCGCCGTCATGCATGACAGCATCGCGGTGCTGCTTTACGAAATCGACACCCATTCCTTCATTCTCGTGAAGCAGTTCCGGCCGCCGGTCTACCTGCACAACGGCGACGGCTTCACCTATGAGTTGTGCGCCGGTCTGGTAGACAAGGAACTGCCCCTCGCCGAGATCGCCCGGGAAGAAATCAGGGAAGAGACCGGCTACGAGATTGCCCTGACTGATCTGCGGGAAGTGACTTCCTTTTACACTTCCGTGGGCAAATCGGGCGCCCGGCAGTATCTGTATTACGCCGAGGTGACCGGCCGCCAGCGCCGGTCCGCCGGCGGCGGGGTGGAAAATGAGGATATCGAGGTCATCAAGCTGCCCCAGGAACGGATCTGGAATTTCCTCTACGACGAGAGCAAGGCCAAGACACCCGGCCTGATGTTCGCCTTCCTATGGTGGTGGCAGCGCTACGGTGACGAGGCGTCGTCCCGTCCGGAATCCGCCGGATCGCCACCCCCCTGAACCGCCGGCTTTTTCCGGCCGCCACGTGCCAGTTGCCATGGCCGGTGGGTTTTCTTATAATATCATCCGGAGAATTTCAGAAATCCAGACGATCCATGGGAGGGCCATCATGGGGTCCACACCGCGCATCGGGAAAACATCGTTCGGCCGAATTACCGTCGCCGGCGTCAAGTATGATCATGATATCATCATCCGTCTGGACGGAACGGTGAAAAAACGGAAGAAAAAACTGTCCAAGGCCGTCTACGGCACGTCCCACCGGGTATCGTTGTCCGAGATGGAATATGTGTACGAAGACGGCGCCGAATGCCTGGTCATCGGCACCGGTCAGACCGGCCTGGTGGAACTTTCCGAGGAAGCAGCCGATTATCTGCGTCAAAAGGGCTGCCAGGTCCGGCTGGCGCCGACCCCTGCCGCCGCCGAGCTCTGGAACAAGACAAAAGGGTCCGTCATCGGATTGTTCCACACCACGTGCTGAAGAGTCCACCGTCCAGGCGGCGAACCATTTGGACGACGCGGCAGGCCATAACGGAGAATCATGTCAGGCGACAGGCGGAACAGGTTATACTCGTACCGGCGATGGTCCTCGGGGCTCCGCTTCGGACTGCTGCTGTTCATCACGACCGGCATTGCCGGGGCGATCGATGCGCCGCCGGCCCGGCAAATGGCCATCACCATCGACGACCTGCCGTTTGTCTGCACCACCGACCATTCGCTGGAAACTGCCCGAACCATCACCACGGGGCTGTTACACTGGCTCGATCACTACCGCATTCCGGCCATCGGTTTCGTAAACGGGAACAAACTCTTCCAGGCGGGCCGACCCGCCCCGGCCCGTGCCGACCTGCTGCGCGCCTGGCTGGCCACCGGACTGGAACTGGGCAATCACACCTTCTCCCATACCGATCTGCATCGCACGGATCTGTCCGCCTTCGCTGAGGATCTGCGGCGCGGCGAAGATGCGCTGCGGCCCATTCTGGCCGAATATGGCCGGCGCCTGCGCTATTTCCGCCACCCCTGCCTGCATACGGGCCGGGACCTGCCCACCCGCCAAGCGATCCTGGATCTGCTGGCCGAAGGCGGCTGCCGCGTCGCCCCGGTGACCATCGACAACTCCGAATGGATCTTTTCCAAGGCCTTCGACCGGGCGACCCAGCGCCGGGACCATGCCACGGCCGCCCGCATCGGCGAGGCTTATCTCGAGTACATGTTGGCCAAACTGGCCTATTACGAGCAACAGTCCCGTGACCTGCTGGGGCGGGACATCAGCCAGGTCCTGTTGCTGCATGCCAACCGGTTGAACGCCCGGTACCTGGGCGCCCTGTTGGAAAGGATGGCCGCCCGCGGCTATCGTTTCGTCCCGCTGGACGATGTACTGCCGGATCCGGCCTACGGCTTGCCCGACACGTACACCGGACCGGCCGGCATCAGCTGGCTGCATCGCTGGGCCATCACCCGCGGCGTGGCGCCGTCCTTTTTCGAGGGCGAGCCCCGGACGCCGGACTTCATCCTGAAACTGGCCGACGTCGCGGCGGAATAACCGGCCACCCGCGGCTGCGGTCCGGCCGTGGCGATTGGCTCCGCCGAAGGATGTTTATGGTTCAAGGAGATCACCCATGGTTGCACCGACACCTAACCACTCGCTCGGATGGCTGATACCGCTTGCCTGCCTCGCTGCCTTTTTGTCCCTGTCCGTCCGGGCAGCCACGTCCGCCCAGGACACTTCGGTGGCAGTGCCGGACCCGGCCGTGTCGCCGGTGGCGAATGCGGAACCACCCACGCGCTGGTGGATCAACGCCAACGGCCGGACCGGCTGGTTGAACTACACAGTGGACCCTGTATCCCACCGCGTGGAAGGCGTCCTGCTGGGTAAACCGGTCACCGGTTTCCTGCTGGAGCGGCGGCTGATTCTGTACGGCGAACATGAGGGGAGTTACTTCTGGGAGGGGTGGATCATGCGGCCCGAGTCTGTCCCCCCCAATCCCTTGTACCGGTCGGACTACTTCATCGCCGGGACCTTCCAGCAGATCGGCGATGTTATTTTCCCCTGGTACGGCCTGACCGCCGGCAGTGCCTTGCCGGGCGGGCCGGCCGCCGATCTGGCCGCCACGGAAAACGACAGCCAGAGTCTTGGGCTGAACCACAGTCTGAACGATTTCTTTGTGATTCGCCGGGAAGGTGTGTCGTCGCTCCTCATCGTCAAAGGCAAAAAGAGCCTTTTGGAAAACGATGAAGTGGTGGCCGGCCCCCTGTCCTACCCTGACGCCCGGCGCCGCATCAAGGAATACCGGCCGCCGGAAACGCCCCACCGCCCGTAACCGGTCCGGCCGGGGGCAAGCGTCGCCGGAAATTACCGCAACGGGACATAGATGGGCCGGATGTCTACGGGAATATCTTCCAGCTCGGCCAGGGTGGCTGTGATCTCGACCGGCACCCGGCCATATTTTTCCACGAACCGCTTTGCCTTGGCGTAATCGGCTTCGGCTTGAATCAACAGGACATGGCGGGTCAGCTCGCGCACGGCCTCGCCGATTTTATCGAAATTCACCCCATAGCGACGCGTCCGCGGATCGAAGACCAACCCGCCCTTCTCCTTGAGGAAGTTATACTGAATCACCATTCCCTTGCCGTGGGCCGAACCCATACCGAAACGCACCGACCGGAAGATTCCGGCCAGGTAGGTGGTGAACTGCTTCCGCTCCCGTTGAGGCAAAATACCCTTGTCGGCCAGGAACAGGCAGTTCCAGACGCCCACGATATCGGCCTTGCACTCCTCGAGCGGCGGATACAATTCCTTCAGCTCGGCGCTGACCGTCGTGGGCTTTCCGTTCCTGGTGATATTGCCGGGGCCTAGGCCATGGCTGATCTCGTGAAGGACCACATGATCGAAATAGGACTGGAAATCCAGATCGTCGCGCAGGTCCGGCTCCAGGATCCGCAAAGCGATGGGAGTGAGGGACTTCTCGAACTTGGCCCGCATCACATTTTTCAACATCACCTTCTTGGATCCTTTGGCCTCCCGTACCCGTTCGTCATTGGGCAGGTTGAAGGCGCTGGTCTGCACGCCGGCATGGGTGTCGCCGGCGGTGAACACTTCATCCACCACCGTCAGCGGCGACGATGCACCCCGGTTGAAATTCTTGAGATCGTCGGGGATGGGCAGATTGTCCTCCATCTCCGTCAGGAAACCGGCGTAGGTGGCCAGCTTCGCGCTCTCCTCCGCGTTGCGGATGGTGATGAACGCCTCATAGGCGGCCTTGTAGCCGAAGAGCTTGTCTTCGTAGACTTCGTACGGGCCGATGACCACCTCGATGGGCGTGTCGGCCAGATCCATCCAGGCCATGTCACTTTCGAAAAAATCATCGGTGAGCAGGTCGCGGGCCCGCAGCTCGAGGTATCTTTTCAGTAACGCGCTGTCGCTCAGGGCCGCCGCTTCCCGCAAGAGCCGGGCGGCGGGCTGCAGGAATTCCTCGTAGGCGGTGTGATAGGGCACGGCCACCAAACGCCCTTCCTCCCGACGGATCACGGTGAAGGCGCTGCGAAAGTCCGTCTCATCCTCCGGATGCTCGGTGAGCCACGTCTCAAACTCCTCCCGGGTCAGGTCGACAGGGTAAAAATTGGCGCCGGCCGGCTTGGTCTCCGTCCCCCAGAAGGGTTCATCGTCCAGCAAACGGTCAAAGGGACCATAATTGACAAGAAAATACTGGAACAGATCCTGCCCCGCCGGATCACCGGCCTTGGACAGTTGTTCGCGCAATTCGATGTTGCGATGATACACCTGCCGCCAGAAGATCTCATCGATATACGTGGCCGCCTGGATCAGTTTCTGCACGATCTGCCGCTCCTTTTCACTCAACCCGCCGGCGTTATAATCCAGGCGGACGGGGACATACTGCTCCAGTGCGTCCTTCAGGGTGTGGGCTGCGGTCATCGGTTGTTTTCCCTCCTCGGGCTTCGCCATTTCGGCAACAGGCTCGGGTTCGGCCTGACACGCCGCCAGGTAAACCAGGGTCAGGCCAAGCGCCAGCCCGATCATGGCGGCAAGAGTGGTGTTTTTCGACATTATCTGTGACCCCTGCAAGATTTCCATGGGTGGTCCGGAATCCTTATTTTACCCGAAATTACCACCCGGCGCCAGAGGTTCTTACCGGGGCAACGAACGCTCTCGCCGTCAGACGGACAACAGCGACCGGACAGGGTCTGACAAAAAGGTTGTCAGACGAAGCACTTTCAGGTAAAAATTGATGGTGAACACGGAGCGTCGGCCACACAACCCCGCATACGCCTGACCGTCGCTCCGCCGTTCACATCGCACGAGGGGATTCCGGCCATCGGTTTCCGATTCTGTAGCGGACAAGGCAGCGTCAATGGACGGCAAAAACCTGCTTCTGATTCTGGGTATTATCCTTTTAGTGGCACTGACGCTGTTGGTGCTCTTCGGCGACAAGTCCGGCACCGGATCTCCGGCGGTCCGTACGGCGGAACAGCAATCTTCGACCCGGCTCACCCCGCGCCGGGAGCGATCCGCCCTGCCCGAGGCGCCCAACCAGGAAATGGCCGTGGTGGGCCTGGTCTTCGAGCGGCAGGATTACACCGACCCGGACCGGGGCGGGATCTCCGGCCACGTGACCGACGCCCTGGGCAACACCATCCCCTTCCAGGTGGTGGAGATTCTGCCGGTGGAAATGATGAGCTATCCCACCCAGTTTTTCACCACCACCAAGGTATTGACCGACCATAACGGTTTTTTCATCTTCCGTGACCTGCCGCCCCGCCAGTACACCCTCTTTTGCGGCGAACTTCGGGAGATCCTGCCTGTTGCACCCGGCGAAATGCTGGTCCGGGACGTGGTCCTGCCCGGCAGCGGTCTGGTGTCGGGCGAAGTCCGTGACGCCGACGGGCAGATCATCTTTCCGGCCAGCGTGTATGTTCTGAGCCGCCGCAGCCGGTTCATATCCCAGACCAATGAATCGGGGCGCTTCGAACTCCGGGGCATGCCGCCGGGGAGCTATCATCTGTCGGCCCGGGCCGACGGCTACACGGCTTCCACCATCAGTGAAATCACCCTGGCGGATATGGAGGAAAAGACCGGCCTGTTGCTGACGCTGGATCCCGGGGCCACCATCGTCGGCACCGTGCGCGACGAAGCACGGCAGCCCGTGGCCGGCATCCGCATATCCACTCCGCGCGATCCTGAGCGGCTGGGCACCCAAATGGGCTTGTCCGACGAACAGGGCTATTTTATGATCGAAGGAGTGCCGCCAGGGCGGACCCGGCTGGAAATCTGGACCGAAGGCAGTCAACCACGGCCGGGGCCGGAGGTGGATGTATCGCTCCACCAGGAAAACCTGGTGGAAATCATCCTGACGGAAGGCCGCCAGATCCTCGGTTTTGTATGTATGGATAAAGGGTTGGCTATCCCCGACGATCTGCAGGCGCTGGCCCGGCACATGGAATCGCGCCGCTCCCGTACTAGCCCGTTCAACGTGGCAGTGGACCCCGAAGGCCAGTTCCGGTTCGTCATGTTGGAACCGGGCGAATATCAGGTTCAGCTGCTGACCCAGAGCGAGGATTTCATCCTCCCCGAGCCGGTGAACGTCGACCTGACCAAGGATGATACGGCCGAGGTGCTGTTCGATCTGCGGCGCGGGGCGGTGCTCACGGGCACCATTTCCGCCGGACGGGCCATGGATTTCTCCCAGTCCAGCGTGCGCCTCGACGTGACCACACCGGACCAGGACCGCTATTCCCGTTCCATCCGGTCTGATTCCAGCGGCCGCTTTACCTTCTCCGGATTGGAGGCGGGCATCGGACGGCTGAATGTTTTTCTGGAAGGCTATATCCCGCAGGATCGCGAGGGAATCATCCTCGACACCGGGTCAACCACCCATGTGGATATCCAGCTCAGCACGGGCAGCGGCGTCTGGGGCTACGTCATCGATACCGACGGCCGCCCACTCCCCGGCTTGACTGTCTTCGCCCGGCCCTACGGTGACGCCTCGTTCCGCAATCTGCCCAAGTCCGTCACCACCGGCGACGGCCGCTATCGCCTCGACGGCCTGCCGGGCGGTGACTACCTGCTCTATGTCCTGTACAAGGATCCCCGCAACCGCAACCAGCTGAGAAACATCCGGCGGGAGATTTCCATCGATGGACGCCGCGCCGAATACCGCCTCGACTTTCAGATCACCCTCAGCGACCTGTCCCGCTGAGGGAGGGAAGACCGCCGGCCGTGCCGGCCGTCATTCCTCCGTCGTCGCGGACATCCGTTCCACAAGTTCCTTGATTTCCTGATCCAGGCGGGACATCTCATCACCACCCAGCAGCTCCCGGGCTGCCTTCAGCAGTGAACTGAGAACCTTCAAGTACATCTGATAGACCCGTTCGGTTTTGTTTTCCATCTCCAGGTTCATCAGGTTGAGATCCAGCAGATCGCTGTCCAGGGCGCCGTCGTCCTTCATCTCCACATTCTTGAGGAGTTCTTTTTCCGTCTGGCGTACTTCCATGTAGTAGTTCTTGAGAATCTTTTCGGCCATCGGCCCGGCGCTGTTGCGGAGTGTGGACTGGATGTGCCGATAGATGTTGTTGAACAGGTCGGCCATGCGCTTCAGTTTGTCGGTGTCGATATCCGTGACGGGCTCCAGGATAAAGAATTGGGACTTGCGGATCCGGAACAGATCGATGGTGATGAAACCGGCCAGCAATCGGCAGGTCTCGTAATCGTTGAGCAGGCTGTAGCCCAGCACGTCCTCGATGGACCGGCCGACGGCGTATTTCACGATGTCGTTTTCCTGATCATCCAGCTGGATTTCGCTCAGTTTGGTTTCAAACTCGGGCGATTCTTCCATGACGTTGTCGATGGCACCGATCATCTTGGAAATGATGGACCAGTCAGTAATCCGCTTGACGCCGGACAGGATCAGGTCCGACGAGGAGATGTTCAGCTTGATGGTTTCCTTGTTCTTCTCTTCCTTCTCGAACTCAAACGTGCCTTCCACCCAGTGAAACAGCGAAAAGATGATATCCTGGACCTGACTGTGCACGGCCGTGATCAGCTGCTGAGTCGTGATGACCTTCTCGCGCAGCAGGATCTGGCCGTGACGCAGACCGGGACGTATCTGATCGGCCGTTTTCAGGTACATCTCCAGGGCGATGGTCCCGCTGCGCAACAGCACATCGCCCAGCGAATCCTTCCGCTGGTTGGAATAGGCGAAAGCGATTTTTCCCTCTTCGAAGTAAATCTTTTTCTTGACGTTGAATTGCTGGAGGGTGAGAATTCCTGTCTCTTTGCTGATACAGATGGAATGAAGAATTTCGGGAAGGGTGGTAACTTTCAGACTACCTTTTAGCAGCATAGGAAGCTCTCCCTGAGAGTGCAAAGATTCGAACGGGGAAAGGCAACACCGTGCCGCCGCACCTTTCCCCTCCCCTCCGCTGCGGTCGGGGTCGAGTTGTAGTCACCACCCGGCCGCGCGGTCCGCAGGCTACTGCGTCGTTATACTCCCCTGTTTTTTAACCAGCACACCCTGCTTTTCGAGACTGTTGAAGATCTGGTCGATCTGGTGCTTCAGCTTCATGAAGGAGCTGATGCTCATACCCAGACGCTGGATGACCACCGATTCCAGATGTTCCTCCGGCTCGAGCAGCCCTTGCTGAATCTTGTGATTGATCTCCATCACCTTGCGGGGGTCCACAACCCCGATATCCAGAACGACGTCCATTTCGATCTGGGAGAACAGGAAATGGTTGACAAATCTAATCTTTTCTCTGCCCTGGGGGTAGACCAACTTCATGGGGATGTTTTTCTTTTCGGGCATCATGCGTTTCCTTTTCCGGCGGGAAAAGCTTCAGGGCTTTTCCCGCCATTTCTTCCGGATACTGTTGATCCGGGACTGCCGGCTTTCCGGTACGAGAACATTATCTGGAATTTGTTGCAAAATTTCAACGGCCTTCTGGTAATTTTCCTGGGCCTCCAGCACATCCACCAGGTGCAGGACGGCCATATTGCGGCATTCCGCGCAATGGGGACTGGCCAGCACATCCTCGAAAATCTTCTGGGCCAACACATAGTTTTTTTGGAAGGTATAGATCATCCCGATCTGGAGCGAAATCTGATCCAACAGATGGGCATCTTGCACTTCGGTCTGCAGGTTTTTCAGCTCGATCAGGGCCGACTCGAACTGGTCGGTGCGGACATGAGTCTTGACGATGTTGAGGCGAAATTGCTGGATCTCCGGACGTTGCGGGTATCTGTCGATAAGGTACCGCCATTGTTCCACGGCCTTTTCCGTGTCCCCGACGGTATTCTGGTAAATCTCGGCCAGCCGGGTGCGGATGGTGAATTCATGGGGTGATTCCAAATCGAGGAGCAACACCCGTGACCAGTAGTTCATGGCGCCGTGAATATCGTTCTCGCGGAAATAGCACAAATTGCCCAGATGGTAGTACACCTCACCGATTTTCTCCCAGTGGGGGAAATGGGTTTCGATTTCCTGGTACACCTCGCGGGCGGCTGCGTACTCGCCGATCCCCTCCTCCTCCAGGGCGGACATGAAAAGTGATTCGGGCGTGGCCCGGTTGGAAAACATGATCACACCCACAAACACCAGGATCAGGATGGTCACCAGGATGATGAACCGCAGATGGTCCAGGAAAAAATGCAGCCATTCACCGGCCGTCTTCAGGGATGACATCTTCCGCTATTTCCTCCATCTGGACGTCGTCACCGTCCACCAGTGTCAGGGAAGTGACGTAATCGCCCTCATCGAGCTCGATCAGTTTAACACCCAGGGTCGACCGGCCGATAGTACTGATATTTTCGGTGTTCATGCGAATGATCTGGCCCTTGGCCGTCACCAGGAAGAGGTTGCGATCCTCCACCAGGTATCTGGCGCCCACGGCTGAACCGTTCTTGGCCATGATACGCAGATTGCGGATCCCCTTGCCGCCACGCCCCTGGAGGCGGTACTCCTCCGTCGGCGTTTTCTTGCCGAATCCCTTCTCCGTGACCGTCAGGATGCAGCCCTCCTCGATGAACGTGGTCAGGGAAACCACTTCGTCGTCCTCTTCCATGCGAATGCCGATGACGCCCTGGGCGGCACGGCCCATGGGCCGGACGTCTTTCTCGTGAAAGCGGATACTTAGGCCGCTACGGGAAGCCAGAAAGATCTGGTGATCCCCCGTGGTCTTCACGGCGGAGATGAGACGATCGCCGTCACGAACCGTCTGGGCCACAATGCCGCCGACCCGGGGATTGGAGAATTCCGCCAGGGATGTTTTTTTGACCAGCCCGCGGGCGGTGGCAAAGACCACGAATTCATCCTCGGAAAATTCCTTGACGGCGATGATGTCGGCGATCCTCTCTTCACGGCTAATGCGGATCAGGTTGTTGATGGGCCGGCCACGCCCGGAGGTGCTGACTTCGGGGATGGCATACACCTTCAGCCAGTGCAGGCGGCCCTGGTCGGTGAAAATCAAAATATAGCTGTGGGTGGACGCCACAAAGGCGTGCTCGGTAAAATCCTCGGCCCGGGTGGTCATGCCGCGGCGGCCTTTGCCCCCCCGGCGCTGCACCCGGTACTCGCTGGCGCGCGTACGCTTGATGTAGCCGGTGTTGGAGAGGGTGATGACCACATCCTCATCGGGGATCAGGTCCTCCATGTCCAGCTCGGCAGCCTCGTCCAGGATCTCGGTACGGCGCTCGTCATTGTAAAGGCGCCGGATCTCCAGCAGTTCACTCTTGATGACGTCCATCAGTTTCAGATCGCTGCCCAGGATGGCCTCCAGTTCGGCGATGAGCTGCAGCACACTGTGATGCTCTTCGAGGATCTTTTCCTGTTCCAGGTTGGTCAGGCGCTGCAGCCGCATGTCCAGGATGGCCTGGGCCTGGGCCTCGGAAAAGGCGAAGCGGCTCATCAGGCGCTCACGGGCTTCAGCTGGGGTCTTGGACCCCCGGATCAGCCGGATCACTTCGTCCAGATTTTCCAAGGCGATCTTGAGCCCCTCGAGGATATGGGCCCGCTCCCGGGCCTTGCGGAGATCGTAGCGGGTCCGGCGGGTGACCACTTCGCGCCGGTGCTCGATGAAGACTTCCAGCGCCGTTTTCAGATTGAGCAGCTTCGGCTGATTGCGATCGATGGCCAGCAGGTTGATGCCGAAACTGACCTGCAACTGCGTGCTTTTGAACAGGTTATTGAGGATGATCTCCGGTTCCTCGTCCCGCCGGATTTCCAGCACGATGCGCATGCCCTCCCGATCGGACTCATCGCGAATATCGGCGATGCCTTCCAGTTTCCGCTCCCGGACCAACCCGGCGATCTGCTCGATGAGGCGACTCTTGTTGACCTGAAAGGGGATTTCATGAATGATGATCCTCGGTCGCTGATTTTCCACTTCTTCCACTTCGGCCCGGGCGCGGATCCGGATGATCCCCCGGCCGGTATTGTAGGCGTCGATGATGCCTTGACGGCCGTAAATGAACCCACCCGTCGGAAAATCGGGACCGGGCACCAGGGCCATCAATTCCAGCAAACCGGCCTCGGGATGATCGATGAGGTGCATCAGCGCGTCCACGACCTCGCCCAGATTGTGCGGCGGGATGTTGGTCGCCATGCCCACGGCGATGCCCGACGTCCCGTTGACGAGGAGATTCGGAATCCGGGTGGGCAGGATATCCGGCTCCACCAGCGACTCGTCGTAATTGGGAAGAAATCCGACGGTCTCCTTGTCGATGTCGGCCAGCATGTCGCCGGCGATGCGGGCCATGCGGACCTCGGTGTAGCGCATGGCCGCCGCCGCGTCACCGTCCACAGAACCGAAATTGCCCTGGCCGTCCACCAGGGGATAGCGCATGGAGAAAGGCTGCACCATGCGCACGATGGCGTCATACACGGCCACATCCCCGTGCGGGTGATACTTGCCGATGACATCACCGACGATACGGGCACTCTTCTTGTAGGCCTTGTTGTAAATGTTGCCCAATTCGCTCATGGCGAACAACACCCGCCGGTGGACGGGTTTGAGGCCGTCCCGGGCATCGGGCAGCGCCCGTCCGATGATGACGGACATGGCGTAATCCAGATAGGATTTCTTCATTTCATCTTCAATATTTACCGGGACCAGATTGGCGGCGAACGAATCTCCCATACCCATAACTCCACAGTGGTTTCATCCACGGATTAACTTGCAATAAACGTTGTATTTTACGATATTTTATAAAAAAAATCCACACCTTATTGCACGGAAAATAACCGGCCGACCGGCCGCGGATCCACGCCCCGTTCATCGCCGGATCCGGCGCTTGAATCAGGCATTGTCGCCCGGCGGCAAACGGGTTATAATGATCACGGGATCTATTCCGGCAGATTTGATTGTATTCCGGCAGACGGCGCCACCGCCCGTCCCGACGGCCGTCTCCGGAAACACTCTTCAGTCGAGCAGGGGAGAGGAGGACAAGATGCACATTCGAAGAACCGCCGTCGCCGGCACGTTTTATCCGGCCTCCGCCGCAGCCCTGGAACGGGATCTGCAACGATTTGTTCCGGATGTTTCCGAGAAAATAGAGGTCAAGGGAGTGGTGGCGCCGCATGCCGGCTATATCTATTCGGGGGCCGTCGCGGGTGAAGTGTATGCCGCCGTGCGCATTCCCCGCCGGGTGATCATCCTGTGCCCAAACCACTCCGGGCTGGGTGCCACACTGGCCTTCATGGGGGAGGGATCCTGGGAGACACCCCTGGGTGAAGTCCCGCTGGACGAGGAAACGGCCTATGCCCTACAGGAACGCTTTCCCGACCTGAAATTCGATGCCCTGGCCCATTCCCGCGAGCATTCGCTGGAGGTGCACCTCCCCTTTCTCCGCTATCTGCAGCCCGACCTGACATTCGTGCCCATCTGTCTCGGTACCGGCCGCTTGCCCATTCTGCTGGAACTGGGCGACGCCCTGGCCGATACCGTCCACCGGAGCGGGGAACCGGTCCTGCTGGTGGCCAGCTCCGACATGAGTCATTTCGAGCCGGATGAGATCTCCCGCAAGAAGGACTCCCTGGCCATCGCCGAAATGAAGGCGCTGAATCCCGAAGGGCTGCATGAGGTGGTGAACCGGGAGAGCATCTCCATGTGCGGATATGCGGCGGCCGTGGCCGTCATGCAGGCCTGCCGTCAGCTGGGGGCCACGCGGGGGGAGCTGGTCCGCTACGCCACTTCGGGGGATGTTTCAGGTGATTATTCCAGTGTTGTGGGCTACGCCAGCCTCTATTTCGTCTGAGCCGGTCTTCCGGCCGGGGTGCCGACCGCGCCGATGATCATTTCACCAGTTTCGAGATCTGTTTGAAGGACGCCGTCCCGGAGGTCTCCTGCAGCTGGAAAAGGGCGATTTCCGTCGTGCTGATGACGGCGCCGGCATCCCGCATCAGCTCCAGGCCGGCGCGCCAGTTGTCGCGGGTACGGCTGATAACGGCGTCCTGGAGGACATGCACCCGCCGTCCTGCCGCCAGCAGATCCAAAGCGGTCTGCAACACACAGACATGGGTTTCCATGCCGGTGAGCAGCACATACTCCGCGTCCCGACGCTGCAGGTCAGCCACCAGCGGCAAGTCGCGGCAACAGCTGAAGGCCATCTTTTCCATGACCGGCATGTTCTGCCGGAAGAGCTGCAAATCCGCCACCGTCGCCCCCAGGCCGCGGGGGTATTGCTCCGTCAGGATGGCCGGGCACCCCAGAACCTCCATCCCTTGCAGCATGCGCTGGATATTGACCACGACGTTGCGCAGCCACGCCTGATCCAGCACCGCCGCCAGGCGTTCCTGGACGTCGATGACCAACAAGGCGGTCCGTCCTCGCCGGGGTATGAATTTTTCCATGGCCTTTGCCTCCGGTGGCATATAATATGGAGTGTTCGGCATCAGCATACCATCTCGAGGCCGTCCGGATCAATGCCATGTGCGGGGCCACCGGTCGTATAATCCGCCGTCGCCGGCCTCGTCGCCGATCCCGGCGGCACCGGTGAGCCGAAATTGTCAGCCGCGGCCCGAATAACGCCACGACTGACGCGTACTGAAAAAAGAAAATAATCCGCCAAAGGAGATACTATGCCTTTCAGACTGAGCTTGGCCGGCCTCCTGTGTCTGCTCATCCTGCCTGTCGGCACACCGGCGACGGATCTGGATCCGGCCGGCGACGCCGAAAAAGCCGTCCTCCTCAAGTTGTTCGCCCCGGATGCCCATGACCTGGGACGTTTCTTCCACCCGTCCTTCCTGGAACAGGTGCCGGAACCACAGATGAAACAGATCCTCGACACCTACCGCGGCGCGTTGGGTGACCTGGAGCAGATCGTGGGTTCCAGCGGGAACTACGAGCTGGTGTTTACCAAGGGGAAAACTCCGTGCCGCATCACTCTCAACCAACAGCGCCAGATTGTCGGACTCTGGTTCGGACACTGGACGCTCTTTGACGACTCGCCGACCAGCCTGCGCGAGGAATTCAGCCGAATACCGGGCCAGGTTTCCGTTACCCTGGTCCGCGACGACGGCCAAACGCTTTTCTCGCTGAACAGCGACCTGCCCCTGGCCGTCGGGTCGGCGTTCAAGCTGTACGTTCTGCAGTCGGCAGCCGATCAGGTGCGGGCCGGAAAAATGCGCTGGGACCAGGTGGTGCCGTTGCGGGCCGACCGGGTGTCCCTGCCGTCGGGCATCCTGCAGAACTGGCCCGCCGACAGCCCGCTGACACTGCGCACCCTGGCCAACCTGATGATCAGCATCAGTGACAATACCGCCACCGATCATCTGCTGTTTCTGCTCGGCCGTGAGCGGGTGGAGGCCCATGCCCCGCAGCGGTTGCGCCCGTTCCTTTCCACGCGCGAGATGTTCGTCCTGAAGTGGGGCGTCGAAGCGGACACCCGACAGCGCTACGCCGCCGCCGATCTCGCGGGGCGACGCCAGCTGCTGGAAAAGCTGCAGGATTTCCCTCTGAACAAGATCGCCTATGACGGCAGCCCGGTCATGGTGGACGAGATCGAATGGCACATCTCCACCCGGGAGCTGTGCCGGCTGATCCACTCCCTGCGGGACGACCCATCCCTGGCCATCAATACAGGCCTGGCCAATCCCGCCCAGTGGCATCGCATCGGTTACAAGGGAGGTTCGGAGCCGGGCGTACTCAATTTCACCCACCTGCTGCAGCCGGCGGCGGACGGACCAGCGTACGCCCTGGCCGCTACCGTCAATCACACCAGCGAGGCCATCGACACCAACGGTTTCGCCCTGCTGGTAAGCCGTCTCATGGCCCTCTTGCAGCGGGGAGAATTCTCTGCCGAGGCCACCCACGCCCCCTGACCCCGTGGCGGCGCACGCTGTCCGGGCGGGATGGTCGATCGACCGTCCGCCGCACACCACCACCCGATCATGAGCGGGTGTGGCGCGGTCGTGCCCCCTCCAGGAACTCTGCGCCATGTCAGGGGTCCAATCCGTCAGAATCTCTCATCCGCGGCTGCCCCAGTGAAATCCTTTGGGCAGCGGAAACCAACCATGGTAATATACACATTATCAGTCATCTTTTCTGTCGACCATCCCCGGATCCGGTCTTCCGAACGCAGTCGCCGATACGGTTCAGTAGCCGGGCCCGGATCGTAAAAAGAGGAGGACAGGGTATGTCAGCATGGACCAGGCGTCTCATCATCCTGATTCTGGGAATGGCAGCGTGGCCGGGTGTCATATTCCCGTCGGCGGACCCGTCGAGCCCCCCCGCCGAATTGGCCCAAGCCGTCTTCGAGGCCCGGGGGACGAACGACACATTGCTCCACGTCCATCAGGCGGGCCGCTACAGCATCCAGGTCCAGAGCGGCCAGGGAACCCGGCTGGAAATCCTCGACCGCATGGCCGGTCCCTTCGCTGCCGACGGCACGGCAGGTGAAACGGACGGCCGCCTCGATCTGCTGCTGGACAAGGGCACCTACAAGCTGCGCCTGCATTCGCACAAGAAGGGGAGCGGCGAGGTCACGGCCACGGTCGCCCCCTTTCGGGAGATGCATGATGCCGCCGATATCCGTGATCTGCCCTTTCTGCCGTCGCGGCAGGTGGTGGAGTCGGCCATGGACGACCTCGAGCAGCGTTCCTGGTGGATCCATATCGAGCAGCGCCAGACCCTCCGGCTCGAGATCATGGGCCGCAACCTGCGGGACTGCCGGCTCTGGCAGGACGGAGCCTGGCTGGCCGACGTCCGTCCCACCGCCAGCGTATTCGAGCCCGTGGCCGGACAGCCCATGCAGTACCTGGAATTCCACCATGATCTCAATCCCGGACTCTATCTGCTGACCTGTTACGGCGGCCCGGCCGCCGACTGGACCCAGAACACGGGCGCCCATTCCCTTTACCTGCGCTGGGGAGTACCTTTCCTCGGTGAAAACGGGCAACGCCTGTTCACCATGTCCCCGTTCGGCCGGGATGCGTTCCTGGTGGGACGGGACACCAATTATTTCCAGCTGGTGCGCCCGGACAAGAAAGCGACGACGCTGCAGGTCCGTTACTGGTCGGAGAAGGACAGCCGGTTCGGTTACGGTGAAACCACGGAAATCACCAAGGAATCCCGTGATCCCTGGTGCAGCCTCTATACAAACTACGGCAGTAACCGGCACTGGATCATCGTCACGGCCGCGCCCGGCGACACCCTGGAACTGGACTATTTCGTCCAGCAGGACCGCCATCAGCTACCTGACAAGCCCAACCAGTTCTGGATTTCCAGCATCCACTCCGCCGCCGGGCGGGATGCCGTCGACGCCACCGCCCTCCTCATTGCCTCGGACAGCAAAACTCCCCTGGAAGCCAGCACCCTCAATGTCGGCGCCGGTGCCCCCCTGATCCGCCGCGTCAACCTGCTCAACGCGGCCAGCGTCTTTCTGTTCGTCGAGACCACCGGCACCTATGTCATCGAGGAAAACCCGGCCGCCGGAGCCACGGCCGAATATCAGGCGGCGCCGTTCATGGTCTCGCGACCGCGCGGCTACCGTCCGCCGCCGTTTGTCCCGGCCGGCAGCGAGCTGGAACTCACCCGCGGCTACTACGTGCTGGCCATGAATCCCCGTTCGACGGGCATCCTGCACTTCGACCTGCGCCTCAAAGACGAAGCCGGCGCCATGGACTGGGCAGCGTCGGCCGCCACGATTGGACCGCAGCGGCAGAGCATCCACTGGCCACAGGTGACGCTGGATCGCTCGGCCAATTATTACACCGTCTGGCTGAACCAGCGCCCGGGCGTGGAGTCGGGCCTTCTGGTCCGGTCCCTGCCCGTCGATCTGACGGAACCGTTACCGGTAACGCTTCATCCGGGCGAAGAGGTTGCCTTTCCGGCCACGGTGGCCGAAAACTCGCTGCTGGACGTGACGGGCGGCTCGTTCGAGCTGCGTCTGAATGAAGCCCCCCACAATCTGAAGAATCTGGTCACCCCCGGCCGTTACCAGGTGACGCTTCGAAATACAGGCACGAGCACCGCCCTGTTCAACATCCGGGCCAATGCCGTCTCGCTGGTGCCGCCGCCCCCGCCCCAGCTGCAGGACTGGGCCGCACTCCTGAAGATTTTGACGGAGGATGATCCCGTCTTCGTCGATTTCGCCCGCGGACAGGCCAAATTTTACCTCCTGCGGGTCACGGAAGCCGGCCTCTACCGACTGGAAACCAGCGGCCGCCTGGCCACCCAGATCCGGGTGCGGACCCGCCTGACCACCACGCTATTCGCCGCCACCGAAAACGGTATCGGCCGGAACGCGCTGGTGCAGCAATACTTCCGGCCGGGTGAATACCTGGTGTCCGTCCAGGTGCGGGGCAACAGCGCCGGCCGGGCCGGCATTCACCTGCGGCGCACCTCTCTGGCGGAGGTCTCCGGACTGGCACCGGGCAGCGTCATCCGCCGGAGCGTACCGGCCGACGGCGCCATCCGCCTGCCTTTCGCCCTGGCGGACCCGGGCACGTATCACCTGGATACTTTCGGCCTGGGCAAGACGTTTGCCCGGCGGCTGGAGGACGCCGACGGCTGGCCAATCCTCCCCACGGATGAGGTCGGGCCCATCACCCTGGAGCTGGAACCCGGCAAATACCACTATTTTTCCCTGCCGGAACCAGTGGACAGCCGCCGGGTGGTCACCTTGCAGCGAGTGACGGAACCGGAAAAAATCCGCGGCAAGGGGCCGCATCCCCTGATTCTCAACCAGCCCCTGGACAACATTTGGCTGGAGCAGCCGGGCCGGCCGCCCGATGTCTACACCCTGGCGATGACGGCCGAAGCCAAGGTCTACGTGTACCTGAAACCGACCCTCACAGCGACTCTCCGCGGTCCGGACGGAGCCGACGCCATGACGGTGCGCGACGGTTTCGCCGAGGGCGTGCTGGCCGCCGGTGACTATCGGATCGAGGTCCGCAGCGTCGAGGAGAACAACCGGGTACCCTATACCCTCCGGATGACCACCGAGGACCTCATTCCCGGTGTGTCCCAGCAGGTGCCGGAGCTGCCGTACACCCTGCGGGTCAGTGTCAGCCGTGAGGCGCTGCAGGACATCGCCAGTTTCGGCCG
Organism: Acidobacteriota bacterium; assembly: GCA_016935015.1. Taxonomy (GTDB): domain Bacteria; phylum Acidobacteriota; class JAAYUB01; order JAAYUB01; family JAAYUB01; genus JAFGRT01. The sequence goes on along the minus strand of JAFGRT010000061.1, from coordinate 8,116 downwards.
GACCGACGTCAAGGCCTATCTCTGGGACGAGAACCTGACCGAACTGCTGGCCTGGAACGACGACCGGGCCGATGACTGGAATTTCCTGATCTCCCGGCGTCTCCCGCCGGGGAAATATCAACTGAAACTGGTGGCCGTGGGCCCGGATGTGCAACCGTTCGCCGTGAACATGGATGAACGGCCGGAAAAGTCCCTCTCTACTCAAAGTGTGCCGTTTGCGGTCCGGGAAGACCTGGCGCAAACGGTGCTGAAAATCCCGTTCACCGCCCGCCAGAAAGGGCTGGTGCGTTTCACCGGCAGCGCCGGCCGCACCGGACTGGCCCTCTACCGCCAGGGGCGCCTGCTGGCCGAAGGGGAGGATCGGCTGATCGTCCCCCTGGCCGCCGACGCCGAATACACGCTGCTGGCCTGGCAGTCCGCCGGTGGCACAGCGGAGATCGCCGCCGCGCCCCTCGATTTCCGCACCATCAACCTGACGGGCGAAAGCCGCTTGGAACCTGCCCTGACGGCCGCCCGGCTGCGGGACACCGCCGGGTTGAGCTGGCGCTGCCTGGCCGAGGGGACGGAGCTGTTCTTCGCCCCGTCCCTGGAGCGACCGTGTCTGCCCCTCCAGGGAGAGCCGGTGGCCCTGGCCGCCGACGGCGGCTGGTTGGTGGCGCCGGACTCCGCCGACGTCCGGCTGGAGCCCTTCGTGATCGGTCGGGAAAGACCGGTTACGGTCCTGCTGGGCGACATGCCCCTGCACGGCGCGCTGGAGCAGGATCTGGACGCGCCCTTGCTGCTCCGGGCGGAAACCGTCGGCCGTCCGGTGGGCATCAGCGCCTACCCGGCCGGCCAGCCACCACCGGAGGAATACCGCTGGGCCGGCATGCTGGCCCAGCCGGCCGGCACTTTCTTCGGTATCCCCGGCAAGGGGAGCTACCAGGCCCGGTTGTGGTCCACCGGGGACCGGCTCGTGATCCATTCGGCGGGCATGCGCGAGTCGGGCAGCGAACGGGTGACCCTGCGCCTGACGTCCTACCCGCCCCTGGGGCAGCGCGATTTCCGCCAGATCGCATCGCTGGAGCAGGAGATCCCTCCCGGCCGTTCCCTGCTGCTGACCCTGCCCGACTCGCCGCAGTCACTGCGGCTGTCCATGGGCCGCGGCATGATGGCCTATGCCTGGCAGGGCGACGATCCGCAGGGCCTGGTCGCCTGCCTTGAGGAAAACGGCGAACGCCTGCTCAACACCAATGGCGGTTTGTTGACGATTCTCAACACCGCCGCCGCCCCGGCCCTGTTCAGGGCCGAAAAGATCCCGGCCCCGCGGCCGGAGGCCGTGCGGATCACGCCCGACAACGGCTACGAAACCGTGGCTTCGAGGGCCGGAACTCTGCAGGCTGACGTGCCCGCTCTGCCGGCCGGTCAGCGGCTGTACATCACCGGCGAGGACCTTTCCGCCCGGTTGTGGGGTGCCGACGGCCGGCTGCGCGAGCCGCGCGCGGTGCGGGAGCGACCCTGGATCGCCACGTTCGATGCGGCGCCGGGGATTCTGGAAATCCGCCACGGCCCGGGGCTGATCAGCGTCTGGATGGACGCGGCGGATCGGCCCGCCTGCCGTTTGGCGGCCGGGAAGGCCGAAACGGTGCCCGTCCCGCTCACGCCCGGCCTCCTCATGCTGCAGAACGAACCCCAGGCCTGGACATTGACCCTGGCGGCGCCGCGACTGGTGGCCGCAGTCACCGACGCGCCCGGGGTGATCAGCCTCCAAGACGGCGCCGCCGTCCTCGACCTGCGGGCGGCCAGCACCTTTGCCGACCGTCACCTGGTCCGACGGCTGCCAGCCGGCACGTACCGGCTGGGCGCCCGCCCCCTGGCCGGACAGTCCCGGACCGGCGTCCTGCGCTGTACGCATCTGGAACCCGAGATGCTGCCCCCCGGCGAGGAAGCCCCGGTCCGGCTCATCCGGCCCGGCGAAATTCAGGCTTACACCTTCACGGTGACGGTGGCGGGCAATGTCGGCGCCGGCATCCGCACCGACACCGACCGCCTCACGGCCTGGCTGACGGACATGGACAACCGGGTCATGGCCCGGGGTCCGCTGATGTTCCGGAAGCTCCCGCCCGGCGACTACCTGCTGCTGGTGGCCGGCGGCGACGCCCCGGTGCAGTACCGGCCGGTGGTGCTGGGCACAACCGGCAGCCGTCAGGGTATCCCCGATGACGTATTGGAAAAATACCTGAAGGAGGAACGCCAATGAACAGCCGCACCACCACCCTGCTCATCAGCCTCTGTCTCCTGCTGGCCGGACCGGTTTCGTGGAGTGCGGCCCAGGAACGCGGCATCGACCACACCCTGGGGAAGAGCGCGATCAGTATCGTGCCCGATACGTTCCTCCGCGGCTATGACCCCATCACCATCTTCTTTCCCGATGACCGCGGCCCCGCGGGCGGCGGCCCCCTGGACCAGCCGGGGGACCTGTTCCGCCTGAGCCCGGCCCATCCCGGCGAATACCGCTGGGTGGACGCCCGCACCCTTCAGTTCCTGCCCACCACTCCCTGGCCGGCTCTGGACCGCTTCACCGTGGTTACGGCGGGCGCGCGGATCACCCTGGTCACCTTCATGCATCCGCCGCGGCAGGTACAACCGGCCCCGGGCAGCGAAGGGCTGGATCCCATCCGGGATGTCAACCTGTCCTTCGCCGATCCCGTGGATACCGAACGGCTGGCCCGGATGGTAACCTTCCAGGTACAACCCCTGCCCGGCGCCGGCGAGGGCGAAGGCTACTGGCTGACCGACCGCGATTTCGTGGTCAAGCCACTGGAACGCCCCTCCCTGGACGAACCGGCGCAGTACCAGATCACCTTCCGCCAGGCCATCCCCCACGGCAAGGTCTGCCGGCTGCACCTGCGCCTGTCCCTGGACGACCGGATCCGGGGCGCCCTGGTGCGGTACACCTTCAAGACCAAGCCCGTTTTCCGCCTGACGGGCATCGGCTGCGGCGCCGCCGTCTATCCGGTGGCCGTCCGCGGCAGCGTCTATTCCCGCGAACAGGCCCTGGACTGCGGTACCGGCCGGGAACCGATCTTTCTGCAATTCAGCGACAACCTGGGGCCGGTATCCCTGGAACAGTTGAAACGCCTGATCCATTTTCTGCCGGCGGTGGACGACTTCCGTTTCGAGGCCAACGGTGACCGGCTTTTGCTTCACTTCGCGGCGCGGCGCGATGACGTGTACCGGCTGCGCCTGGAGTCCGCCGGCCTGCGCAATTTGGAAGGTCGGGAGATGCAGCCGCCGGGCGAGACGTCCCTCTACTTTTTCTACCGCCAGGCCGAGCCCTACCTGAGATGGCTCGGCAGCCAGGGGATCGTGGAGCGTTACGGCCCGCAGATGTTCCCCATGGAAGGGCGCGGCGAAGAGCAACTGGATCTGCGTCTCCACAAAATCGATCCCCTCAGCCGCAATTTCTGGCCCTTTCCCCTGGAACCGGTGATGGTGGACGAGAGCGAACGGCCGCCGGGTCCTGGCGAGGAGCCGGCCTACGCCACGGCCATGGCCGAACAGATCCGGCTGCTGGGCAGCCCCCTGGTCTCCCGGCTGGAGCCCCTGCCCATGCGCACCGAACAGGGCCAGATCACCTTCGGCCTAAACCTGAAAGCCCATCTGGCCGCCATTTCCGGCGCGGACCGCCCCGGCCACTACCTGGTGGGCTACCGCTCCATCGGTACAGACACGTACCGCCACTTCGTGCGCATCCAGGTCACGGATCTCAGCCTCAGCACAGTGGAGGAAGAATCGGCCGTCACCTTCGTCGTTACCTCGCTGCAGACCGGCCAGCCCGTGTCGGGCGCCGAGATCCGCATCGACGGCGAGCGCAACAACCAGTGGGAAACGGTGATCACCGGCACCACCGATGCGGCGGGCCGTTACCGTTACCGGCACACCCAGCGCATTCGCCACCGGCTGGTCCGCATCGCCGTCCGCAAGGGGGACGACGTGCTGGTGCTCGATCCCGACGAGCCGCCGCCCCACTTCATGGACAATCACTGGTACGGTTCGTACTCCACCTGGCTGAGCTGGCTCAACCTGGAACCGGAGAACAGCAAGGAAGCCGCGGTGCGCAAGGCGCACATCTTCACCGAGCGGCCGGTCTATCGGCCCGAGGAGCCGGTTCACATCAAGGGCTACGTCCGGCAGCGGCGGCAGGGGAAAATCCTGTCGCCCGATCCGGACCGGCCGCGCAGCGTCATCGTGGAAGGGCCGGGCGGCTTGCGCTTTACTTATCCTGTAACCCTGACGGCCGCCGGCAGCTTCTACGTGAAGTTCGACGAGGCGGATCTGCCCACGGGTACGTTCTTCGCCGCCATCCGTGATGAAACCGAGGGCTATGACCTGGCCCAGGTGGATTTCCGCAAGGAGGCCTATCGAATCCCCCGCTTTGAGGTGCATATCGCCGGCCCCGACCGGACCCCGCTGGACCAGCCGTTCACCCTGACCCTGACGGCCGATTATTATGCCGGCGGCCGGGTGGTCGGCCAGGAAATCAACTGGCAGGTGACCCAATTCCCCTACCGTCACCAGATTCCGGATTATCCGGGCTTCATCTTTTCCTCCGACGAACGCTTCAGCGAAGGACGCTCCTTCCAGTCCACCGGCAGCATCGACGTCATGGACGTCACCGACGAGAACGGCTCGGCCCGGCTGGAAATCGATCCCACCGCCGAAGAGGACGCCCGGCCACGGCGCTACGTGGCCGAGGCCACGGTCCGCGGAGCGGATGAGCAGACCGTCACGGCCACCCGGTCGGTCCTGGCCCTGCCGCCGTTCGTGCTGGGCCTGAAACTGCCCCGCCTCCTCAAGGACACAACCACCATCAGCCCGGAGGTCTTGGTGGTAGGGCCGGACGACAAGCCGCTGGCCGGCAAGGGATTTCATGTGCGCCTGCTGCAGCGCCAGTGGCACTCCTACCTGCGCGAGAGCGACTTCACCACGGGCAAGGCCAAATACGTCACCGATGTGGTGGACGAAATCATCGCTGAAAGCGACCATGTGTCCGGCGACGGGCCGCAAGCCATCCCCCTGCCGGTGGCGGAGTCCGGCGTCTACGTGGTGGAAATCTCCGCCCGTGACCGGCTGGGACGCCTGCAAAAGGTTTTCGCCGATCTCTACATGGCCGGCGAGACGCCCATCGCCTGGGAAAAGCCGAAGGCCAACGTGTTCGAAACGTCACTGGACCAGAAAGACTACGTCCCCGGTGACACCGCCACCCTGATCCTCAAGAGCCCCTTCCAGGAGGCCCGCGCCCTGGTGGTGGTGGAGGGCCCAGCGGCCAATGAATATCACTGGCTGGATGTCACCGGCGGCCAGGGCCTGTTCACCCTGCCCATCACCGGCGACATGACGCCCCAGGTACCAGTGCATGTACTGCTGATGCGCGGCCGCCTGCCCGGTACCACCGGCGCGCTGGCCCGGGGCAAGGAGGACCGGGGCAAGCCCCAGGCTATGGCCAGCACCACCTGGATCACCGTCAAGCCCCGCGACAACCGGTTGGACGTGCGCCTGGAACATCCCGAGAAATGCCAGCCCGGCGCCACCATCACCATGACCGTCCGCCTGGCCTCGCCCGAGGGGCAGCCGCTGGACGGCGAGGTCACCCTGTGGCTGGTGGACCGGGCCGTGCTGGCCCTGGGCAAGGAAAAGCCGCTGGACCCGGTGCCGTCCTTCATCGACCCGGTGCAGTCCATGCTGCGTTTTCGCGAAACCCGCAACCAGGTGGTCGGCAACCTGTCGGTGGATGAGATCGCCGGCGGCGACGGTGCCGAAGCCGAAGAGGCGGGCCTCTTCGGACGGGTGACGGTGCGACGCCAGTTCGAATCCGTGCCCTACTACAATCCGGCGGTGACGGTGACGGGCGGCGTGGCCGAGGTCACCATCAAGCTGCCCGACAACCTGACGGAATTCGCCGTGCGGGCGGTGGCCACCAACGGCCGGGGTCGTTTCGGTGCCGCGAAATCCATGCTGGCGGTCCGCCTGCCACTCATCGTCCAGTCGGCCCTGCCGCGCTTCGTGCGACCCGGCGACACGTTCCTGGCCGGCGGCATCGGCCGGGTGGTGGAGGGCGAGGGTGGTCCCGGCTGCGCCGAACTCCAGGTGGAGGGGCTGACCGTGACGGGCGACCGCAGCCGGTCCCTGACCTGGGTCAAGGATCAGCCGGAGCGCATCTTCTTCCCGCTGTCCGTCCCCGCCGAGGCCGCCACCGGCGACGACAACCGGGTGGTGGTCCGACTGGCGGTGGAGCGCCAGTCCGATGGTGCCAGTGACGCCTTCGAAGTGACCCTGCCCGTGCAGGAGGACAAGCGCCGCCGTCACCTGGAAACCTTCGTCACCCTGGCGCCGGCGGAGGAAGCACGGTTTCCGGCTCCCCGGGAAGAGCCCCGCCCGGGCACGGTGCAGCAGAGCGCCCTGGTGACCGGCCAGCCGGCGCTGCTGCGGATGCTGGCCGCCCTCGACTACCTGGCCCGCTACGAGCACGGCTGCACCGAGCAACGCGTCAGCCAGATGTTCCCCGAATTGGCCCTCAAGGACATCTTCGATCGCATCGGGCGCCCACAACGGCTGGAAGCCAGCCGGCGCCAGATGGAGGAGACGTTCGCCTATCTGGAGAAGACGCAGCATGACAGTGGCCTGTTCAGCGCCTGGCCCGGCTCGAACACCTATGTCAGCCTGACAGCCTACGTGGTGGAATTCCTGCTGGAGGCCGAGGCCCAAGGCTACCGTTTCAAACCAGAGCTGCTCAGCCGGGGCATCGATGCCCTCAAGGAGTCCCTCCGTTCCGACTACAGCGGTTTCATCGACGGCTTCTCTTTCGTTGAACGGGCCGAGGCCCTGGCCGCCCTGGCCCGGGCCGGCGAATTCGACGAGGCCTACGCCCAGGATCTGCTGGCCCGCGCCACGAGCATGGATCTCTACAGCGAGGCACAGATCATGTCCGCCTTTCAGGAGGAAGGGCCGGCCTTCGCCCGGGAGATCAGCCGCCTGCGGGAGGACCTGATCCGCAGCATGGTCTTCAAGCTGCGCGACGGCCGGGAAGTGTATGAAGGCCTGCAGTACCGGGCCGAAAGCTGGGGTGGACTGATTCTGGCCAGCGAGACCAAAACCCTGGCCAGCGTGACCCGCGCCCTGCACCGGTCCGAGCCGGAGAATCCGCGGGTCGGCCTGCTGGTAACCGAACTGATCTCCCTGGGCGCCGGCGACGGCTGGGGCGACACCAATGCCAACGCCGCGGCGCTGCGGGCCCTGGCCATGGTGCTCGGCGTTCCGGCCCCGCCGGGACAGGGCGCCCGGCTGCGGTTCAGCTTCGGTCCCGACAGCCAGCAGATGGACACCAGCGGCCAGGTGGTCAGCCGGTTCAGCACCACCTCGCCGGCCCCCGGTCGGGTCACTCTCACCGAATCGGGTGCTGCGGAGCCACCCCTGGCCTGGTTGCGGGTGGATTACGTGCCGGCCGGCACCGGCGATCAGGTCCGACAGGCCAACGAGGGCTTCGTCGTGGAACGGGAGATGCTCGTCCACGGCGCCGCCGGCCAACCGCCGGACAAGATCCTGGCCCAGGCCGGCCGGGAGACCGAACTGACCATGGGCACCCTGGTGGAGGAGCACATCCGGGTGGTCAACGCCGCGGACCGGCACTACGTGGCCATCCAGGCGCCCCTGGCCGCCGGCTTCGAGCCGCTGAACCCCAACCTGGCCACGGCGCCGCCCGAGGCCCGGCCCAGCGGCGCCCCGACCCTGCAGCCGTCCTACGCCCAGTACCTGGACGACCGGGTGACCTTCTACTTCGACACCCTGCCCAAGGGCACCTATGACTTCTACTTCCGGGTACGGGCCAGCATCGCCGGCAGTTTCACCCAGCCGCCGGCCCGGGCGGAGATGATGTACAAGCAATCGGTCTACGGTCATTCGGACGGCACCCGCGTCCGCATCCAGCCGCGGGAGGAATGACCGTCGACGCCCGGCCGCCACGCCGGCCGGGCCAAAGTTGAGGATGATGAAGCGACTCATCGGCCATCTGCAACTGGCCGGACAACGGCTGGGGCGGAAGCTGAACCCACGCCATCGCCCCGGGCGCTGTCCGCCG
>JAFGRT010000060.1 GCA_016935015.1 Acidobacteriota bacterium | reverse complement strand
GTGCCGCGGGGGTCTCCCTGTTCGACGCCCGGGCCATGAGCGAAACCCACTGGCGGCACTTTGCCACGGCGGCGCGGGAGTGGTAAAGTACTCCGGGCTTGCCAAACCCGGAACGAATAGTTACCCCGGGTTCGCCCTGTCCTCCGCAGCTCTGCTTTCGGCGCGATACGGCAAAGCCCCTGGTTTTTCGGGAAATGGCGAATGGGCGAAAGGACAAATCCGGCTACGTACCGCCGGACGGGATTACGCCGGGCAAGACGGCGAATACCGCCACCGCCGGGCTTGACCCGGCGGAAGCGAGGACTGAATGCCAGCAAGAACAGCCCTGTCAATAGTGGCCACCACCGGCCTCGTGCCGGTGGGGCCGTGTCATGAGGTTCGGATGATCAGCGGTTAATGGACAAACGGTCGTTCATGGCGGAAATCTTTGTCCACCATCCTGCTCACTGCACGCGAAACGTATCCGGAGAACACCGCTCCGCCGGCACGAGGCCGGCGGTGGCCGGCGAACACCACCCGCGCCGGCCGGAACAAACGCCGTCCCCTGTGGTCATGAATCGGCCGCCCCGGGCAGGGGCGGCGGGAAAAGCCCCGCAACGTATTGAATGCCCGCCCGAACATTTTTTCATAAAAAATCCGGGAAATTCGCGTACGTTTTCCATCGGCAACGTTTGTTCAGGTAAACACAATCAAGGAGGCGATCATGCCGTCGACGTTTACCTGTATGCTGATCCATGTCATTTTCGGGACGCTGGGACGCGTGCAATCCATCCAACCGGAATGGCAGGCGGAGCATCACCGGTGGCGAACGTTTCGGGAAGAATATGAGGATCTGCTGCGGAAGCATAACATTCCGTTCGATCCTCGATATGTGCAGGGTGACTGATTCCCCGCGCCCCTGGCCGGGGCGCGTGAACAAACTCTATGCCGCGATCCGGGGGCCGCGCCTCCGGCGCCGCCCCCGGCTAATGGCCCCGCGCCCCTGACCGGGGCGCCGGGATTATGGCTGCCTCATCCCGCTGAGTGTTGGCGCAAAGTCGGGCAGCGTGCTCAGAGATCTGAGGTGATTGAAATCTTCAGATTATCCGCCTTCCGGCAGAAGGCGGCTACGCGTGCAGGCATCGCCCGCGCCTGTCGGGCGCGGGGGGGGGGTACTCCGGGTTGGCCAAACCCGGAATTCTTTCTATTCCAATATCCATATATATCAGCGCCTTCCGGCAGAAGGCGCCCGCGGACGGTGACCTTAGCCCGCGCATGCCGGGCGCGGGGCATTACCCCGGGGTGGATGACCCCGGGGGTGGGGAGAAGATGTCGCCCAGGGAAATTTTGGCTGGAAATCAGTCTGTTGCGAGAGATTCTTCTCCCGCCTTCCGGCAGAAGGCGGCTACAGCCACAGCCCGCGCCGGCCGGGCGTGGGAATGAAGCCGCCGCGCGGCCATTCATGGCCGCAACGGCAGGTCATCCGCCTCCGGCCCGTAGAGCTCTTCACCGTTCCAGCAGTAAGTGCAGACTTTCTCGCGGGGCAGGCCGATGGCCGCCAGCATGTCGGACAACCGCTGGTAGCGGAGGGAGGTCAGCCCCAGCTGCTGGCGGATCTTTTCGATCATGGCCTCATAGCGGGGCGAGTCCGGGTCGGCGTAGTCGGCCAGGTGGGCATCGGCGGAACCCTCCAGTTCGCGGATGGCCTTGCGCGCCGCCAGGTCCAGCTCCGACTTGGACTGGGAGAAGTTCAGGAACTTGCAGCCGAAGACCAGGGGTGGGCAGGCCGGCCGCATGTGCAGCTCCCGCGCACCGACGTCGAACAGGCGGCTGATGATGTCCCGCAGCTGGGTACCACGGACGATGGAGTCCTCGCAGAACAGGATCCGTTTTCCCTCGATAAGTTCGGGGATGGGGATCAGTTTCATCCGGGCCACCAGGTCGCGGATCCGCTGGTCCTGAGGCATGAAGCTGCGCGGCCAGGTGGGCGTGTACTTCACGAAGGGGCGGCGGTAGGGGATCCCCGCTGCCGCGGCGTAGCCGATGGCGTGGCCAATGCCCGAGTCGGGGATGCCGGCCACCAGGTCGATGTCCAGGGTCTCCCGCCGCGCCAGGGCGGCGCCGCAGCGGTTGCGCACCACTTCCGTGTTGATCCCTTCGTAACTGGAGGCGGGATAACCGTAGTAAATCCAGAGGAAGGCGCAGATCTGCATCCGTTCGCCGGGTGGCTGGACCTGGCGCTCGCCGTCGTGGTCGAGGCGGACGATTTCGCCCGGGCCGAGGAAACGATGGGTGCGGAAGCCCAGATTGGGGAGGGCGGCGGTCTCCAGGGTCACGGCCCAGCCGTCCGCCTTGCGGCCGAGGGCCAGGGGCGTGCGGCCCAGGCGGTCGCGGGCGGCGTAGATGGCGTCCTCGGTGAGCAGCAGCAGGGTGCAGGAGCCGTGGATGCGCTCCTGGGCGTAGCGGATGCCTGTCACCAGGTCCCGTTGGGTGTCGATGAGGGCGGCCACCAGCTCAGTGGGATTTACCTGATTATCTTTCAGTTCGGAGAAATGCAGGGCGTGGCCGGCCAGCAGTTCGCGGGCCAGGGCCTCCAGGTTGAGGATCCGCCCGACGGTGACGATGGCATAGGACCCGTGCTGGGAGCGGATCAGGAGCGGCTGGTCCTCGTTGTCGCTGATGACGCCCAAGCCCATGGGACCGTGCAGCTTGGGCAGGTCCTCCTCGAACTTGGAGCGGAACTGGGCGTTGGTGATGTCGTGAATGTTGCGCTTGAAGCCTTCGGATGTGCGGATCACCAGACCGCCGCGACGCGTGCCCAGGTGGGAATGGTAATCAGTGCCGAAAAACAGATCGGACAGGCAGTCCGCGTGATGGACCGCGCCAAAAACACCACCCATGCCAGCCTCCTTCACTTTGTATGACGTCTTGCCGTCCTGCCGCCGCCTCGACCGCGGGGCCGCGCATGTTCCCGGGGATTGAAATCAGTCTAGCACTACCCACCCCCTGATTCAATTTTCAGTTTGGTAAGTAGCTGCAGAAAGCCCGCGAGTGATGACTGGGGATCAGCGGTTGTGATACCGCGGGCTCATCTGGTGGAGACGCCTGCCCGGTTGAGCCTTCTGCTGACCGTTGCTGAGGCAGGGATGTTATCTCTCCATTCTGAAATCTGTTGACAATTTTTCTGTTGCTACATAGAATTTTTCCTTGCTCCATGTGTAATATTGTCTGATTACGAAGATTTGCCGGTTGGGGATTGAAAATCATTCAGGGGGACTCATCTCTTTTCTTTTGGGGATTTAATCAATACACGTGACGGAAATCGAATGTAGCTGAATAATTATGATTTATTCATCCAGAGGCGGGGCCTGTGGGCGGGTATGTCCTGCATATCATTCATAAAGGAGCGCAATCATGACTGACAGAATGCGATGGATGTTCCTTGGGGGGATTTGTTTTCTTATGGGGACATTGCTCTTCGGCAACAGCGCCCTCCTCGAAGTGGTGACCAAAGACTCCAGCGGCAACGGGATGCCGCGAGTGCAGGTCCAACTGACCGATCTTGACAGGGGAAGTGTCCGAACGGCCGTAACGGATCCCGATGGCCGCTCCGTTTTCCCCGAGGTCAATCCGGGCCGATACCAGCTCCGCGCCAGCAAGGACGGTTTTCGCCCCGTGGAACTGATGGGTATCGAGGTCCGAACCGGTGACCGGCTGCTCTATCCCCTCGTCCTGGCCGCCGGGGCACCGGACGCGCCGCAGCAACTGACGCTGCCGCCTGGACAGGTTTCCGTTACGAAATCCCAGCAGGACAATCTCATCGATACCCGGAGCATCACCGACCTGCCGCTCAATAGGCGAGATCCCCTGGATCTGGTAAGCCTGGCCCCGGGTGTGGTGAATCTGAGAGACTACCCGTCGGCCAGCGGCGGGCGGATTCACAGCAACAATTTTCAGCTCAACGGCGTGGACAACAACGATACTGCCGTAATCGGCGACATCGTTTCACCCTATGCGGACGCCGTATCAGAGATGTACGTCGTTTACTCAGCCCCGGCGGCCGAATACAATCCCATGGGCAGCGCCCAGGTCGACACCGCCATCCGGAGGGGCGGCAGGGACTACCATGGCAATGTCTACTGGTTTCATCGCAACGACAATCTGGATGCCGCCACCTGGCAACAGAACTATTACGACCTGAGCAAACGCGAGTCAAAGCGCAATCAGTTCGGGGGAAGCTTCGGCGGCCCCATCGTCAGGGACCGGCTGTTCTTCTTCTTCAACACCGAATTCCTGACCTCTCGGGAGGCCGGCACGTATGTTGCGCAGACGCCGACCCAGGCCTTCCGCAACCAGATTACCAATCCAGCCATCGCCAATATATTCAATACCTACTACCCCCTTCCCAACGCCGGCAATCCCTCGGTTTTCGATGAGACAGGCCAGGTTCCCTGGAACGGCATGTACGCCTGGGCCGAGGCGACCAAATCCGACAGTCGGGCTTTCAGTCTGTCCATTGATTATTTGATTGAAAGCCGTCATACGCTGCGGGCCTTTTTCACCTCCAACTTCATGGATCATCCGAGGGTAGGCACTCTGCCCCACTCGACTAACGGCGCGTTCCAGTTCGAGGGTCAGGAGCTGGTCCTTGGCGGCACCTGGACCTGGTTTGTGTCACCGACCCTGGTGAACATGCTGACGACAGGGGGAAACATAGCCGATTATGACTGGGACCGTTCCTTCGATGGCATTGCCGATCTGGCTTTCCATGGCGGAATCGTCGGTTCATATCCATTGGCGACGGACTGGGGGATGCCGGATTATGGTGATCAAGGCAGGTGCACGAATGTGCTCCATGTGAAAGATGCGGTGACCTGGGTCCGGGGCGGTCACATATTCAAGTTCGGCATCGATTGGCGATGGATCCAGAACAATGACGAGAGCAATTTCGGACTGCACCCCATATACTATTTCAGTGCATACTTCAACCAGAGTCCATATGGCAGGACCGGCCGGAATATCATGGCCGGATGGGTGGATACCGTCTCACAGACCGTTTACGGCGACGGCCGGGAGTTTTTCAGTGGCAGAGGTGATCTGCGCCACTGGCGGGCCCGGGAATATGATTTTTTCATTCAGGACGACTGGCGCATACGGTCCAACCTGACTCTTAATCTCGGGTTGCGCTATGAGGTCAGACCGGCCCCCTTCGAGGCGGAGGGGCGATTGTCCAACGTGCGAACGTCCGAACTGGTCAGCCAGGGCTACAGGTTACCCAACAACGCCAATTTTTTCGACGAGGCCAACTGGCTCAACGGATCCTGGTGGAACCTCAAGCCGATTGAGTGGATCGGTTCAGGGGCGGATATCTATCTGGACAGCAGTGATCAGCGGGTATTCGACGGGCACTACGCCAATTTCGGTCCGCGGCTGGGTTTCGCCTGGGATCCCCGGGGCGACGGCAAGACCGCCTTGCGGAGTGGTTACGGCATATCTTTTGGCCGGCCCTGCTACAATCTGCTGAACTGGACCAACTCGCAACTTCCCTTCAGCCATTCGGCTATCCTCGACGCCCAGATCAGTGGCTTCAACGGCATTTATCCCGATGGAGTCGCCTACTACTTCCACGGCCACACCCCCCCGGCCATCAACCTGCACCCGGAGCCGAAGACATTCTCCAATCAGACGGTGTTCAATTCCGACATGAACCAGCCCTATTTTCAGACCTGGACTTTCAGCATCCAGCATGAGCTCGCGCCGGGCAACATCGTGACGGCGGCCTATGCCGGCAGCTCGGGCGTCCACCTGCTCATCCGCGCCAATCCCAACCAGATGCCCCCGCCTTCAGAAGAGGTTGTCGACGAATTGATCGATAATGGTTATGTATCATCCGGCGGAGCCTACCTGCCCTGGTTTGTCTCCTACTATTCCGCGCAAAACACCCAGTGGAACCGGTTGAACCTTGTCAACTCCGACGGTCACAGCCGGTGGGATGCCCTGCAGCTGTCCTTCGACCGACGATTTCACAGCGGTCTGCAGTTGCATTTTAACTACACATGGGCCAAGGGGTTCGACAACGGGTCCGACGCCGTCTACACCTACAATGGCAGCAACCCGTTCACGTCCAACTGGTATAACCGGAATTATGACAAGGGCTTTGCCGCCTTCGACGTGCGACATACCTTCAATGCGAGCTTTATCTGGGAATTACCCTTCGGCCCCGGCAGACGGCTGGACGCCGACATGGACGGCGTCCTGGGGTATATCCTGGACCACATCATCGGCGGCTGGCAGGCCAACGGCATCGTGCAGGCCAACACCGGCTATCCGCTGGACTACAAGGTGCCCATCGACACGCTGGGTACCGGCTACACCAACGACCGCGGCCCATGCCGGCCGGATGTGGCGGACACTGTGGTCAAGACGAAGGGCAACCTGGTGGGGCCAACCCAGTCCAACTTCGTCTGGACGTCCTCGCGCCGCAACGCCCAGTATCCACCGGGCTATCAGGGCGGTTACTACAAGGGGTTCTTCCGCGCACCGGATTACTGGAACGTGGATTTTTCCCTGTTCAAGGATATCCCGTTGCCCTGGTTCTGGGGTGAAGGTTCGCGCCTGCAACTGCGCTGTGAAGTCTTCAATCTCCTTAATCACACCAATTTCGACGCGCCAAGCCGCTCCTTTACCAGCTCCAATATGGGCAAGACGTTCAGCGCCGCCGCCAGCCGGGAGATCCAGATCGGTATAAAGTTCATTTTCTGAAAACAGGTCCCGGCGCCGCCGGCCTTATCTGCCGGCGCCGGGATAGTTCCCGCCCGAATGCGGGAAACACCGACCTCCTTCATCCACCATATACTGGTCATATCCCTTTCAGCCAGGTTGCGGTGTGCAGCAATCTGTGTCAAAATCCGGTTTTCATGGCATATCATCCGGGTGGCACCTTACCCGGGGAGGCAGGCGACATGAAAGGGCTTGAACTGGCCAGGCGGTATTTCGAGGAATACGGCCGGCCCATGCTGGCCGAGTCCTTCCCGCATCTGCGGGGCCGCGTTGCCGCCGGCCTGGTGGGTGACGGCTCGGAGTGCTTCGGCTTTGACGACGATCTCTCCCGGGACCACGACTGGGGACCCGGCTTCTGCCTGTGGCTGACGGCGGAGGACTACGCGCCCGGGGAGCGGACCTGGCCCGGGCCTACTCCCGTCTGCCATCCTCCTTCGCCGGCTTCAGGCCCCGCCGCGACACGGCGGCCCGGGACGAACGGGTGGGCGTGTTCGAGATCGGCGCCTTCTACCGGCGGTTCCTGGGGCTGGAACGCCCGCCCCGCACAAACCGGGAGTGGCTGGCCCTGCCCGAGCCGGGTCTGGCCGCCGTCACCAACGGCGCCGTGTTTGTCGACGAGCCGGGCGAGTTCAGCCGCCGCCGGCGGATGCTGCTGGATTACTACCCCGAGGACGTCCGGCGCCACAAGCTGGCCGTACGCTGCACCAGCCTGACCCAGTCCGGGCAGTACAACCTGCCCCGCTCGGTTCAGCGCGGCGAGTGGTTCGCCGCCCGTTACGCCGAGACCCGGTTCTGCGCCGATGCCATCATGCTGGTCTTTCTGCTCAACCGGCGCTACTGCCCCTTTTACAAGTGGATGCACCGGGCGGTGGCCGACTTGCCGCTGCTGGGAAAGGAGATCCACACCCGGGTAACGGAAATGGTGGCGGCCGCCGACTGGCCCGCCCGGATTCGCTGCATGGAAGCCCTCGCGGTCGTGCTGGTGGGCGAGTTGCGGCATCAGGGCCTGAGCGATTCGTCCAGCCCCTGGCTGATGGATCACGGCCCGGTGATCCAGGCCGCCATCAAGGATCCGGAGCTTCGCCGGCTGGGACTGTGGAAGTTCTGAACGTCCCTCCGGAACCGTTACCCGATCCCCACCTGGAGGCATATCCGTCATACAAAAAAAGGGGCCGGCGCCTCCTGAGGGGAAGTGCCGGCCAATGGCAATGAGTCGATGCGGACTACCTGACGATGGTCATCTCCTCCAGCAACGCCGTGGCGTGGGAGAATTTGTCCAGGATGTAGAGCATGTAGCGGGCGTCCACCACGATGCTGCGCGTCAGGGCCGGGTTGTAGAAATAGTCCGACGAAATGCTCTCGAAGTTGCCGTCGAAGAGCAGGCCGATGAGCTCACCTTTGCCGTTGAGGGTGGGCGAACCGGAGTTACCGCCGGTGGTGTCCACGTCGCTCAGGAAGTTCAGGGGCACCCGGTGGCCGAGGTTTGGTTCGGCGTAGTCGCCGAATTCCCCGGCCCGGTAAAGCTGGATGAGCCGCGGCGGGTTGGCGAAGGGGCGCGTGCCGCGCTCCTTGGCAATGGCGCCGTCCAGGGTGGTGAAGGGCGTAAAGGTGACGCCATCCTTGGCATAGCCGGTGACCTTGCCGTAGGTCAGGCGCATGGTGGAGTTGGCGTCGGGGTAGAGCTCATTACGGGAATAGGCGTGCAGCAGATCGATGAACCGCGGCTGCAGGCGCTGGAGGGCGGCGTTGAGGGTGTCCGCCTCATCGCGCAGCTGTTTCAGTTCGACGCCCAGTTCGCCGGCGAAGGCCAGCAATGGATCGTCCACTTCGGCCAGCTCCCCGGCGGGCAGATCGAAGTACTTGAGGCGGGTGTCCGCATCCAGCAGGCCCGTACCCGAGATCATGGCATCCAGTCGAACAACCATCTCCTCGTGGGTCATGTCGCCGAACCACTTCTGCACCACCGCCGAACGCTGCGCCGCCGGTAGCGCCCGCAGCTTCTGCAGGCTGAAAACCATCAATTTGAGATCCTTTTCAGAGAGCAGGTTGCGCTGCATGGTCTGCAGATCGTTCTTCAGTTCGGGGATGTTGCGGTCCATGTAGGCCGGGTCCCGCTCCAGATCCGGCTTGGTCTTTTCCTGGGCCCAGCGGCTGATGGTGCGGCCGGCGTCGAGGGTGTTCACGAACCGGAGCAGGTAACCGAGAATGGTGCGCAACTCCAGTTTGGCGGCCAGCTGGTCGTTGATGCGGTTCAGGTCGGCGATGAGGCCGGCGTCATGCTGCCGCGCCGGCTGACCGGAGATCCATTCCTGGACCGTCACGTCCCGCCGGCTGAAGCGGGTGATGACGTCATCCCGGGTCAGGCCCTGGAAATCGCCTTCGTATTTCTTGATGGCGTTGTTCAATCCCTTCGCCAGCGAAGCCACCCGGACCGCCTTTTCGGGATCGGCCCGGCCGATGTCCTCGAGCAGGGCCACGATGTCGCGGAACAGCCTGATCTTCAGTGGCAGCTCGCGCTCCAGCAGCACCCGGATCTGGCCGGACGTCAGGTAGCGATCGGTCGAGCCGGGATAGCCGATGACCATGGTGAAATCGTTCTCGGCCAGGGAACGCCGCGAAACGTTCAGATAGTGCTCGGGATGGTACGGGACGTTTTCGGGCGCATAATCGGCCGGCCGGCCATCGGGCCCTACATAGGCGCGCATGAAGGAGAAGTCGCCGGTATGGCGCGGCCATTCGAAGTTGTCGATGTCGCCACCGAATTCGCCGACGGCGTCGGGCGGAGCGTAGACCAGGCGGATATCCCGCAGCCGCAGGTAGCGGAAGAGCAGGTAATACTTACCCTGGTACATGGCAGCGATCTCAGTGTAGACGTTCGGCTCCTTGGCTTCCACTTCCTTCTGCAGGCGCTTTTGGGCGTTTTCCATGGTCTGGAAGCGTTCCTCGTCCGTCATAACGGCGGTGAGGCTGCCGATGACCTGTTGGGTGACATCCTCCCAGCCCAGCAGCACGCCGGCGGTATAGCCGGGCGCCGGTAGCTCCTTGTCGCGGGTCGGGGCATAGAAGCCCTCCACGATGTAGTTGTTTTCGCCGGTGGAGTTGTACTGGATGGCCCGGTAGGCGACGTGGTGATTGGTGACAATGAGTCCGTCGGGGGAGACGAAGGAGCCGGAGCCGCCGCCCAGGTCCAGCACGGCGCGGGCCACCCGGTCCGTCACGTCGCCCATGGTGAT
Organism: Acidobacteriota bacterium; assembly: GCA_016935015.1. Taxonomy (GTDB): domain Bacteria; phylum Acidobacteriota; class JAAYUB01; order JAAYUB01; family JAAYUB01; genus JAFGRT01. The sequence goes on along the minus strand of JAFGRT010000060.1, from coordinate 32,091 downwards.
TTCGAGGCCCATGCTTTTGAGTTTGGCGGCATCCAGCCGGTCCAGTTCGTTCATGGCGAACATGCCTTCGTCCGCCGGCAGGTAGGCGGTCAGGAGAACCAGGCCGGCAAGCAGGATAATCAGACGCTTCATGACACATACCCTCCTGAAAGATGGGACGACTCAACGGGAGTCGCTTACGATGTTTCCGTGGCAATATGATCCGGATAATTGTTGCACCACTTGCTCCACGAGCCGGGATAGAGAAGCTCGCCCGTCAGGCCGGCATAACGCCAGGCGAGGATGTTGTGGCAGGACGTGACGCCCGAGCCGCAGTAGAACACGGGCTGCCGGTATTCCTGCAGCTGCTCGCGCAATTGGTCGACCGGTAAAAACAGGCCGTTCTGGTCCAGGTTCTCTTTCCAGAAGTGGTTGACCGCGCCGGGGATGTGTCCGGCCACCGGATCCAGTTGTTCCTGCAGGCCAGCGTAGCGTTCCGGTGCGCGAGTGTCCACCAGCAGGTACTGCCGGTGATTGGCCGGGGTGATTTCCACCTGGCCGTCGAAGGGGGATGTGGCCGGATAATTGGACGTTTCGGGTGGCCGTGGCTCGCCTTCCTCCGTCGGGTAGCCGGCTTGGAACCAAGCGGTGTAGCCGCCGTCCAGTAAGGCGGCGGCACGATGTCCCGCGGCCTGCAGCATCCACCACAGACGCCCGGCCATGCCGCCGAAGATATCGTCGTAAATGACCACTTGCTGTGAGGGTTGCAGGCCGATGCGGCGCAAAACGGTGGTGAATTTCTCCGGGGCGGGCAGGGGGTGCCGGCCGGCAGGGAGGCTGATGGGCCCGGCCAGATCTTCGTCCATGTGCAAAAAAACGGCGCCGGGGATGCGCTGCCGCCGGTAGATGTGACGGCCCCACTCGGGATCGTACAGATCGTGGCGGACATCCACCACCATCAGGCGTGGATCACCGAGCATTTCTTTCAGATCATGGACAGAAATCAGAAATTCGTACATATCGACCTCTCCTCGCCGGTCAGGTGGGGTGAAGCGGATCGCCAGGCGGTGCGTCCCGGATCCCTTGGTACGGGAACTTCAAGTCATGCAATTTACACCGAGTGGGGCGCGAATGCAATCCCTTCGCGTGATAAATGCGGACAGCCCGCCGAACAGCCCTTGGAAAAATCCCGGTTTCAAGGGCGGGGCGGTGGCCGAGGGGACAGCCTGCCCGGCGGCGAAATGTGCAAAAGAGTATTGACACTCTTCCCATTCCCCAGTAAGTTATAGTGATTCCATCTCGCTCAAGAGGCAACACCATCCATGACCCGAAGTGTTCGACGTGACGTAGCGGCCCTCCTGCAGGCCACCCGGCAGCACGCGTTCCTGGCCACCGTGGACGGGGATCAGCCCAGTTGCCGTGTAGTGGCGCCTTTTGTGGATGACGATCTGAACATCTGGATCGTCACGTTCCGCGAGTCGCGCAAGGTGGTGCAGATCGAGCAGAATCCCCGGATCTGCCTCTCCTTTTTGGAGATACCGGGTTACACCCGGGAAGCCAACGTGTACGGCCAGGCAGTGATCGTGGCGGCGGCCGGGGAAAAGCAGCGCATCTGGACCATCGCCGAAGACAACCTGCGCCGGTACTTCCCCGAGGGGCCGGACAGCGAAAACTTTTGCCTGTTGCGCGTCCGGGTGGACCGCGTGGAATGGCGCCAGGGACCGATCAGCCAGTTCCAGGTCTACCGGCCCCGTCACCGGGCGGCGCAATAACTCCCGGCGCCGGGTTCGCGACAGGCCCGCCCGGTGGAACGACGGCAAAGGATACGGAAGCATGAAACGGCAGGGCGTACATTGGATAACCGGCTGGCTGATCCTGCTGGTCGGCTTCATTCCCGGCCAGGAACCGGTGACGAAAGCACCGGTGACCGGTTTTCCCGAAGGCTTGCGCCAACTGGCCGCCTGGATGACGGGCGAGTTCAGCAGCAAGGCCCAGGCCGAGAGCGACGACAGCTATTTCGCCATCCGGCTGGTCATGGCCCGCGTCTGGCCGGATCGCACCGATGGCCTCTGGTTGTACGTGGAGCAGGCCGTGGCTGAAACCCCCGATCAGCCGTACCGTCAGCGGATCTACCGGCTGCTCCACGTGGGGCGGGATATCTACGAGAGCCAGGTGTACGAAGTCCCCCAGCCGGTCAAGCTGGTGAGGGCCTGGCAGAAACCGGAACTCCTGGCGGAGTTGTCCCCGGAGCGTCTGGAGACCCGCGACGGCTGCGCCATTCTCCTGCGCCGCCGCGGGGACGCTTTTGTCGGCAGCACCCTGGCCGATCTTTGCCGCAGCACGCACCGCGGCGCGACCTATGCAACCTCGCAGGTCACCATCACGGCCGACGGCATGGTGAGCTGGGACCGCGGCTTTGACGAACAGGGCCATCAGGTCTGGGGCGCGGAAAAAGGGGGCTACGTGTTCCGGAAAATCAGGGACTTGCCGCTGGAATGAGAAGGCGACTGCCGGATAGGAGGGAGTTTGCCGCGACCATTGATGATGACGCCCGGCCCCACCGAGGTCCATGAAGAGGTGCGGCAGGCCATGGCCCGGCCGCTGCTCAACCCCGACCTGGATCCGGATTTTTTCGAGTTTTACCGCCACGCCGCCCGCAAGTTCGCCCGGCTGATCGAGACCGACAATGAGGTCCTGATCCTCAGCGGCGAGGGCATCCTGGGCCTGGAGGCCGCCTGCGCGTCGCTCATCGAGCCCGGCGACCGGGTCCTCTGCCTGGACAATGGCATTTTCGGCCGGGGTTTTGCTGATTTTGTGCGGATCTACGGTGGTGAGCCGGTGTTTTTCACCGGCGACGACCGCCGGCCGCTGGATCCGGACCGGCTGGCCGAATTTCTGGACAAGGAACACGACTTCACCCTGGCTACCCTTGTGCATTGCGAAACACCGTCGGGTGTACTCAATCCCGTGGCCGACCTGGCGCCCCGGCTGCACGCAAGGGGCATCCTGACCGTGGTGGACGCCGTCTCGTCCATTGGCGGCGAACCCTTCCGCGCCGATGCCTGGCAGGTGGACGTGGCCCTGGGCGGCTCCCAGAAATGCCTGTCGGCGCCGCCCGGCCTGACCCTCATCAGCCTCAGTGATGCCGCACGCCGCCGCCTGGCGGATCGCCGCCGGCCCATCGCCTCGTTTTACGGCGACCTGTCGTTGTGGCGGGACTGGTACGAGCAGAAATGGTTCCCCTATACCCAGCCCGTTTCCGACCTGTATGCCCTGGACGCCGCCCTGGACCGGCGGCTGGCCGATCCTGACGCCCCGGGCCGTCACCGGCGCCTGGGCGAGGCCGTGCGGCAGACGCTGACGGCGGCGGGCCTGGAACTCTATCCCCGGGCCGGCTGGTCCCATACGGTGACGGCGTTCTGCCCGCCGGCCGGTCTGTCCGAGGCGGATATACGCAACGAGCTGCTGCGGAGGCACAACATCCTGCTGGCCGGCGCCTTTGACCGCCTGGCCGGTAAGGTGATCCGCATTGGGCACATGGGCGAAAACTGCCGCGAAGACAAACTCTTCCGGACCTTCCGGGGACTGGACCAATCCCTGCGGTCCCTGGGCTTCATCCCTGCCGTGAGCATGGCCGAGGCCTTCGCCCGGCACCTGGCGGAATGATCGGACCGGCGGGCACTGTCGGTTTTTGGACCGGCGCGCGGGCCCGGCGGCACTGGATATGGAAAGAATCTTTTAATCGACGAGAGGAGGTCATATGCGATCGAGTTTGTACGCCTTGTGTCTGTTCGTTTTTGCATTTCTCGGATATGGAGATATGCCCATGAGTGACACCCATCCCTTTTCGGTGCACGACATGATGGCCATGGACCGCATCGGCAATCCCCAGGTCTCGCCCGACGGCAGCCGGATCGTGTTCGTGCTGCGCACCACCGATCTGGAAGCCGACCGCGGCCGGACCGATCTCTGGCTGGTGAACGCCGACGGCAGCGGCCTACGGCGGCTGACCACCCATCCGGCCGGCGACTCCAATCCCGTCTGGTCTCCCTGCGGGAAAGCCATCTGGTTCCTGACGTCCCGCTCGGGCTCTTCCCAGGTGTGGCGTATTCCCGCCGACGGCGGCGAGGCGCAGCAGATGACGGACCTGCCGCTGGATGTGGCCAACCTGATCGTGTCGCCCACCGGCAAACATATCGCCTACACCCTGGAAGTGTTTCCCGGGGCCACCATCCAGGAGACGGTGGACAAGCTGCAAGCCCGGGAAAACGACAAGATCTCGGCCCGGGTCTATGACCGCCTGTTCGTGCGGCACTGGGACGCCTGGATGGACGGCCGCCGCTACCATATTTTCGTCCATGCCCTGGATCAAGGCAAACCGGCCGGTGATCCGGTGGATGTCATGCCCGACATGGACGCCGACAGTCCCTCCAAGCCCTTCGGCGGTACCGAGGAATTCACCTTCACACCCGACGGCGCCGGTATCGTGTTCACCGCTAAGGATGTGGGCCGCGAAGAGGCCTGGTCCACCGACTGGGACCTGTTCCATGCACCGGTGGACGCCTCCCGGGCGCCGGAGAAGCTGACCACCGCCAACCTGTGGGATCCCCAGGCCGAGAACGCCGCATGGGACACCGCGCCGGTCTTTTCACCCGACGGCAAAACCCTGGCGTATCTGGCCATGAAAACGCCTGTTTATGAAGCGGATCGTTACCGCATCGTGCTGCGCGCCTGGCCCGACGGGGACGAACGGATCCTCACCGAGGACTGGGATCGCTCGCCGTCGTCCATCACCTGGGCCCCCGACGGCAAGACCATCTACGCCACGGCCAGCCATCTCGGCCAGCAATCGCTTTTCGCCATCGACACGACCACCGGCAAGGTGAGGACCGTGGTCAAGGACGGGAACATCGGTTCCCCGACAGCCCTGGCCGACCGGATCGTCTTCGCCATGGATCACCTCACGTCACCGGTGGAGCTGTACGCGGTGAAACCCGATGGCAGCGACATCCGGAAGATCACCGCCATCAATGACGAGAAAGTGGCGGCTATTCGCTGGGGTGAACCGGAACAGTTCACCTTCAAGGGCTGGAACGACGAGACGGTTTACTGCTACATCGTCAAGCCGGTGGATTTCGATCCGGCCAAGACATACCCCGTGGCCTTCCTCATCCACGGCGGCCCCCAGGGATCCTTCGGCAATCATTTCCATTACCGCTGGAATCCCCAGGCCTATACGGGTGCCGGGTATGCGGCCGTGATGGTGGATTTCCATGGCTCCAGCGGCTACGGCCAGGCGTTCACCGATTCCATCCAGGGCGACTGGGGCGGCAAACCGCTGGAAGACCTGCAGAAGGGGTTGGCGGCGGCCCTGGCCAGGTATCCGTGGATCGACGGCGAAAAGGTGGGGGCGCTCGGCGCCTCGTACGGCGGCTACATGATCAACTGGATCGCCGGCAACTGGCCCGACCGCTTCAAGGCCCTGATCTGCCACGACGGCAACCTGGACGAGCGGATGGCCTACTACGACACCGAGGAGCTCTGGTTCCCCGAACGCGACCACATGGGCACGCCGTGGACCAATCCCGAGGGTTATCGCAAGCACAATCCGGTGGAGTACGTGGACAAGTGGCAGACGCCCATGCTGGTCATCCACGGCGCCCTGGACTACCGGGTGGTGGACACCCAGGGACTCTCCACGTTCAACCTGCTGCAGCGCCGCGGCATCCCCAGCAAGCTGGTCTATTTCCCCGACGAGAACCACTGGGTGTTGAAACCCCACAACAGCATCTTCTGGCATGAGACCGTGCTCGGCTGGCTGGATCAGTGGGTCAAGGGCGAGACGAAGTAGATCGCCCGTAACCGGCCGCGCACCATCGGCGCGGCGTTCCCGACGATCGCAGGCCCGGCTCCGTGCCGGGCCTTTTTATGGCCGGCCGGCGGGCGAAGGATCACCGCCGGTCGTACGTTTTTCGGGGCCGGATACCGGGTGATGGATTATAATGGTGGGCCATACGGGTGATCCGTTGCCCCGGATATCGAATCTCGCACCGGTTTCAGGAGCGGTGGCCATGGCTGAACGACCCGAGAAAACATCCATCATTCCGCCGGAGCGGCAGGAGCGCAATCCGCTGCTGACCGACGAAGGCTACGCCGCCCTGCAGGCGATGGTGCAGCACCCTGACGCCCCGCGCTGGAATTACGAGGTGGGGGATCGGCTGACGCCGGAGGATCTGCCGGCCCTGGCCGATTTTCGCGCCCGGGTGGGCCGGCAGCGGCCCGGGGCGGATCCGTTCCCGGACGAAGAGATCCGGCAGCGGATCCAGCTCTGGCGAGAGGTCGTACCGCGAATCCGGGACATGGTGCCTGCAGGGACGGACCTTGTCCGCGAATGGCCGCATCTGCCCACCATGAACCGCGACGACCTGGTGCGGCGGCCCGAGTCGCTGCTGCCGGCGGGCGCCGACCTGACGCGGCTCATTGTCTACGATACCTCCGGCACCACCGGCCACGCCCTGCGCGTGCCCCACCATCCCCTGGCCAATGCCTTTAATCTGCTGCTGCTGGAGTGGTTGCTGCTGCGCTACGGCATCCGCCTGGAGACGGGTCCCGGACACACGGCGGCCATCAATGTCTGCGCCCAGGCCCGGACGGTGACCTTCGCCACGGTGTTCACGGCCTGGAACCAGTCGTGCTTCGCCAAAGTGAACCTGCACCCCGACGACTGGCCGGATCGGGCGGCGGCGCGGCGATTCTTCCGAGACATGGCGCCGCAGCTGCTGTCCGGCGACCCGGTGAGTTTCGCCGAGATGATCCGCTGGGAGATCCGGTTGTCGCCCCGGGCCCTCATCTCCACCGCCCTCGAGCTGACCGTCGGTTTTCGTGAGCATCTGGCCGAGTGGTTCGGCTGTCCGGTCATCGACACGTACGCCACCACCGAGACGGGCCCGGTGGCGTACGCCTGTCCCGACGACAACGGCTGGCACCTGCTGCCGCCGGACCTGTTCATCGAAGCCCTGGACACGGACGGTCGGCCGCAACCCGCCGGCGAGCGGGGCGAACTGGCAGTGACCGGTGGACGCAATCCGTATGTCCCGCTCTTGCGTTACCGGACCGGCGACTTCGGGCGGGTGGATCGCTCGGCCTATTCCTGCGGCGACACGGCGCCGCGCATCCTGGACCTGCAGGGTCGGCGGCCCGTCTTTTTCCGGGCCACGGATGGTTCGGTCATCAATGCCGTGGATGTGGGGCGGGTGCTGCGCGAGTTTCTCTTCGTGCGGCACCGCTTCGTGCAGCGCCGGGACGGCCGGTGTGAGGTGGCGTTGCAACCCCTGCCCGGGTGTGACCTGGACGAAACGGCGATCGGGGAGAGACTGCGGGCACTGTTCGGCGCCGATGCCGTGATCGACGTGCACATCATGCCCAGTGACGGGGCGACTCCCGATGACGTCAAGATGATTCCGTACCGCAGTGAAATAGAGCTGGAACCACCGGTCTGATCAGGCGGAAAGCCCAGCAGAGGAAAACGGTCCCGACCGCAGCGATGGCCTTACTCCAGCGGCGGACTGAATGTGGTGCGGTAATCCTCGCGGACGGGCTGAAACACATCCAGCAGGCGGCAGGGGGTCAGTGCCCGCCCGCCGTGGGGCATGTCCGCCGGGATAACCGCCACCATACCCGGTTTCAGCACCTGCTGTTCGCCGCCGACAGTCATCTTGAATTCTCCTTCCAGCACATGGGCCACCTGTTCGTGGGGATGGGCATGGACCGGCAGGGCCGCGCCGGCGTCCACCGTCCAGTACGCCAACGTCATCCGTTCGGTGTGGATGAAACGGGCGCGATAGCCGGGCACGATCTCGTGCTCGGGATAATGATCCAGATTCTCAAAGGGCATGGTGTCCTCACCGGGGCCGTATTTGGTTGCAGATTTCCACTTTGCAATTTTGCCGTCAAACCTTTATTATACGTGATGATCAGGAATTGACCGCCATTTTTCCGGGGAAGACCGGGCCCTTTTCGATACGGAGGCCGCCGGTCGTCCGATCCGGAGAGAGCGGCTCAGGCAGCGCTACGAGTGATGGTAGGCAGGAATGACAGGTGAAGTCACTCCCTCGCTTCAGCGACAGGCAGAACAACGCAATCTCATCCTGGAAGTTCTCTACCAGGCGGCGGCCCGGTTGTTGCGCGGGATGACCTGGGAGGAACATGTCCCTGACATCCTGGCGCAGCTGGGTGCGGCGATGGATGTCAGCCGGGTGTTAATCTTCACCATGTTCCAGGATCCGGCCGGCCATACCTGTGTCCGCCAGAGCCAGGAATGGTGCGCACCCGGCGTGGCGCCGCAACTCTCCGATGAGGCTCTGCATCATGTACCCGTCGACAGGTACCCTTTCCGGCGCTGGACGGAAATCCTGGCCTCGAAGTCAAAGATCTCGCTGCACGTCAGTCAGATGAGCGAAGACGAACGTCGCCTGTTCGTCGCTCATGATGTTCGGTCGGTATTGATCGTGCCCATTTTTTTCCGTGATGATTGGTGGGGTTTTGTGGGCCTTCACGAATGCCGCTGTGAACGGTCATGGCGGGAATGCGAAATCGACGGCCTGCGCACGACGGCCGATCTTCTGGGGGCGGCCATTCACCAGTCCCGGGTCTCCGACCAGTTGCGGGAAACCCAGGAACGGTTGGCCCTGGTCATCCAGGGGGCCAATCTGGGCCTGTGGGACCGCAACCTCATCACCGACGACGTGGTGGTCAACGAACGAGTGGCTGGCATGCTGGGCTACACAATAGAGGAAATATACAGTGATCACAAGTCGTTGCTGGATCTGGTGCATCCCGATGACAAACCGGAAGCCCAGCAAAAGATCGAGGCGCATCTGCGGGGGGAGACCCCGTATTTCGAATCGGAATACCGGATCCGGACCAAGTCGGGCAAGTGGCATTGGGTCCTGACAACGGGCAAGGTCATGGAGCGTCGCCCGGACCGCACGCCCGTCCGGTTTCTGGGGGTTCAACTGGACATTCACGCACGGAAGCAAAACGAGGAGCTGGTCCGGCAGTTGACCCGGGCGTGCATCCAGGCCCAGGAAGCGGAACGGTGGCGTATCTCGGCTGATTTGCACGACAACATCGCCCAGGACCTGTCCTCCCTCAACCTGAATCTCAAAATGCTGCTGGAGCAATCAACGAAGTTTCCGCCCGCCATGACGGACAGCCTGCGCCAGTCTTTGGTCATCCTGCAAAAAACCATCACCGCCGTGCGCAACCTGGCGTATGATCTGCGCCCGCCGGGCCTGGATCAGTTGGGACTGGAATCCATTGTCAGCCGGTTGTGTGATGATTTTTCACGCAAAACGGGCATTCCGGTGGATCTGACGACCGCCGGACTGGAAAATATCTGTTTCGACTATGATATCCGAATCAATCTGTACCGGGTGATCCAGGAAGCGCTGGCCAACATTCGTCGCCACGCCGGCGCCTCGCTCGTGACAGTGCATCTGGTTGTTTCTTTTCCCAACCTGATCCTGCGCATCCAGGACGACGGCGGCGGTTTCGATGTGAGCGAACGGCTGGCGGTGGCGTGTGACGAACGGCGGATGGGGCTGGAAGGCATGCGGGAGCGCATCTCGCTGCTGCAGGGACAATTCCGGATCCAGTCCCGCCCGGGCGAGGGTACCCGGATCAGCGTCAAAATCCCCTATGCGGCGGCGGAGGGAGTGCGCTCCTCCGGGCAGCAGATAAACAAGGACCGGTAATGAGCGAACAACACACCCTGGTGCTTATTGACGACCATGCCATGTTTCGGGCCGGCCTGCGGGCCATTCTGAATGATGACGGCCAGTTCGAGGTGGTGGGTGAGGCCGGGGAAGGCCGGGAGGGTTTGCGCCTTGTCCGCCGGTTGGCGCCCTCTTTGGCGCTGGTGGATATTTCGTTACCGGATATTACGGGGATCCAGCTGACCGAGGAGCTGTTGCACGTCCAGCCTAACCTGGCTGTTCTCATTGTCAGTATGCACGCCAAGGTGGATTATGTCACCGAGTCGTTTCGCGCGGGCGCTCTCGGTTATGTGGTCAAGGATTCGGCCTCGGAAATCCTGCTGCAGGCACTGCGGACCATCGCCGACGGCCGGTATTTCATCGATACGGTGTTGACCAACGATGTGGTCCGAAAACTCATCGCCCGGCCACCGTCATTATCACGCCACGTCGATCGAATGTATGAAACCCTCACCAAACGCGAGCAGGAGATCATGGGCCTGCTGGCCGAAGGTTTGTCACCCAAGGATATTTCTGATCGCTTGTGCATCAGCAACAAAACCGTGGAGAACCATCGTTCCAACATCATGCGCAAGCTCAGTGTTCACAGCACCTTGGAGCTGGTACGCTATGCCGCCCGGCTGGGTCTTATCGATATCGACTCCTGGATGAAATAAACACTCCCGGGATAAATTCACAAATACTTGGGAAAATCTCCTGATCCCAGCCACGTATATCCGTTCAATTTGAGTGTATCCCTCTATAGACATCATCTGAAAAACAAATATCATGAAAGAGAATCCGCGATAATAATGGTCCGGGTTCAGGGCAATGATACATCGGGGAGATAGTTACTTTCTTCTAGTGGGCATGAAGAATCAAGAGTCTGGGGGGGAGACCTGTTTTGCGACGCTGTAATTCTTGAGCGTCGTTTTTTTTTTGACCATCCCCACCTTCCATCCCCTGATCCGGCGTTTCGGTTGCCGGCCGACACCAAGCATTCCAAAACACTTGCAATCAAACGAACAAAGCCTTACTATTGTCTTTCCACCCATTTGCTTCGCTGGACCGCGAAGTGGAGCATTTTTGAATCGGGAGCAGAACTCATGAGCGATTCTCGTACGGAAAAAAAAGATCTCATCGCCCAATGGGCCTTTGACACGCGTCCCATCCTGGGCCGTTTTCACCTGTGGCTCGAGGATGTCGATATCCAGTGGGACCGTGGCGCGGCGGCCAAGGAGTTCACCAAGGACATCTCCTTCCTCAACGGGCAGATGGAGCGTCTTTTCGCCATGACGGGAGCGGTGACGGCCCTGGGGACCCAGATCTTCGGCCGTTTCGGCGAAGGGGCCGGCCAGGACAAGGCCATCCTCAACCAGGTGAAGAAGGATGCCGACGCCATCTCGGCCTATGTCATGAGTGAAAGCCTCTGGTATTTGACTCGCCAGCTGCCGGAAAACCACGCCGTCATGGTCTGTCTGGGCGAGGGCCTCATGCCCAAGGTCGGCGAGACTCCCGAAATGGGTTCCAATCCCCAGCTCGGCTTCGGGCGCGTCTACGCCCGGCCGGAAGTGGCCCGCTGGCTGGATCGGCGGGTGGTGCGCCTGCTGAACGAGGCCGATTACGTCTGGAACGATTTTTACCAGGAGATCAAGGATCACGGTCTTACGGTCTGGGGCGCCGCCATCGATACCCTGGAGAACACGTCCCGCTTCGCCAAGGGCTGTGAGACAGGGCCCATGACCGTGCTGCACCTCTTCGACCAGCCGCTGCGGATCACCCGGCCCTACGAGGGCTACATGGGCAATCTTTTCCTGCCCGGCGAAGTGGTCCGGCAAGCCGCCGAACACGCCATCCTCATCACATTCCGCACCCCCCGTTCCCTGGTGGTCAAGGCCATCGAGCTGACCTATCCGGGCATTCGCCGGGAAAATATTCATGTCTGGACTCTTCGCGGCAAGGGCCGGGACGAGCGCATCGGCGGCCTCTGGCAGCAGTGGGAGGAGCAGGGCGTCCATCTGGTGGATGAAGGCTGGGAACTGCCGACGGGAATCGCCGCCTTCACCGACTCGGGCACGTATGCTCCCACGTATCTTATCGGTACCTGGCAGGACGTGCGGAACGAGCGGCATCTGTTCCTCTGTGACGGCTATGCCGCCTCGGCGGAGGCGATGCAGGCGGCCAGCCTGGCGCCCATGCTGGATCTGGAAGCATCTCTGGCCGTTTTTACTTCCAAGTTCGGTTTGCCCTTTGAAAAAGAGCAGTATGTGATGGGCCTGAATCCGGAAGCGCCGGATTTTCGCTCCGCCCTGGCCGAACTGGTGGGTCGGCCCCTCTCCACCGAGGACGTCAAACGCTTTGCCGCCATGATCGAGGAGGCGCGTGGCGCGGGCCTCAACCTCAGTAAGGCCACCATCGACGCCGATGATTTTTTTCCGGAGAAGCGCTGGGAAGTGATGGCCGTGTTGGGCTATATGGGTCTGGATCCTTATTCCGGCGCCCATGGTGTGGAGGAAGTGGAGCCGGGCATCTACCGGGTGACGGTCAAGCTGGCGGCCCCCCGCGGTGACAAGCGCATCATTTTCACCCTGCGCCTGATGGAGTCCATGGAGGAAAGCTGGCTGGTGTTCAATCCCCTGTTGAACCGCTTCCTGGCCGGCCAGGAATATACGAAGCGGGCGGTGAAGATCTCCGATTCCGGGCGGATCCGCAATGAGTTGCAGACCCTGTGCATCGAGGCGCTGGAATTTCTCAAGAATGAAGGCATCCGCATTCATTTCGACCGGATCCCGCCCGAGGTGATCTCCATCCCCAAGCAGAAAAAACTGCTGGAAATTCTGCGCTGGTATAAGGAACGGCACCCCCTCTGGTTCTCCTGGCTGGAGATCGCCTCCACCGGGGAACTGGAGTAACCCACCGCCGGGGGCGGTTTTTCAGATCGGCGACGACGAGCCATGACACGGTTGTGCCTGATTCACTGGCATCCCGATGCGGGCACCGCCCGGGCGGCGGAACTCCGGGCGCTAGGGTATGCCGTGGACTTTGAAATCCCCGATACCCCCGGTTTTCTGCGCCGCCTGCGGGCCCGGCCGCCGGACCTCTTCGTCATCGATCTCACCCGTCTTCCCTCCCGGGGCCGTGATATGGGCCTCGCCCTGCGGCAGTCGGTCGCCACCCGGCCGGTGCCGCTGGTGTTTGCCGACGGCGATCCGGCCAAGGTCGGCCGGATAGGCGAACTGCTGCCCGATGCCTTCTTCGCCGGTTGGGACGACATGGCGGCGACACTGAAACAGGCTCTGGCCGAGCCGCCGGAGTCGCCGGTGGTGCCGTCATCGGCCCTGGCCGGTTACAGCGGCACGCCGCTGCCGAAAAAACTGGGGATCAAGGAACATACGAACGTGCGGCTGCTGGCGCCGCCCGCCGGTTTCCGCCGGACGTTGGGCGGTCTGCCGGCGGGCGCGACGGTGACCGAAGCGGCGGCGGACCAGCCGGACCTGGTGATCTGGTTTGTGCGGTCGGACCGGCACCTGCAGGCCGGGCTGGCGCAGGTGCTGCCGCTGGCAGCGCAGGCGCCCGTCTGGATCGCCTGGCCCAAGAAGGGCTCGGCCCTGGCTGCGGATCTGACCCAGGTGCGGGTGCGGGCGACCGCACTGGCCGCCGGGCTGGTGGACTACAAGATCTGCGCCATCGATGAGACATGGTCCGGTTTGTTGTTCACACGCCGGTCCGCTGATCGGTGATCCCTGTGCCCGCCGACAGAAAAAATCCTCCTGAAATGAAAGGCCCGGCCGGTTCCGTCGGCGAAAGTCATGCATCTGAATATGACAGCCGGCGCATCGGACAACCGGTCGAAACGTCCGGACGCCATGTACCGGAATCGGCAGATTCATTCCAGGAGAAAACATGCGTATCAGGAGCAAACTGTTTATGGTGATGTTGATGGCCGCGGGGGCCGTGCTCGGACAGACGAAGCCACTGGAATCACCGGACCCGGCACCGGTGATGACGGCCCGGGATATCCTGCAGTGGCCGGCGGCGCCGTACGATCACCGGCTGCCTTACGGCAAGGACCCGCTGCAGTTCGGTGAACTGCGGCTGCCGCCGGGCGACGGCCTCTTTCCGGTGGTGGTGGTCATCCACGGCGGCTGCTGGCAGGCCGAGTACAACCTGGATCATATCGGCCGCCTCTGCGCCGCCCTCACGGCGGAAGGTGTCGCCACCTGGAGCCTGGAATACCGGCGGATCGGTGACGAGGGCGGCGGCTGGCCCGGCACCTTTCTGGACGTCGGGCGGGGCATCGACCATCTGCGGGAGCTGGAGTACCATTATCCCCTCGATCTGAAGCGGGTGGTTATCATCGGCCATTCGGCCGGCGGGCATCTGGCGCTGTGGGCGGCCGCCCGGTACAAGATCCCCCGGCAGAGCCCGCTCTATCTGGCCAAACCCCTGGCCCTGCGCGGGGTGGTGTCCCTGGCCGGGATCACGGACCTGCGCACGTACACAGGCGGCTGCGGGGACGCCGTCCGGCAACTCATGGGTGGCACCCCGGCGGATGTGGGCGAGCGGTACCACCAGGCCTCGCCCCGGGAGCAACTACCCCTGCCGGACATCGCCGTCCGCCTGGTTCACGGGCGGCGCGACATCATCGTGCCGCTGGCCCAGTCCGAATCCTACCGGGTGTTGTCCCGGACCAACCGGGGCAATGTCCAGCTGAGCGTCATCGACCCGGCCGGGCATTTCGAACTGATCGATCCCGACTCCGGGGCGTGGCAGATGGTGCGCCGGGCCGTGTTCAGCCTGCTGCAATGACCGGCGCGGCTGCCCCGGTTTTTCAAAGGAGGAAAGATGATCGTCGGTTCCCTGACCCGTTTTATGCTACCGGGCCTGGTGCTGCTGCTGTCCGGCGCGGGCAGCGCCTGGAGCGTCGCCGCCGACCCGGCGACGGAGAATATCCTGACGCTGGCCCCGGGCGAATCCTCGCCGCCGGCGTCCATCGAGGCCGTGGCCTGGCTCGCCGGCGCCTGGCAGGGCGCGGCCCTGGGCGGCCGGTGTGACGAGGTGTGGAGCCCGCCAGCCGGTGGGGCCATGATGGGCATGTTCCGTCTGGTCAAGGACGGGCGGCCGGTGTTTTACGAACTTCTGACCATCAGCCCGGAGCAGGGCAGCCTCATCCTGCGCCTGAAGCATTTTGACGCCGGTTTGAAGGGGTGGGAAAAACAGGCGGAGACGGTGGATTTTCCGCTGGTGAAACTGACGGCCACCGCAGCGTACTTTTCGAGATTGACGTTTCGCCGGGACGGCGCGGATCGTCTCCACGTCTTCGTCAGCTCAACCCGGAAAGACGGCTCGGCGCAGGAATTGCGCTTCGACTACATCCGCGTGACGGAGTGACTGCCGTCCGGTCGGACTCCCGGCGCGGGCCCGCCCGCAGCGGGCGCGTCACGCCAGGGGATCGTTCCGGTCGTGATGTTCCACCTTTACCAGAAAATAGTAATCGCCGTGACTCCCCTTGAACTGGAAGGAGACCCGGATCTTCTCGGCGGCGGTGATCCAGCTGGCTTTCAGCACTGGGTAGCCCCAGTGATGGTCCTGGCCCGGGTCGCGAAATCGGGTCGTCCCTTCCTCCACGTCTGCCGGCTCGCCGTAGCGGGCCCGGTAGTCCTCCATCAGCCGGCGGGTGGCCTGCAGGCAGCGGTCAAAATAAGCGGCGTCCACTGTCCGTTCGTAGACGTCGAACAGGAACCACTGCAACCGGCCGTCCTGGAAGGTGTAGGTCCAGCCGCCGGCCAGACCGTGCAGCTCGGCGTTGCGGGGCCATTGCCCGTAACTGTCTGGCTTGACGGCGGGGAAGATGGCCCGAAACTCCGCCAGTGTCATGCCCACGTGCGGATAATCATCGGCATTCTGCGGAGAATTCATGGTCTCGGCCTTTCCGCCGCTGCAGCCGCCCAGCAGCCCCGCCAGCATGCCCAACATCATCAGCCATCGGAAATTCATCCTTCACCTCGTCTGAAGAGTCGGTTATTGTCCGGATTTCGTCGCCGTTGATCTTAGTCGGTCCCGGTTAAAAAATCCAGTACGGAATGTGGTGTCGTGCGGGGCCGAAGGTCGCCGTCGGCCATCCGTCGCCCCCCCCTCCCCCGGGGGGGGCCACGGGCGGTGTTATCGATGCCGCTGGTGAAAGACAAGGGAGTACAGGCAACCGGCGGTTGTGGCACATGAATCCGGCCGGTGAAAATGTGGGCGGAGCAACCCGCAGCCGGGACGGAGTCGGCGGAATACCCTTCGCCGTGACCGGCAGCAAAGAGGTGCGCCATGGCTGTTTTCCTCCCATCGTTGTTGCATGCACTGGTGTATGCCCTCATCATCAACGGCTACCTGCTGTTGCTGATGATGTCCGTCAGCCCCCGTATCTGGGGCCTGCAGGATTATCCGGAGCGGATCAAGCAGAAAGTGCCGCCCAAAACGCGCCGTGAAAAAATGGGATCCGTGCTGCTGGGAATTCCCTTTCTGGCCCTGACGCTGGGTTTACCTTTCGTTTTCGTTCAGCTGATCCTCGCCGGCGGGGCTGAACCTATCGCTTTCGGGGTGGTCTGGCTGCATGTCTATGGGCTGTTTTTCCTGACATCGCTGGTCGACTGGTGTCTGCTGGACTGGCTGATCATCGTCCGCCTCACCCCCCGTTTCGTCATGATTCCGGGGACGGAAAAGGCGGATTACCGGGATTTTTCCCATCATTTCCGGGCCCATCTCTGCGGCCTGGTCATCATGATTCCCCTGAGCGCGCTGCTGGCCTGGCTGGCCGGCTGATAGGCTGGGGCGTCAGTACTCCGTCTGGCCGTGGTAGCGGCATTTCTCCAAGTCGAAGGCGACCTTTACGCGCAGGGTGGAGTTCTGCTCGCGCTTCATGTCGCGGACCATGGCTTCGGTGGCCGAGTCCCGGCCACGGGCCTGGCAGCGGTTCAGGACATAGCCGGTGGGCTGGTTGCTGGCGATGACCAGAGGCAGGGCGTGAAACTCCAGGGCGCGGACGTCGGTCGTCACCAGCGGCTGGCCGTCGTCGGCGAACCGGGGAAAGATGAACTTGGCGCCGGTGCCGTCGGGCGTGGGCGGCAGGTAATCCTTGAGATAGACCCGGCGGCCTGTGTCGGTGAGCAGGCAGGTGTCCTTCCGCCATTCCGCCGCCGGCAGGGTGTTGAGCTGGGCCATGAAATCCCGGAAGTCCGGGCTGCTGGCCTCGGAACAGTCGATCATCCAGGAAATGACGATTTCATCCGCGAACTCCTGGGTGTAAAACCATTCCCATTTCTTCAACAGGGCGGGGTTGCCGCGGGCGCTCTGGACGGCGTACGCTTCCCGCACGGGGTGGGCTGAAAACAGTTGCACCGTGACGGTGATCCGCGGCGAAACCTGGGTCTGGAAGGCGTGGTAAAAATCGTCGGCTCCCTCCACGCGGCTCCAGACGAACGGGCGGGACCAGGGGGATTCCTCCAGGGTCTGCCTGGCCTCCTGGTCAGACATGAGGCCTGGCGCGGGATCGGCCGCCGGAACGCACAGGCTGGTCAACAGGCAGAAAAGGCTGATAACGGCCGGACGCAGCATGGGTGACACCTCCGGATGATTATGACAGTATAAATGGCCTTGCGGTTAAAGATGTTCAAAAATGAAGCTGCGAAGGGATGAACGGCCGGAAATCGGGCTGGATGGAAAACTGTCCGGGCATATAATCCGCAGATAGAATACGGATCCATCATGGGAGGAACAGCATGAACCAGCGCCGTGGCCTTCGCCGCCTGGATCGGTAGCCGGTTCGAAGCCGTGCTGCCCCAATTCGGGGTCAGACCAAGACAACATGTTGCAATAAAAGAATATAAGTGCAAAATTTGGCCTGTTTTTGGCCTTAAACGCCCCTTTTTGGGGGGGATTTTTCGTTGCGCGCGTGGCGGCGTGGCGTGACGATCCGCCCGCGACGGCGCAAAGAAGTAAACATTTTCCTGAATCGATGATGGCTCATGTTGATTGCGCATGTCGTGACGTGATCCGATCCCGTGCCTGTTCTCGGGCCGGCCTTTCAGGCCTCACCAATTTTGATGGGCATCCTTTCCGGGGGCTCGCTCCGCTCACCCCCGGCTACCGGACTTATCGGCCCTCCAGGCCTTAGGCACTTGGGGTCGGACCAGGACAACATGTTGCAATAAAACAATATAAATGCAAAATTTGGCCTGTTTTTGGCCTTAAACGCCACTTTTTGGGGGTATTTTCATAGGGTGGGCTCGGTTTTTGTCTGTTCCATCCGCCGGTCTCGCGAGGGGAGCGGATGCAAACTGGCCCCGTGTATACAGGGGACGTTAACCGCGCATTTTCAGGCCCCAAAACAGGCTTTTAAGGCCAGTTTTGACCTTTGTTTCGGTGTTAACCTGTTAATTTTGAGAATATTGTCTTGGTCCGACCCCAAAACCGATCGTACATTTAAAATCCGGGCTGGAAGGGAAATCCGGCTGAGTTTCCGAATGGCAAAACCCCACCCCGATTGATTCATCATTTATCTCGCCGATTTACACCCGGCGGATCCGGTAAAATGCCAGTATTACCGCCCTGTCGCTGTGTGGTTGCAATCGTACGGCGGCTGCCGTAAAATATCCCTATATCACCGAACAGCTGGACGGACACCCGGTCGATGGACGGACCGGGCCTGGGGAGAAAGGGAGGGAGGAAGTTCATCATGAAGATGTCGCAACTGCTGGTCCGGCCGGCCCGGCAGGGGCCCCGCCAGGCCCTCACCGCCGCCCACCGCCTGCTCATCCAGGCCGGATATATCCGCGAATCGGCGCCGGGCCTTTTCGCCGCCCTGCCGCTGCAGATCCAGGCGCTGGACCGTCTGACCGCCATCCTGCGCGCCGAGTTGACCCAGCTGGGAGCCGAGGAGTGGCGCCTGCCGCGCCTCCAGTTCGCCGCGGATTCCGCATCCCCAACGTGGCTGGGTGAGCGATCCGCCTTTGAGATCATGGATCGGCGCGGTGCCCGTCTGACCCTGGCCGGTCCCCAGGACGGGCTGGTGCTGCACTTGCTGGCCCGCGAAATCAATTCATACAAGCAGTTGCCGCGGCGGATCTTTCAGATCGTGCCGGCGTATCAGGATGACTATCGCTCTGTGCTGGGCTTGGTCAGCGCCCGGGAGATTTCCGTCCTCCATGCCTGGGCCCTGGATGCCAACGAGGCCGACACGGCCAACACGATGCGGCTCCTCACCCGGGTGCTGGAGCGGGTTTGTCGGCGGGCCGGCCTGGACGGACGCTGGGTGGATGCCGGCCGTCCCGGCGCCGAAGGCCCGCCGGCCCGGCGGCTGGTCACCCCCCAGGAGGACGGTCCGGAAGAAGTGTTGTACTGCGCCGCCTGCGGCTATGCCGCCATGACGTCCGTGGCCGTATCCCGCATCATTACCCATGGGCGTGAGGAAGAGCCGCGGACGTGTGAAACGGTGCACGGGCCGGGGCTGATCCAGACGAAACCCCTGGCCGAGTTTCTGAACATTCCGCACTGGAAGACCACCAAGATGCTCCTCTTCGAAGCCGACGGCGAGCCGGTGGCGGTCATGGTGCGCGGCGACTGCGACGTGAGCGAGGCCAAGGTGCGGCGGCGGCTGGGTTGCCGGCGGCTGGTGCTGGCGCCGCCCGAGCGGGTGCGGCAGCTGACGGGGGCCGAGGTGGGTTATGCCGGGCCCATTGGCTTGCCGGACGAAGTGTGTCTGCTGGCCGATGAGGCCACCCGGGAGCGGGTCAATTTCGAATGCGGTGCCAACCGGACGGATCATCACTACATCAACGTCAATTTCGACCGGGATTTACCGCAACCGGAATTTGGTGATTTCCGCCAGGCCACGGCCGGGCATCTCTGCGCCCGTTGCGAAACGGGCCGGCTGGCGCCCGAGCCGGTGGGAGTGCTGGGAGAAGTGGTCCCGTGGGGAACGGGCTTGCCGCAGGCGACAGGATGCTGTTTCGTCAGCGATGAAGGTCGGCAGCGGCCCGCGTGGCTGGCGGCGTTGACCCTGGATTTTACGGGACTGCTGGCGGCGGTGGTGGAAAAGCATCATGACCCGGCGGGCATCGTCTGGCCCGTGGGCGTGGCGCCGTTCCAGGTGCACCTTATGGGCCTGAACCTGGACGATCAGGATGTCCACCGGGCGGCGGAACATCTGTATGGCCGCCTGCAGGAGGAGGGGCTGGTGGTACTGTTCGACGACCGCGACACCCGCGCCGGCGATAAATTCCGGGACGCCGAACTGCTGGGCATGCCCGTGCTGCTGACCCTCAGCCGCCGCACCCACCAGGCGGGTCAGGTGGAGCTGCGTTTCCGGCACCAGACGGAGAAGACGCTGCTGGGCCTGGAGCCGGCCCTGGCCCGCATCCGCCGCTTCCTGCTGCAGGGTTGAGAGCCACGGCGGATCATGAGTGGACGAATAATCCTCTGAAAATCCCCATTTGGAAAAGAGATGGTCACCGCTCCTATGGATGGCCGCCTGTTCTGGCGTTTAGTCGGGTACCACGATGAATATGTTGTCGCGGGGGAATTCCTCCAGCCGGATCAGGCGGTAGTCGGCCTGCTTGAGGAGATCGAACACCCGTTCCTTTTTCATGAAATGGTCGGACATGTAATCCCGGTAGCGCACCGGATCCCGCTCCACGATCACCAGTCGCGTGTCCTCGCCAAAATAGGAGCGGAGATTGTGCAGGTACTCCACCGGGCGGGACAGGTGGTGAAAGACGTAGACCATGATGAGACCGTCCAGGGTCATCGCCGGGAACTGGGGCTCGGTTTCGGCGCCCAGCACGGTGACGATGTTGGTGATGTTCTCTTGCCGGGCCCGGTCGCGGACGGTCTGCAACAGGTGGGACTGGATCTCGTTGGCGTAGACCTTCCCTGCGGGGCCGACGCGTTCGGCCAGCTTGAAGGTGAAATAGCCCTCGCCGGCGCCGATTTCGCCGATGTACATGCCCGGGCGGAAGCCGGCCACGTCCATGATGCGCTCGGGCTGCTGCCACTCGTCCCGGCTCTGGCCGCAGGCCGGCAACAGGCCGGCCACCAGCATCAGCAGGAGGGGGAGAAGACGGTTCGGTTTCATCCTACTTCCTTTCAGGCGGAACGGCGCGGCCGTGCCGGCCGGGTGAGCCCTTGATGTGAAAAAAGACGCATCCCTGGGCAGTGTATACGTCCCGGTGGGTCGGATGGTTTCCGCAAGGTGGGGGATTCGGCCGGCTAGCCGCGCCCGAGGTCCGGCGGAGCCGCCGCTGCCCGGTCTTCGCCGGCCGGCCGGGGGTGGGTGCGGCCGCGGGCCAGGGAGGCGGCGATGCCGAAGACGGTCAGGGCGATGAAGATGGTCAGGGTGGTGCGCATGCTGGACAGAAAGGCCGGAAACCGGTCAGCGGTGATTTCCGTCTGACCCAGCAGGATGTTGAAGACCATGGTGGTCACGCCCATGCTCATCATCTGGCCGCAGACACGCATGGTGCTGACGGTGCCGCCGGCCACGCCGAAGTGTTTCCGCGCCACCGAATTCATCACCGCCCGGGTGTTGGGCGAGGAGAAGAGGGCCAGCCCGAAGCCCAGCACCACCAGGCCGGTGACCAGCTGGGGCAATGCGGAGTCGCCGTCCAGCAGGGCCAGGATGGTCAGGCCGATGCTGGTGATGAACATGCCCAGCGAGGCGATCCGTTGGGGATCCCAATGATCCGACAGCCAGCCGGCCGCCGGCGAGAAGACGGCCATGACGATGGGCTGGCAGACGAGAATCAGCCCGGCGTCGCGGGGGCTGAGGCCCAGGTTGTACTGCAGGTAGAGGCTCATCAGAAAGACCACGGCGAAGGTGGCGCTGTAGTGGATGAAGGCGGCCAGGTTGGAGAAGGCGAAGACGCGGTTGCCGCGGAAGAGGCGGATGTCCAGCACCGGCTGGTCGAGACGCAGTTCGCGGTGGATGAACAATCCCAGGGCGATGAGGCCGGCCAGGATCAGCCCGGCACCCGTGGCGGCGGGCAGCCGACTCAGGCCGTAGATGATACCGGACAGGGCGAGGCCGTAGATCACGGCGCCGATGAGATCCATCCGCTCGCCGCGGGCTTCGGCCCACTCCCCCTTGAGCTTCCAGAGGGCCACGGCCAGAACCAGCAGGCCGAAAGGGACATTGACGAAAAAGACGCTGCGCCAGCCGAGGTGGTGGGTCAGCAGGCCGCCCAGGGTCGGTCCCAGGGACAGGCCGGCGTAGACGCAGGCCACGGTGAAGCCCAGCACCCGGCCCCGCTGGTGGGGCGGGTACACCGAAACCAGGATGGCCAGGCCGGTGCCGAAGATCATGGCGCTGCCCACCCCCTGCAGCACGCGGAAACCGATGACCATGGCCGGCGTCACGGCCAAGCCGATGAGGAGGGAGGCGAGGGTGAAGATGCCGATGCCCCAGCTAAAGATGAGCTTGCGGCCGCGGATGTCGGCCAGTCGGCCGAAAGGGACCAGAAAGACGGCCGAGGCGAGCAGGTAGGCGGTGGCCACCCAGCTGAGGAGGATGGCGCCCAGATCGAGATCCTGGGCCATGGCCGGCAGGGCGATGTTCACCGCCGAACCCATGAACGGCGTCAGGAACGACGTCAGCATGGCGACCAGGAGGGCGGAGCGGCGGTATTTCGTTTGTTCGTCCATAGGCCAATAACGCCTATCGTGGCACAGGCGACCGGGACAGTCAATGACTACTTGGCAGATCAACTATACCCGACCAGCGGGAGTTCCCCGTTTCATGATGGTCGGAAAATGGCGGGACGGGGAGCAACATTTTCAGCTGTCGAGACGTATCATGAATAGCATTCGAGCTACCACGACCTCGATTCGAACCGCTGAAAAACCGTCGCACGACGAGGAGAAAATCCATGAGCAATTCGGCTGATATATTGTCTTCGTCCATCCGGAAATCCCATTTGCTGCCGTTGGCGCTGGCCGGGCTGAAGCTTCTGGTGCATCTGCCGGTACTGGCCCGTTATGGCTTCCACCACGACGAGCTGTATTTCATCGCCTGCGGCGCCCATCCGGCCTTCGGCTACGTGGACCACCCGCCGCTGGTGCCGTGGATCGCCCGGCTGTCCACCAGCCTGTTCGGCGATTCACTGCTGGGCCTGCGCCTGTTCCCGTTGCTGGCCGGCGCCGCCGCCATCTTCCTGCTGGCGGTGCTGGTGCGGCGGCTGGGCGGCGGCATGTTCGCCCAGCTGACGGCCGGCCTGGCCTACCTCATCGCGCCGGTCTACCTGCGCTCCCAGAACATGCTGTGCATCCCGGCCTTCGAGCCCCTCTTCTGGACCCTGGGGGCGTATTTTCTCGTACGCATCATCCAGGAGGACAACCCCCGGCTGTGGCTCTGGCTGGGGGCGGTGACGGGCGTCGGCCTCCTCAACAAGCATTCCATGCTCTTCTTCGGCTTTGGCCTGGTGGTGGCCCTGGCCCTGACGCCGTTGCGCCGCCACTTCAAATCGCCCTGGCTCTACCTGGGCGGCGTCATGGCCGGCCTGATCTTTCTGCCCAATCTCATCTGGCAGGCCGCCAACGACTGGGCCACTGTCGGATTTCTCATGAACCTGAACGAGGGGGTGATGAGCGGCATCTCCGTGCTGCAGTTCGTGGCCGGCCAGGTGCTGTACCTGAATCCCATCAACGCCATCCTGTGGATCTGGGGGCTGGTGTTCTTCTTCACCCGACCGGGCCGGGAATACCGCGCCCTGGGCTGGATGTGGGTGGCCGTCTTCGTCCTGCTGGTCATCACCCGGAGCAAGATCTACTACCTGGCACCGGCCTACCCCATGTTGCTGGCCGGCGGCGCCGTGGCCCTTACGCGCTGGGTGGAGCGCTGCCGGCGGTCCTGGCTGCGGCCGGTCACGACCGGGGTGCTCATCCTGGCCGGCGCCGTCCTGGCCCCCCTGTCCCTGCCCATCCTCGACATCGACACCACGGAGCAATACATCCACCGCATGACTTTCGGCGCCTTCGAAAACGTCTACGAGCTGACCCGCGACCTGCGCGGCATGTTCGGCTGGCGGGAGCGGGTGGCGGCGGTGGCGGCGGTGTATCGCGGCCTGCCGCCCGGGGAGCAGGCCACGGCCGTGATCTGGGCCCCCGGCTACGGCAACGCCGGTGCCGTGGATCTGTTCGGCCCGGCATACGGCCTGCCGCGGGCCACCTGCCTGTCCATGTCGTACTGGCTGTGGGGGCTGCCCGAGCAGGATCCCCTCACTCCCGTCATCGGCGTCGGTTGGGACAAAGAGACCATGGAGAAGCTCTTCGATCAGGTGGAGGTGGCGAGGGTAATCCGGTTGGAGCACGCTGCGCCGGGCGGCGCGGACTTTCCGGTGACCATCTGCCGCCAGCCCAAGTATGATCTGCGAGAACTGTGGCCGAAAAACCGGCCGTGGTAGTTCCACCGCAGCACGGCTGAAAAGTTTCCTCATTGCCGAAAAACCGGCTATCTTCAGGTGTGTCTGCCTGTCCATCGTCTGTTGCACGCCCCATTTCCGTCATCCGTGACCCGGCGGCCGGCAAAAAGCGTTGCGGCCGGGGGGCTGCCGTCATAAGATAGAGCCACCAACAATTTGTCTCAGTCAAGAGAAATGCAAGCGGGAGGAATGACCATGCGACGAACATTCTGGAAGATGACGCTTCTGGGCCTGCTGCTGGCGGGTCTGCCGGGAGCGAGCCTTTTGGCCGATGACGCGACACCCGCGGTGAAAACCACGGTGCAACGGGTGGCGGTCTTCAAGAACGGACTCGGCTTCGTCATCCGCCAGGGCGAGATGCCGGCCGGTGCGGAATGGCTGATGCTGGACCGGTTGCCCGAAGCGACGTTGGGATCCCTGTGGTTCGGGACGGATCGGGCGGCGGTGGCCGAGGTCATCACCTTTCGGGAATCCGTGACGGACACCGTTCCGGTGGCCGATGTCCGCCAGCTGATGAAGGCCAACATGGGCCGGAACGTGTCCCTGACCCACGGCCTGGCCGGAATCCCCAACCCGCTGGCCGGGCAGTTGTTGCCCCTGGCCGAAGGAGACCAGCCGAACCCGCCGCCGCAGCCGGATCCGCGGATCAGCGCTGCCCGCCCGTTGCCGACCCCCGAAGCGGGCATCGAACTGGTGCGGCTGAAGGTGCAGACCGGCCCTCTCCTGGGGCAGACCATCCTGTTCCCCCTGAATGCGATCCAATCGGTGAGCTTTACCGATGAACCGGCCCTGGTGACCCGGCGGATCCGGCAGGAGCCCCGCGCCCGTCTGCGGCTGGACGGCGTGGCGAGCGGCGGCACCCTGACCATGGCCTATCTGGAAAAGGGTCTGCACTGGACTCCCGCCTACCGCCTCGACATCACCACTCCCGAAGAGGCCGGGCTGGTGATGGAGGCCGTCCTGGTGAACGACGTGGAGGAGCTCGAAAACTGTGTCGTCTCCTTCGTGGTGGGTTTCCCCTCCTTCGCCTATGCCGACGTGAGCAGCCCGCTGTCGCTGGACCAGTCGGTGGCCGACTTCCTGCGGGCATTGCAATCGGGCGGTAATCGCTTCCGGCGCAACCTGGATCAGAGTATGATGACCCAATCACTGGCCAATATCGCCGACTATGATCTCGATCCGGCCACCAATTATTCCGCCGCAGCGCCGTCGCCCGGCGAGAGCCAGGAGGACCTGTTCTTCTACCATCAGGAGAATGTGACCCTGAAGGCGGGTGAGCGGGCCCGCTATAGCCTGCTGTCGGCTGCGGTCCCGTATGAGCATGTCTACCTGCTGGAACTGCCCGACCAGATGAACGTGGACGAGCGGGGGTACCGTCGCAATTCG
Organism: Acidobacteriota bacterium; assembly: GCA_016935015.1. GTDB lineage: Bacteria > Acidobacteriota > JAAYUB01 > JAAYUB01 > JAAYUB01 > JAFGRT01. The sequence goes on along the minus strand of JAFGRT010000060.1, from coordinate 6,512 downwards.
GGTCAGCCGGACGGCGACACCGTCCAGGTCTGGCATGCCCTGCGGGTGAAGAATACCTCGGGCCTGCCGTGGACGACGGCGCCGGTGCTGGTGGTCAAGAAGGAGCTGCCCGTGGCCCAGGGGCTGCTGCCGTACACCGCCCCCGGCGCCCGCAATACCGTCCGCCTGACGGTGGCGACGGACGTGCGGGCCGAAGTGGCCCAGACCGAAGAAGCCCGCACGGTGGTCATGATCTCCGGCGACGATTACGAAAAAGTGGAAGTCGCCGGCCAGGTGGTCGTTCACAACGGCAAGGACGAAGCCATCCGCCTGAACCTCGTGAAAAGCATGACCGGAACGGTGATGGACAGCCAGCCGGCCGGGGAGATGCGCAAGGTGGCTAAAAAAATTCTGGCGGTGAATCCCCAGTCGGAGATCGAGTGGGAATTTGACCTGCCGGCCGGGGAGAAGCGGGAAATCACCTACCGCTACTCCTTGCTGATCAATCGCTAAGCCGGCCGGATACCCGGTCTATTTCCCGGCGGCCTGTTTGATGAGGCCCAGGGCTGTTTCCAGAAACTCGTCCCGTCCCTCGCGCACGGCGGCAAGGGTCCGTGTCACCGGCACAGTCGGCCGGATGCCCACCAGGTGATGGGGCGAGTCGTCGTGCTTGAGGACCTTCATGCCCGTCCACACGATCCGGAAGCCGCCGGGCAGCGGGAACGGATTGACATTGCCGTTGGTGCCGGCGGTGGTCTGCCCCACGATCTCCCCGAGGCGGTAATGCTCGATGATGCCCATGACCGACTCGGCGTAGCTGATGGCCCGGCCGTCGGTGAGAAACACGATCTTGCCCGTCAGCCGGGGGGCGTGAGGGTCGAGGGTCCAGCGGCCGTCGGTGTCGTAGCCCGCCGGTCGCTGCCGGTCGGGATAGATAACCTGGGGGATGTTCCACTTGGCCGATTGCACCGGCTGATCGATCAGGTGGCTGATGATCTCATGATTGCCTTTGGGATACCCGCGCAGGTCGAAAATGACCCCCCGGGCGACGGCCAGCCTGTCCAGAACGGCGTTGATTTCGGGCATGGCCGCCTGGTCGAGGTTGACATACCAGATGCCCGCTGCCAGTTCCGTTATTTTGTCAGGTCGTGGTTCGGGCAGATACCCGCGAAACGTTCGCGGGCATTCCACCGTCAGCGATTCCCCGCCGCGCCGCAGACGCAGTTTCGCCATTGAATCGCGGGGGCCGAAGGCGAACGTGGCGCAGGACTGCTTCCTTTTCCACTGAGGCGATCCGGAGAGCAGGGTCTCCTCGACGGCGATGATGTCGGCCGCGGGGGTGCCGTCGACGCTGTCGATGATGTCGCCCACCTGGAAACGCCCGGGATCCTGCGTCACGGTGACGACGGCCTGGTTTTCGATCCATTCCACCCGGATGGGAAAGCCGGCTTCCTCCTGCAGGAGGGCGTGCAGCACGCTGCCGTGGCCGTCGTGCAGGGCGGCCACCAGCCGACAGAGGGTGCGGTAAAAATCACGTGGCGTCTGGTCGGCGAGGGCTCCCTGCAGTGCCCGGGTCAGCTCGGCGTCCCAGTCCGTGTCGATGCGGTCGAAATAGGGGTAGAAATGCTGGAACACGTTCCAGGTGATGACCACGTCGCCCAGGCGGACATCCTCCCGATCGGCGGTGAGTTCTGGCAGGGGAAGCCGGTTTAGGTGTTCCGCCAGCTGTTGGAGAAGCGCCGCATCCCCTGCCGGCCGGGTATGGCCGTCCCGGTCGGGCAAGGTCAGCGGCAGACGGCCGCGCAGCCCGCCGCCCAGGTCGGCGGTAATGCACTCGCCCGGTTCGGGCCGGGCATCGAACAGCGGGCCGCGCAGGGTGACCTCCGCGTCCGCTCGTTTGATCATCAGGCATCGTTGGCCCTCGGGTGCCTGCTCACCCGTCACCCGGTACTGATAACCGGGTGAAACCGCCGCCCAGCCCGTCGGCCGGTCTTCCTTTACCTCGCCTTCGAAGCCGCCGTTGGTCAGGGGAATCGCGGTCCACTCACCGCCGTCCGTCTGCTGCTCAAGCCGGACGTCATCCACCCACACCTTGCCGGCGCCCAGCAGAAAACAACCCAGAAAGATCTGCGAGGCGTCGTCGGCCACGCTGCCTTCGATGTGGTAGGTGGTCCATTCGGCCGCGGTGATGGGCCGGTCGGCCATGTTGTCGAAGAAACCGCGCTGGTTGTCGGGACGATCGACGCGCAACCAGAGCTGCCCCTGGTTTCCGGCACCCGTCACCTCCGCCCGCACACGGGCGGTCAGGCGGATCAGCCGGCCGCGCCAGGCCGTGGCGTCGACGGCCTGGGTAACGGTGCCGAAGCTCGATGGGGAGGGAACGCGGATCGTGGTTTCGCGGTTCAGCCGGACGCTCTTGTAGGCGGGCGAATAACCCAGCCAGACTCCGTTGTGCTGACAGGCCACCAAGCCGGCGTCCGGTCTGTCGCCGGTGGTCTCCGGCAGAGCGGGGAAGTCTGCTCCGGGCGGAACCAACGCGAGGGTGGGCGCCAGCGGCCGGAACAGCTCGTCAAGTGCCTGTTGCAGCTCCTGATCATCCGCCGCTGCCTTGACCCGGGCGGCACCGTGAATGGCGAAACGGTCCCAGTCGATGGCGCTGGCTTCGTCACTGGGATGAAAAAAACGGACGTAGCCGTAGAGTTTGGCAAAGGCGCGCAGGTTTTGGATCTCCCGGGAGGGAGCCGACGCGGCAGCCGGCAGACTGGCAAGGAGCAGGATGGCGCAACAAACCAACCGAAACAGGCCCAGTGTCATGTCATACCCCCACCAGAAAAATTGGACTTCTTGCTCATACGAAAATCCGGCCGCGCATGTTCCATTCGCCGCCGGCCCGCCGGATTTCACGCGACGGCGGTGGCGGAAACCGTGCCCACGGCTGTCGCTGATGAATATCCATTCACCGGCAATTTTCTCCGGCAACGATCCGCTGTCATTTGGCGTAATACGAAAGAGCACAATAGGAGAATTGCACATGCGCCGTTTGGTTGAATTCCGTTTGATGACACGAATCATCGTTTTTTTTGTCTTGCTGACATGCAGCGTGGGTGCCGGCCGGGCGGTGGAATTCCGCCTGACCTTCCCCGATACCGTCAGCACAGAACCCCTCGCCGGGCGCGTCTACGTGTTTCTGACCGATGATACGGCCGCCTCGCCCCACTACGGGCCGAGCCCCACCCATCAGGTCCCGTTTTATGCCAAAGACGTCATGGACTGGCAACCGGGCCAGGTGCTGGTTCTCGACGACACGGCCGAATGGTTCGGCCGGGCCATGAAGGACCTGCGGGGCCGCTACGCCCTGGCCGCCGTGCTGGACCGCGACGAGACCGAACAGAGCCACCTGGCGCCGGGCAATATCTACAGCCGGAAGCTGGTGCGCGTGTTCGGACCGGGTGCGGCGGAGAGCATCGACATCACCCTGGACCGGCGGAAGGAACCGCCGCAATACGAGGAATCGGAGCTACAGAAGGAGGTGGTGCTGCCCAGCCGGCGGCTGACGGCTCATCTCGGCCGGCCGGTCTCCCTGAAGGCGGCGGTGGTCCTGCCCGAATCGTATCACCGGCGCCCCGAAGCCCGCTACCCGGTGGTCTACGCCATCCCCGGCTTCGGCGGGCGGCACTACCACATCTTCATGGGGCCGTGGAACCAGCAGCGGTACGGCATGCGCGACCACGGCCTGGAAAAGATCTTCGTCTTCCTGGACGGCGACTGTCCCACCGGGCATCCCTGCTATGTGGATTCGGCGGTGAACGGTCCCTGGGCCAGTGCCCTGGCAAAGGAACTGATCCCCCACATCGACGCCAATTACCGCACCATCGCCGCCGGGCCGGTGCGACTCCTCACCGGCCAGTCCTCGGGCGCCTGGGCCGCGCTGTGGCTGCAGCTCATCTATCCCGACACCTTCGGCGGAGCCTGGGCCGCTTCGCCCGATCCGGTGGATTTCCGTTCTTTTCTGGGCGTGGATCTCTACGAGGGGGGCGTCAACATGTTCACGGACAACGCGGGCCAGGAGCGCGCCCTGGGCGAGGCCGGCGGCGAGACGCTGTACACGTATCGGGAAATCTCCGACCTGGAAGACCGGATGGGCGACAACGGGTTCCTGGCCACGTTCGAGGCCCAGTTCAGTCCTGTGGGGGAGAACGGTCAGCCGCGACGGCTGTGGGACCGCCGCACCGGCGCCGTGGATCCGGCCGTGGTCGCACACTGGCGACAGTTCGACATCTGCCTCCGGTTGCGTGAGCAGTGGCCGGCGCTGAAGGACAAGTTGGCCGGCAAGCTGTTCATCTATGTCTCGGCGGCCGAAGAGGCGGACCTGTGTACGCCCGTCCGCCGGCTGGATGAGGCGATGAAAGAGCTGGACGCCGATGTGTTCGTCCGCATCCTGGACGAAGGGGGCCACGGCGACGGCGTCTGGCGGCAGATCATCGACCAGGTCCACGAGCAGATGGACCGGCGGCTGCGGACAGCCTACCCGCTACTCCAGTCGCCGGCACCCGCCGGGGCGGCGGCCCCGGCGACGGCTCCGGCCTCTGTCCCGAAAAACTGATTCAGCCCGTGTCAGCCAGCGATTGATCCAACTGACGGCCGGTCCGGCGGCCGCCTGTCATGCCCGATTGGTTGTGATCTCTTGCATTGGGCCTGCCTTTTGGGTAAGATACCCTGAATCCTGCACCGAGGAGAGGTTTCGCCGGCTGAATGCCCCGGCCTACCGCATACCCTCTTTTCGAGCGGCATCCGTTGCCGCAGCGGCTATTTGACACCCCTTGCTGAACAATCTGAATCGCCCTATCGAGGAGGCACGGTGGATCAAATCAATGAATTCCTGGTAACTCTCGACAGCTATCTCGGCGCCAGCGACTGGTTCCCTTTGATTTTGCTGGGCACGGGCGTTTTCTTCACGCTCTACCTGCGGTTCCCCCAGATCCGTTTCTTCCGGCATGCCCTGCAGATCGTGACGGGCAAGTTCGAAAAAGAGGAGTTCCAGGGGGACACCACCCACTTTCAGGCCCTGTCCACCGCCCTGTCGGGCACCGTCGGCACCGGCAACATCGGCGGCGTGGGCCTGGCCATCTACATCGGCGGCCCGGCCGCCCTGTTCTGGATGTGGGCCACCGCCTTCTTCGGCATGACCACCAAGTTCGTGGAATGCTCCCTCTCCCACAAGTACCGCACTGTGGACGCCGAAGGCGCCATCGCCGGCGGCCCCATGTACTACATGGAGCGAAAGCTCAACATGAAGTGGTTGGCCGTCATCTTCGCCGTGGCCACCGTCATTTGCTCGTTCGGCACGGGCAACATGCCCCAAATTAACAACATCGCCATCGCCATGGAGGCCAGCTTCGGCCTGGCGCCGTGGGTCACCGCTGCAGTGCTGTCCGTGTTCCTGTTCCTGATCATCATCGGCGGCATCAAGCGCATCGCCCGGGTGACGGAAAAGATCGTGCCTTTCATGGCCATTCTCTATTTCATCGGCGCCCTCCTGGTCATCGTGGCCCATCTGGAGAACGTGATCCCCTCGCTGCAGTCGGTCTTTGTGGGGGCGTTCACGGGCAGCGCCGCCATGGGTGGTTTCCTGGGCGCTTCTTTCGCCTACGCCTTCAACCGGGGCGTCAACCGGGGCATATACTCCAACGAGGCGGGGCAGGGCTCGGCCGCCATCGCCCACTCGGCGGCCAAGGCCGACGAGCCGGTCTCCGAAGGGATGGTGGCCATCCTGGAGCCGTTCATCGATACCCTGATCATCTGCACCCTCACCGGCCTGACCATCCTGGCCTCGGGCATCTGGACCGACAAGGTGCCCAACATCTTCCAGCGGGCCGACATGGAGATCATCCAGGGCGTCTACCTGCAGCAGAACGAGCAGCACAAGGCGGACCTGGCCAGGCACATCCTGCAGAAACGGGACGATCCGGTGCGGGCCTATTCGGGTGAGCTGACGGTCCAGGACGGCCGGGTGGTGGTCCCCGGGGATATCACCATCATCCATGCCCGTTCCATCGCCGAGGACGTGCTCTTCTCCCGCGGCGGCGCCCCCGTGGATGGCGTTCTCCATGTGCAGGGCGGCCAACTGGTGGACACCGACGTGGTGGTGGCGGGCAAATCCCTGGTCCACAGCGCCGTGCTGACCACCGAGGCCTTCAAGCAGGGGCTGCTGGGCGACAACGGCCAGTACATCGTCTCCATCGGCCTGATGCTCTTCGCCTTTTCCACGGTCATCTCCTGGTCGTACTATGGCGACCGGGCCATCACCTACCTCCTGGGGGCAAAGTTCGTTCTCCCCTACCGGCTGGTCTATATCGTCGCCTTTTTTGCCGCCGCCCTCATCGACACCACCATCGTCTGGTCCCTGGCGGCGGTGGCTATTGTGCTGATGGCCGTGCCCAACCTTTTTGGTATCCTATTGCTGCACAAAGACATGAAACAATCGGTGCGGGAATACTGGCAGAAGTTCAAGCGCGAGCATCCCGAGGAGGCGG
>JAFGRT010000059.1 GCA_016935015.1 Acidobacteriota bacterium | reverse complement strand
TGCGCTCACCTCTCCAATCGTCTCGAAGACTTCTGGGCACAACAGGCCTCCGCTTAAAAACCCTCTTTTATGTCGCAGGCCCTCCACCGCTGGCCGGCCGTTGCCCGGGGCGGGGAGAAGGTTCAGGATTCCCGTGAATCCTGGGGCGGGGAGTCCGCCGGCGATGGATCCGCCTTCTCGTCGACGGTCGCCGCGGTGCTGTTGGCCGGTGAAGAGATCGGCGGTTTCGCCGCCGGTGGCGGATCGCCCCACACACCGGTAATCCGTTCGATATCCGGCGGCAGGTCGACTTTCCTGGTGACGACTGTCAGGCGGCGTCCATAGACGGCCAGGGTCAGGAGGGCCATCCAGGCGATGAGATGGATGGCGCCAATCCAGCGGTTGGACCACAGGAGCCGGTCGAATTCCTCCCGCTGCCGCAGATAGATCAGCTCCCACTGGCTCACGGGCAACGGCACCCGGACCAGTAGATGGGACACGCGGTCACGGGTCTGGAAAAACTGAACGGATTGATCCCGCTGGATATATAGATGGGGCACATCATCGCCGTAAATGATGTTCCCGTGACGATCGGCCAGCACCCAGCGGCTGCCGGCCAGACCCGCCTCCCGGAAGCGCTGGAACGTGTCCTGCAGATCCTGGGCCTTGTAACGGACGAACAGCCAGCCGTGTTCGCGGCTGTCCGGGCCGTAGACCGTCACGCCCATGGAATAGAACCACTGGTTATCCGGGGTGCGCTGCAATGAAGAGCAGAAGAATCGGCGGTTTTCCAGTGACTTCAGCTCGCTCTCGTCCCGCACGAAATAGCGCAGGCGCAACCGCCAATCATTCATACCGTAGTCGATGAACTCCATGTTGAGCATCTCGCGGTGGGTCTTGAGGACATCCAGCAGAAAATTGCTTCGTTGGTCGGGGGAAAAGAGCAACCGCTTGATCATCCATGAACTGAGTTCCAGAATCTTGCGCTGTCGCTGCAAGATGTTGCCCAGCTGTCCGGCGCAGGTCCGGACGTAAAAATAGCGGGTTTTGACCAAGGAATCCTGCCACATGGTCTGCTGTCGCTTCACGGTATCCTTGGCCACCATGGACAATGCGCTCACCACCCCACCCCAAAGCAGCAAAGCCAGCATGGTCGCCCCCAATATCCGGCGACCGGGCGATTCGCTCCAGCGATTCCAGCGATCTTCCAGGAGGATGCCAAAATACTGGGCCGCCGGCCGGATGTATCGGCAAAGGCCCCGGGCGGCGAAAACCATCAGGGCCGTTCCGGCGGCGACGAGCAGGACAGTCTCGGCCAGCTGGGCCGTATCCAGAATCTCGCTGCCGAAATGTTTTGCATTCAGGCCGAAAAACAGCCCGTTCATCAAGGGAACCGCGCCATAGATCGTGACCAGGAAGAGCCACCTTTCGTGGGGGTGGCGATCCCCTTGGGCTCTCATCTTCGTCCAGATCCAGGGCAGTACGACAGCATTGGCCATGCGCACCAGCACGGCCTGGATCAAGAGGGGCAACGGCAGGGCCGGATGGACGGAATGGGCCAGGGCGGACGCCAGCAGCGGACTGATGATGCCGCCCCAAATTCCGAAAGTCGCCCCGCCCATCAATTCCAACAGCACCGTCAGCGGCAGCAGCCCGAACGATTCCGCCCAGGATATACGCACGGGTCCCATGACGTAACCCGGCAGCAGAAACAGGACCCAGATCAGGGGCAGCGCCAAATTCCGCCAGTTAAAGTCCCTTGTGGCCGAGGTTTCCGTCATTCGTCAATTCTCCTGAGGCTCAAATTATACTCCATTCTCATTGAAAAGCGAGGATCCGTCTGCTAAAATTCAGCCAAACTTTTTCGATTGGATGGGCCCATGGCGGATTCAAACACCGGAGCGGGTATTGCTCAACTCAAGGAGATGTTCTTTTCGTACCTGGATGACCAGGTGACGGCGGCCAGCGTCGAAAGCGTTTTACAGATCCTGCTGCGCACGGAAGGCGAGGTGCACTTGACCGCGGAACAGGTGGCCCAGATTTGCCATCAATGGGCGCAGAAAACGCTGCAAAAGCATGGCACGCCCGTGTTTCAGTCACTGGCCACCGGCCTCTACCGCATTTATCAGGCCAACGCCCTTTGCTCGCTGCCGAATTTCAAGCTCGCCGACTTTATCCGCCCCTTCGTCAACTCGCTCTTTCGCCTTTGCCCGGCGGACGAGCGTGATCTGCTGAAGGAAGAACTGCCGCTGGCCAAGGAACGCTTTGAGCGTTCCATCCGGGTGGAAGAAAAGAAGCAGATGCCCGAGTTCGAAGTGCAATTCAAGGTGGATGACCAAACCACGGTGACGGAAGGCGAATGGCTGCGGCTGACCGGTGAAAAATTTCAGGCCGCGCTGGAGCCGCTGCAGCAGATCACTGCCGACGAATCCATCTCCGCCGAAGAGCGTCTCCGGCAAATTCAGAACTTGATGCCCCGAATCAAAGATAGCTTTCAGAACGTCATCGACAATCCCGTCCTCACCCAACGCCTGTCCAAACTCATCTTGCCGGGAACCAAACTGTTCAACCGGGGCGAATTGGAAGCGGCCACCCTGCTGTTCGGTTTGACGGACGGGATCGTGACCGAGCGCAATGACCAGTTCCTTGAAAAGGCCGTCGCCTCCACCTTGCGCCTTGATGAACTGGACAAGTCGATCATCGATGAAGTCATGGATAATCCGGAGCGAAAAAAGCTGCTCAAAGCCGTTTTTGCCAATATCTTTGACACCCGCCAGCAGACACTGGTGTCCCGTCTCGCCCAGGAGGAAAATCCCGAGGAACGAAAAAAAATTCTGAAATACCTCACCGTCTACGAGCCGGAAATTTTCACGTATATCCTGCAGGAACTCACCTGCAGCACTCCGTCCAAGTGGTATTTCCAGCGCAATCTGGTGTTCCTGTTGCGCAAGGTGAACCCGCCCGAGGGAGTGACGGCGGCGGATGTACAGCATGTGCTTCAGGATTTCATCCATCCGGACGTCCATCCCACACTGATGCAGGAAGCCGTCCGCAGTTACCTCTTTTTCGATCCGATCCGTGGCGCGGAGTTCCTGATCCGTTTGTTGCGGGCGCCCCATGTTTCCGAGGTGATCCGGCTGGATCATTTCTACCCGGTGGAACGCCTGAACGTCTTCAACCGCAGCATCATGCAGGCGGCCGCCTCGTTCAATTTCGCCGGTTACCCGGCAGCGGTGAAGCTGATCGTCCAGACCATCGAACAGGAGATCGGCCGCAGCGGCTTCAAAATGGGGAAATTCGGCATCAGCCAGGATCAACGGCGGGTGGACTCGCTACTCTACCTGCTGTCTTCTTCCAACTCGCCCGATGTCGTCCATACCCTGCAGAGTCTGGCGGCGCGGCACAACATTTCCGCCCTGCACCAGACGGTGCAGCGGGTATTGTCCATCATGCGGGGTGAACGCTCCGAATTCATCTAGGACATGAATCCGAAACCGATGGCCGGCATTCTGAATCTGAAGGGTTTGCATGCTGCCCGGATCATCCGGACATCATCCCTGGGCGGCGGCGAACCTGTCCCGTGACGGAAGGACGTTTCATGAAACCATATCATCATGTATCATTCATCGCCATCCTGATGGTCACCGGCTGGCTGGCGGCCCAGCCAGTCCGGCCCCATCATCAGTTGCAGGTCTCTCTTGATCCGGAGTCCCATCGACTGGACGTCACAGACCGCGTCACCCTCACGCCCCCCTACCCGTCGGACGGCATCCATTTCCTTCTGCACGGCGACCTGCAGGTGGAATGCCTGACAGAGGGCCTGCGGTTGCAAACCGAGGCGGGAGAGCTCAAGTCTTCCTTTTTCGGCATCAATACGGCTGAATTTCATATCAGCGACCGGATCCCCGTCCGGCACTATTCCCTCCACCTGCCGGCGGGCGCCGACCCGAGCACCGAACAGACGGTGACCCTGCACTACCGGGGCACCATTCATCATCCCGTGGAGCAGTTCAGCGAGGAGTACGCCCGCAGCTTCAGCGAAACCCCCGGCATTATCGATCCCCGGGGTGTCTATCTCAGCGGGTCATCTTTCTGGATCCCCTGGTTTAACGACGATCTCATCTCATTCCGCCTGACTGTCGATCTGCCGTCAGTGTGGGACGCCGTATCCCAGGGGGAGCGCACCCGCTGGGAGACCGCCGCCGGCCGCCGGCTGGTTACCTGGGATTCACCGGAACCCATGGATGAAGCCTATCTCATCGCCGCGCCGTTTACGGTCTATTCCCAGCCGGTGGACGGGATCCAGCTCATGGCCTACCTGCGGACGCCCGATGAAACCCTGGCCGGCAAATATCTGGACACCACCGGCCAGTACTTGCGCATGTATCAGGACCTCATCGGCCCCTTCCCCTATCCCAAGTTCGCCCTGGTGGAAAACTTCTGGGAAACAGGCTATGGCATGCCGTCCTTCACCCTGCTCGGCCCCAAGATCATCCGCTTCCCCTTCATCCTTCATTCGTCCTACCCCCATGAACTCCTTCACAACTATTGGGGCAACAGCGTGTTCGTCCATTATGAGTCCGGCAACTGGTGCGAGGGACTCACCGTCTATCTGGCGGACCATCTCATCAAGGAGCAGCGAAACCAGGGTGTGGAATACCGCCGCACCACACTGCAGGGGTATACCGATTACGTCGGGGCGAACCGCGATTTTCCCCTGGTCCAGTTCAGGGCACGGCACGATTCGGCCTCTTCGGCCATCGGCTACGGGAAATCCATGATGATGTTCCATATGCTGCGCCTGCGTCTGGGTGATGAGCGTTTCATCGAAGGGCTGCGCCATTTTTACCGGGAGAACAGGTTCCGCCGGGCCGATTTTGGGGACCTGGAACGTTCTTTCTCCGCCGTCAGCGGCGAGGACTTCGTCCCGTTCTTCCGGCAATGGACCACCCGGACGGGTGCACCGCGCCTGGAGCTGGATGACGTGAGGACGGAACCTGCCGCCGGCGGTTTTGAACTGGTCTTCCGCCTGCGCCAGACCCAACCGGATGAACCGTTCGAGGTCACTATCCCCCTGGCCGTGTATCAGGCCGGCCGGCAAGAGCCCTACGTCGCCCAGGTCGATATGACCCAGCGCGAGCAGTCGTTCCGCCTGCCCCTGACCGCCCGACCGCGGCGACTGGAAATCGATCCGCTGTTCGACGTCTTCCGCTGGCTGCATCACAGCGAGACGCCACCGTCCCTGTCGGCGGCCTTCGGTAGTCCGCACATCCGGATCGTCCTACCCCGCTCTGCACCCGAACCCCTGCGCCGCGAATACGAAGCACTGGCCCGCAGCTGGGCCGGGGAACGGTCCGCCCAGTTCGAAATCGTGTGGGATGACGACGTGAAGAGCCTGACCGGCGAAGGCGCCATCTGGCTGCTGGGCTGGGAAAATGCCCTGCGCCCGCTGGTGGAGCAGCAGCTGGCGGTCTACGCGGGGGAAATTTCCGCGGCGGGTGTCCGCCTGAATCAGCGGGAATTCGATCCGGCGCAGTCCATCGCCCTGGTGGTGCGTCATCCCGACCAGCCCCGCCAGCCCATCGTCTGGCTGAGTACCGGCGAACCGGCGGCCCTGGCAGGACTTGCCCGCAAACTGCCCCATTACGGGAAATACAGCTACCTCGTTTTCGAAGGCCCTGAACCCAGCAACACGTACAAAGGCCAGTGGCCGACCATCGGTTCTCCCCTCACCGCCGATCTCACGGCGGAACAACCGTTCGCCGGCGAACCATTCGCCGCTTTGACGGGCCATGAACCGCTGGCCATGCTGCCGGCCTTGTTCTCGGCGGCGCGCATGCAGCAGCACATTGCCTTTCTGGCGGATCCGGCGCGCGAAGGGCGCGGACTGGGCAGCCGGGGCCTGGACGAGTCGGCGGCGTACATCGCCGAACAGTTCCGCCTGGCGGGCCTTCAACCCGGCGGCGACGGCGGCACGTTCCATCAAACATGGTCGGCGCCCGTCGGCCGGGAAGGAGCGACGGAGAAGCTCACCAACATCATCGGCATCCTGCCCGGTACCCAGGAAGCCCGGCACGATCAATCCATCGTGCTGGCGGCCCATTACGATCATTTGGGGCGAGGCTGGCCCGATGTCCATCAGGGCGACGAGGGCAAGATCCATCCAGGCGCTGACGACAACGCCAGCGGGGTGGCCGTCTTACTGGAGCTGGCCCGCTACTACGCGCGAAACGTCAGCCCGTCGCGATCCGTCACCTTTATCGCCTTCACCGCCGAGGAGCCGGGTCGCATCGGCTCGGAACACTTTCTGGAGCAGCTTTCGCCTGAACTTCGCCAGGGGATCCACGCCATGATCAACCTGGACAGCATCGGTCGGCTGGGAGACAAAAAGCTGTTGGTCCTGGGCGGCGATTCGGCCCGGGAATGGAAATTCATCTTCATGGGAATCGAATATACCACCGGTGTGGCCACGGAATTGATCACCCAGCCCCTGGACGCCAGCGACCAGGTCAGCTTCATCCGCCGGGGCATCCCCGGCGTACAGCTGTTCTCCGGTCCACACTCCGATTATCACAGGCCGGGCGACACCATGGACAAGATCGACACGGCCGGCCTGGTCCGCGTGGCTACCGTGGCTCATGAAGCCCTCAACTACCTGACGGAGAGAGACGAGCCGCTGACGTTCACCGGGTCGACCGGCGCCGCACCGCCCGCCCGGCCCGCCGCAGCCGGACGTCGGGCCGGCACGGGGGTCATGCCCGATTTTGCCTTCGACGGCGAAGGCGTGAAAATCGCCCAAGTGGCCGGTCAATCTCCAGCCGCGACTGCGGGATTGCAGCCGGGCGACGTCATCATCCGCCTCGGAGACACACCGGTACGGAATCTGCAGGAATACGCCGCCGCCCTGAAAGGGCATGTGCCGGGAGAAACGGTGTCCATGATCATCCGGCGGAACGGATCTGAACTGACCCTCTCCCTCACACTGGCGGAGCGTTGAGGCTATCGGGCCCCGCCGGCCGCGGCCGTTTCCCTTTTTTCGTCCCGCCAGGATGTTTGTTGTGAAAAGTGGAGAATTGATTGAAACAAAAAATGTTTTTCGGTATCATAGCCAGTGAACATCCAAGGAGGAGCAAATTTATGAAGAAGGTATTATGTTTCGTGATGGCCGCTTTGTTGTTCGCGGGATTGGCGCTGCTGGTCTATGCCGCCGCACCGGACAAGCTCGTGATCGACGGCATCAAGTCCAAACAGGCCGCGGTGGAATTCCCCCACAAGGTTCATGCCGACAAGTATGATTGCAAGATCTGCCATCATACATGGGATGGCAACGGCGATCCGGCCAAGTGTACGTCCTGTCATACCCTCGAGGGCAAGGACGATGCTCCCAAGGGATTCAAGGCCTTCCACACCAAGACGTCGGAAGCTTCCTGCGTCGGTTGCCACGGCAAGACGGAAGGGGCCGGCCCTACCAAGTGCATCGACTGTCACCCCAAAGCATAACCGCGCCGTAGAACAGATCCCGAAACCCCCGTCCCCACGGGGGTTTTTTATTTCACCACCGGTTGCAGCGGCAATTTCACCACATACCCCAGCCCTTTCCCCGGTTCCGTCTGGGCGTACATCACCCCGCCGTGGTCGCGCATTACCCGGAAGCAGAAAGCCAAGGGAACTTCATAGTCACGCTGGACGTCCGGACCGGCCGGTTCCTCCTCGTCCGGCGGATGTTCGAACAGTCCGGGGTGATTATCCCGTACGGCAATATGCAACACTTCGTCTATCTGCTGGGCGGAGACATGGAGGACACCCCGATTGCCGCCGTCCCGCAGTTTCTGGGCGGAAAATTCCAGCAGGCCCTGCAGGGCCTGGCGAAATGACGTACGATCCAGGTCCACAAGAGGCAGCTCCTCCTCCACATCGATGTGCACAGCCACCGCCGTCCCCTGAAAGGACTCCCGGATTTCCTCCGCCAACTGCCGCAACAATTGCCCCGGGTGCACGGGCTGTCGGACGAGTTTCCCCTGGCGGGCGTGATCCACCAGTTCCCTCACCAGGCCGATGGCCCGGTTCAGCTCCAGATCCATTTTCCAGGCCAGCTCCGTCACCTCTGTCGGGGCATCCAGTTTGGAGAGAAGCAATTGCAGATAGCCGGATACAGCCGTCAGCGGGTTGTACAACTCGTGCGTGATCCCCTCCAGAAAGGCACTCACCGAGGAAATCCGCGCCTCGAGCTGTTCCTTGCGGGCGGTGACTTTCTCCCGGGTGAGGTCCTTGACGGAGACCAGCAGCCGCTCCACCGCGGGACCAGGCTTTCCCAGCGGAGTGGCGGTGACGCGCAGGCACTTGCCCGGCGGTTGGTTGAGGGTGATCTCCGTTTCATAGACGCGGTGCCCGTTGTCCACACACCGGAGCATCACCGGGAACAGGTGGGACAGCTGGTCGTAGCATTCGCCCTTCTCGATCTCCGTGAATCCCTCCAAAAAGGACCGGCCGGCCGGGTCCCAGATGGTAAAACGAAAATCACGCTCCACCATCAGGATGCCGTCCACCAGACTGCTGATGATGGTCTGTGCCCCGGTCTCAAACAGATAGCGACCGTGATCGTCGCCCACGCCTCGCATCTGGTCCTTCTGGAAAAGGAGCCCCATGGCCCCCGCCACCACGGCCAGGAAGCGGATCTCGTGAATGAGGAACCGCCGGGCATGGCGAACCCCCACATGAAGCACATCGGTCGTCCGGCCGTCAATGTTCACCGGGACGGACAGATGGGCTTTCATCTCCAGATCCTGCCGGATGATGTCCGCCGGCAGGCGCCGGCAATGGGCCAAGTCCCGCAAGGCCATGGGCTGGCCGGTGCGGAGAACGAAATCCGCGACGCAGCGGGAGAAATCCGTGTTTTCCTGCATGGCCAGCAGCGGAGCGGGGAGACCAAGGTGATACTGGAGGCGAACCTGGCCGGATTCCTCATCCCGGTGATGGAGCCAGACGGAGCAATAATCCTGCAACGTCAGCAGGATCTCACAGATCGGGTCCAGAGCCAGTACGCCGCCGGTCGCACCGGTCACATGATGAAATATCTCCACCAGGCTCTGGAGCAACTCACCCTGAGCCAGATTTCCGGATGCCGTCCGGGTCGAGTCCACGCGTCACCTGCTTCCGCCGATCTTTCCCTCACTCAGGCCGGATTTTCCCTTGACCAATAAAGGGTGTTCCTTTCATAATGGTGCTTCGATCCATCATCTTATCAGGTTTTATGCGAGCAAAACAGTCATTTGAAGAAGCGTTGGAGTTTTTCAGCCGCGGCCTGTATCACCGTGCCATTTCAGGTTTCCGCGAGGCCATCGGACAGGATGAATCGACTTATGCGCCGCTGGCACAGCAGTTCCTGCAGGAATCCATCAAGCTGCTTGCGGTCAAATACATATCCCAGGAACTTTTCCCGCAGGCCCTCGACCTCCTGACGTCGGGACTCGAAGAGTTGCCCGAGAGCACGGATCTGAAGATCTGCAAGGCCATTGTTTTTCACAATACTTCGAAATACGCCGAAGCCCTGTCCCTGTTCCAGGCATGCCTGGACAACAGTCCAGACGTGCCGGCCGTTCGGATATCCACCAGCATTACCTTATTGAACATGGGTTTTCTCGATCAGGCGGAGAAGATTCTCAGTGAGACCACGACCTTACCCCCCTTCGACGCCACCATCCACTTGTTGTTGGGAACCGTCCATTACCGGAAACAGAAATACCCCGTCGCTGAAACCCAGCTGAACCGGGCACTGGAGCTTCAGAAACCCTTTCCGGAAGCCTTGCTCGGCCTCATCGCCCTGTATGTTCGCCAGAACCGACCGGCGGAAGCCATGACCGTTTTGACCGACCTGCTGCCGTTTTACCGGCGTCGAAAACACCTGCTCCCGGTGCTGGCCTACCTCCGGCACAAACTGTCCCTGGCCGACGATCACCCCGTCGTCCGCGAATATCTGTCGCCATCGTCGGCTGCCCCGCCCACACTCAACGAAATCAACCGCTGGGCGGACAACCACTTTTACGAAGCGTTGCCCATCGACGTACTGACCCTGCCGTTTCACGACTCGGAGGGTGAACTCATCCGTCACTTCTGGTTTCGCAGCCTGCTGATCCAGCATTACCAACAACTGCTGGCGGGGGGCTCCGATCAGCCGGACATTCATTTCCGACTGGGCCGGGAGTTCCAGCGCACCAAAAAACACGACCTGGCCATCCGCCACTTCCGGAAATGCCTGGCCGCCAATCCCGGGTTTTTACCGGCCAAGATCAGCCTGGCTTTCGCTCACAATGAACTCACCGAACGGGACAAGGCCCGGGAGCTGCTGGAAGAGATTCACCACAGCTTCCAGAAGATGCCCGACCTGATTCTCCGGTCCAGCGAGCTGCAGATGGATGAACCGGCCGTGCCGGTGGATGAGAAGGCCTTGCGTGACGAGTTGCGGATCCTGCAAATGGCCGTACGCCAGAATCCTCATTTCGCCGATATTCACTACAATATCGGTCGCATCCATTATTTGCTGGATCAGCCCGAGGAGGCCCTCCAGTACTTCGAGAAGGCCTGCCGGCTCAACCCCAATTTCATCCGCGCCAATATCGGGCAGGCGGTATCCCTCATGCAGATGCAGCATATCGACGACGCCCGGGCCGTCCTCAACCAGCTGTCCGGCAACCGCCGCCTGTACGCCAAGGTCACCTACACCCTCGCCGTGCTCCATCAGCTGGAAGGTCGGCTGGACAAGGCCCGGGTCCTTTTGCTGGAACTCACAGGAATGGACAACGATTTCGGCCAACTGGCCCATGAATTGTTACAGAGACTGTCCGTCGTCTGACCAACCCCCAAAATCCAGAACCCGATGAAGCAGGGAACGAGCCCGCCCGGCCTTTGCCGACGACGGACGGGCTGTTCCATGGAAGACGGCTACCGGCTCACGGCCGGCACGGCGCTCAGAAAATCGAGCGTGGGAGAGCTGCCGAAGAGCTCGAACACCATCAGCCGGGCGTTATCAGGGCCGTCTAGGGTGATATAGCCGCCGAAAATGGCACCCAGACCGGGCATCAGGCCGTCCAGCAGAAAAACCCGGCGCTGGTTGGGCTGAATATTCAGGGCCTGGCTCTGCTTCAGGATACCGGCCTGGTCATAGGCAGAGATGGTCACATCATGGGCCTGGGCATCTGCGTTCAGGATGGCGATACCCGTAAAGTAACCGACGGCGCCCAGGGTGCCGTTGGCGATGTGGCCCAGGATATAATCCTCGCCGCCCGTCCATTGCAGCGGCAGGCACGACACGAATTCGTCGCCGACGGCGTCGCCGAAGGTGATGCTGCCCACAATGCCGGTGGCACCGTTGGCGTCAATCTCCAGGTAACCGGTTTGGGCGCCGGTCAGCGAAAACAGCGTGGCCACATCCAGGGACACCTTGCCGAGAGAGGGCAGGTTGACGGTCTGCGGCGGACCTTGCTGGACACCATCATCGTTGTAACGGCTGACGGTCAGTTGGGCACCGCTCCCTGTGGTATTGACCAGTGTCAGGATCGACTCGTAGATCACCCCCCAGTCACCCGTGGCCAGGTGCGGCGAGTACAGGACCGTATGGCTTCCGCCGGCGGGGATGCCTTCCAGGCAGGCCATGGCGTCATCGTTGCCGAACAGTTCAAGGCCGAAGATGGCCCTGTCGGAGCGGACGAAGACGGAATCCGTTTCGGCCACCGACGGGAACACCGTGGCGGCGTCCAGCACCAGGCGCGCCCGGCCGGCCAGGTTGCGGCTGAGCGTGGCCTTCAGACTCCCGGTGCTGCTGTAGAGAAACAGCTGGACATTGGCCGGGTCCAGGTTGGGGTTGATCAAGACCAACGAAGTGGAATGATCATCGGTCGTCATCATCACAGGCAGAACGAGCTCCAGGAGGGCAGTCCGGATATCGGGCACACGCGTGCCGTCGAGGTAGGGTTTGCCGCCCTCGTTGACCAGCCACAAACCGTACGTTTCGCTCTGGGTCATGAAGGCCCGCACCCAGCGCTGGGTGCTTTGTGCCTCGGTGCCCAGCAGATCCGTGAAATAGCGGGCGAACTGCATGCCCGGAGAGATTCCCTGGGTCGTGGCCGCCTTGAAATTACCGGCGTCGTCGTACAGCTCCAGATTCAGGAGCGAGTCGTTATCGGCCAGATTCACCACCGAAAAGGAGATGTTGGTGCTGCGCGGAAAATGAAGAACGTTGTACGCCTGCTGGGTAATCCCACCGACTCCGGTGCGGGTGCTGACGCCACCGAATCCGGTACCACCACCCACCGACAGGATGTTGTCCTCCGTCAGCGTCACGCCGCCGAACGGGTCCACCACCACATCGCCCAGCGAATTGATGGTGAGGTAAGGCACAACCAGGATTCCCTGTTCGTTGGTTGTAACCAGGGCCAGCTTGGAATCGTCATTGAAACCCACCAGGACGTCGGGTCCGTTGAGGGCGTCGAAGTTGTCGGCCTGCAGAGCCGAGGGGGTTTTGGTAAAGAAGACTTTCTGCGCCGTGGCCGGGTTGAACTGATTGTTGGACTGAACCAGCAGGACGGCCAGGGATTTGCTGCCCGCCAGGCCGACGGCCAGATCGCTCTTGCCGTTACGGTCGAAATCGGCGGCATCCACGTCCACCGGGTTGTCCCCGAGGCCGGTCAAAACCGTCGACGAGAAACTGCCCGTGCCATTGTTCCAGAAGACCGTGACCGAATCACTGTCCTGGTTCGCCACCGCCAGATCCGGCGCTGTATCGCCGTTGAAATCGCCGCTGGTCAGGGCCACGGGAAAATTACCGGTGGCGTAAGCCTGCCCCGCCGAGAACGAGTCGCCGAAAACCACATTCAACCGGTTATCCGTAATGTCGGTAAAAATATAGTCCATCCGGCCGTCGGCATTCACATCCTGCAGGGTGGAGTCGTACGGCACACCGGGCGACTTCAGCGAATCAGCCCGCCAGGGAATGCGCCAGGGAACGCCGCCGTCTTTCATGGTATTTTCATACGTGATAATCCAGTGGTTGCCCAACTCGTCGCCGATGAGCAGGTCAGGGTAGGAATCACCGTTCACATCTCCGGCGGCCAAGGTCCGGGGTCTATCGATCTCCGGCGCCAGGGCCATCCATTCCGGCCCCTGGAACGTCCCGTCACTGTTGCCGTAGGAAAAATAGAGACGCCGGGTGCGCCTGGAAATGCTGACCACGTCATCGAAACCGTCGCGGTTCCAGTCCAGCACCACGTAGTCGTCCAGGGTATCACCGATCTGGGACACAACCGGCGCCGGATCCTCGTAAAAGGACTCCAGCATGAACAGGCTCAGGGCCTCGGGCTCGAATCCCGCGTTGGTGGGCATGCCGTCGTACTGCCAGAAGGAAGAAAAACAGACGGGCAGGTTGTTGTCATACCAATCGAAGGGGAACTCGCGCAGGTCCATGTAAAAGAGGGTGCCCTCCTGGGTGAACATGCCGCCTTCGCCGAAGTTGCTCGTCTCTGTGTTGGGCCAGACGCCGGCCCCGAGTCCGATGGTGAACCCCAGGTAATTGTAGGGATCCTCAGGAAACCAATCTTCCGTGTACCGATTGATCCGGATCTGAATCACGTTCTCGCCGGCCACGTAGCGAAAAAGCTGAACCGCCCACGGCTCGATGAAGGAAAGATCCTTCGCTCCTTTCACCGGTCGGGGTGCTGCCCCCTTCTGAGGTTCCCCCTCGTATTCCACCACAGCCAGGTTCCTCACTATTTCGCCATTTTCCGGGTAAGGGGCCGCCGTATCGGCCACTCCTGTCGCCAGCGTCTGGCTCAGGTAGGCCCCCTCGGGCAGGGTCAGCTGGATGATGGCCGGGTTCTCCGGGGACGCATCGGGGAACAGGATGGGGTCAATACGGAACGTGAGGTAGGTAGCCGGTACGATCTGGGAGGCACTGTCGGGATACAGGGAACCCATCATCTCCGGATTGTATTCGATGGCGATATACCGGTTCGGTTCGACCGCCTGGGCGTCGACGAAATCGCCCGTAACCGCGCCCTTGTTCAGACTGTGCGGCTCGGTCACGGCCCGCACCTTGTACTGGGCGCTATCCTTGAGAATGACCATGGGCACCAGGTGGGAGGAGCTCTGCTTGGAGCGGGTCGTGGCCAGCAGATCATACCCGCCCGAGGACCAATTGTAGTGATGGATCTCGTAATACCCCGGATCTTCCTGATACGAGATGGGTGTCCAGTTCACGACGTTGAGGAAGAAAGGATAGCAGCCGCCATAATTCGCCTGGGCCGGCGGCGACGTTTGGGTCAGGCCGAACTCGCCCAGTTGATGGGCGTTGATGAAATTCACGACCGTGGGCTGCGTCGAGTATAGGCCGTTATACCAGAGTCCCAGACCGGAAGCGCCCGTGCCGGGATTGGCCGACATCAGGTAGTTCAGGTTCAGGATACTGGACGGTACTTCCCCCGTCAGCTGGTTGGAATCCAGGAAAAAATAGTTCAGATCCCCCAACTGTCCGATCTGCGGCGGAATCGGTCCGGTGAGCAGGTTGTCGAAGAGCCACAAGCCCCACAGTATTTCCAGATTGCCGATCTGGGAGGGAATGCTGCCGCTGAGCTGGTTGTCGAACAGGCTGAGCAGTTCCAGCCCGTACAGATTGCCCAGCTCGGACGGGATGGCGCCATGCAGCTGGTTACCCCACAGAAACAGGCTCTCCAGGGAAGACAACTGAGCCAGCCAGGCGGGAATGGTGCCCGACAGTTGATTGCCGCCCAGGTTGATTTGCCAAAGCCCGGTCAGTCCGGCCAGCTGGGAAGGAATGGTGCCGCCGATGCCGCACTCGGCCAGATCCAGGACCGCCAATTCAGGCAGGTTGTAAAGCCAGGCGGGGATGCTGTCCAGATTCAGCAGATTGAAACCCAGATGCAGGACGATCAGGTTCTGCAGATTGGCATACTCGGGCGGGATCTGGCCGCTGAGGTAGTTGAACTCCAGGTCCAGTCGCTGCAGCATGGTCAGGTTCCCCAGTTCCGGCGGCAGCGTGCCGATGAGGTTGTTGCCGCTGGTTTCGGTCCAGCCGAGGTTGATTTGCGTCACATGGTTGCCGCCGGCATCGCACTCGATCCCGAACCAGTCACACTCCGTGCCGGCGGGCCCCAACCAGCCGGTATTGTCGTACCAGTTGGGACCGTTGGTGGAATGATAAAGCGCGATCAGGGCGTCCCGCTCCGCCGTCGGGATGACGGCGAGCAGCGACCCCACGGCCACGAGTATAAAAGCAAACAGAAAGATACACTTTTTCATGGTTGCTCCTGATGTTCATAGAATGGAAACAGGGTCAATTTCGTACTGCTCCCATCTTAGCCTGCCGCCGACCTTTTTTCAATACCCTGCTCGACCGGCGATGGCCCTCTCCCGTAAAAGATTGATTCCAGACAGAGAGTGGCAGATTATTTTTTTGTTTGGACGGGACCAGGATTCGTCCGGCGCGGCGGGGAGTGGATGGTGGGCGGCCGGAGCAACCCGACCTCATCCGGAGGTACATCGGCACATCTCAATAGCCGAGGTCGTGGAGTTGTCCGAAACTCAGGGAGTCGTCGTCTGTTTCGCCGACACTTTCGAGATAACGCAGGACATATTTCCCCAGGATGTCGAATTCGAGATTCACCCGCCGACCCGTTGCGTAATCGGGAATGATGGTCTGCCGGATGGTATGGGGGATGACAGCGATGTGGACCGCGGCCGGCTCCAGTTCGGCTACCGTGAGGCTGACGCCGTCCACGCCAAGGGAGCCCTTGCTGACCACCAGCCGCGCAAATTCCTGCGGAAACGCCACTTCCAGTGTCCAGGAATCGCTCGCCCGGCGCACCGCTGTCACTTCGCCCACGCCGTCCACATGCCCTTGCAGGAAATGGCCGCCCAGCGGCCGGTCCAGGGTCAGGGCCGTCTCCAGATTGACCCGGGCACCGGTGATCTGTCCGCCCAGCGTGGTGCGGGACAAGGTTTCGGCCGACACATCCACGGTCACCCGGCGTCCGCTGATCCGGGTCGCAGTGAGACAGACGCCGTTCACCGCCAGGCTGTCTCCCGGCCGCAGGCGCTCTTCAAGGCCGGCCACATCCAGGACGAGGGCTGTCGTTCTCTTCTCCAGTAAGGTACCGATTCTTTCCACGAGTCCGGTAAACATCAGCCCACCTTTGCCGCGACGATGTCAAGCACCCGCCGGGTGACCGCCTCGATATCCAGACCGGTGGTATCCACCCGGACGGCGTCCTCGGCCTGTCGCAAGGGCGAGTCGGCCCGGGTGGTGTCCCGCCGGTCGCGTTCGGCCACATCCTTTTCCGTGGCGGCCAGATCGGCCGTTTCGCCCCGTCGGCGGTCCTCCAGGTAGCGGCGGCGGGCCCGCTCCGGCAGGGCGGCATCGAGGAAGACCTTCACCTCGGCATCGGGAAAAACCACCGTGCCGATGTCCCGGCCGTCCATGACCACGCCACCCGCCGCGCCCATCTCCTTCTGCCGACGGACCAGCGCACGCCGGACACCGGGAATGGCCGACACCCGGGAGGCCCCCTGGGCCACGGCGGGGGTTCGGATGGCCTCGGTCATATCCTCGCCGTTGACCAGCAGATGTTGTCCTTTTTCACCCGGCACGAATTCGATGGTCAGGTTCTGCGCCAGTTCCACCACCCGCGCCTCGTCCATCAAGGGGATACCGGCCGCCAGGGCCTGCCGGGCCACGGCGCGGTACATGGCGCCGGAATCGATGTAGACGAAACCCAGCCGCTGCGCCACCCGCTTGCCGATGGTGCTTTTCCCCGATCCGGACGGACCATCGATGGCGATGCGAATCTTTCTCATCACGCCTTGCCTGCCTGCATGTCGGCCATCACTTCACTGAACACGCGGGTGAACTTCCGGTTTTCCGTCATGCTGCCCACGGTGACACGGACGGCATTGGCGCTGCCGAAGCCTTTGAGGGGCCGGATCAGGACGCCACGGCGCTGCATGCGTTCGAAAAACCGGCCGGCATCCACCGTCAGGTGCACCATGACGAAATTGGCCACGCTGGGCACAAACTCCACGTCATGTTGCCGGAAAAACTCCTGCAGGTAAGCCAGACCTTCCCGGTTCACCGCCTGAGAACGGCCCACAAACTCATCATCGTCCAGGGCGGCGGCGGCGGCCTCCTGACCGAGGGCGTTGGCGTTGAAGGGCAGCTTGACGCGGTAGAGCACGTCGATGATCTCCCGATCGGCGACACCGTACCCGGCCCGGATCCCGGCCAGGCCGTAGATCTTGGAAAACGTGCGCAGGACCACCAGGTTGGGAAAATCGGCCAGATAGCGGAGACCATCGGGATAGTCTTCGACCTCGACGTATTCGCAGTAGGCTTCGTCCAGCACCACCAGGACCTTGGGCGGAACCTTGGCCAAAAAAGCCTCCCAGGTCGCCCGGTCGAAATAGCTGCCGGTGGGATTGTTGGGATTGGCGATAAAGATCAGCCGCGTCCGCGGCGTAATCCGCGCGGCCAGGGCATCCAGATCATAGGCCCAGTCTTTCATCGGTGCGCGGATAACCTCGTTGCCCGTATAGGCGCCGCACAGGTAATACATGACGAAACTGGTATGGCTGGTGAGGATCTGGTCGCCGGGGCTCAGAAAGGCCCGGCCCAGATTGACGATGATCTCGCAGGAGCCGTTGCCCAGGTGGATCAGATCGGGGTCCACCCCGAGCTTATCGCCCAGCTTGTGGCGTAAAAAATAGCCGCTGTCCTCCGGATAATAATGCAGATCACGGACTTTCTCGCGGATGACGCGCACCGCCGACGGCGACGGTCCCAGGGGGTTCTCGTTGGAGGCCAGCTTGATCACCTCCGTCAAGCCCAGTTCCCGCGTGACTTCAGTGATGGGCTTGCCCGGCTTGTAAGGGATTATTTTCAGGATGTGGGGGGGGATGATGTCCTCGAACATGAAACCTCCATCATGGCTTATCATTACGGATCAGTCTTTGCGGCGGCCGCGGCTGGAACGTCCGTCGGCGGATGGACGCGGTGGGCGGCGCCGGTTCGATTTCCGGGAATTTTCCGGCATCGGGTTCTTCAACCGGTTCACTTCGGCAGGCGTTAGCTCACGAAAATGACCGACGGGCAGATTGGCATCCGTCAGTGGGCCGATGGCCACCCGCTTCAAATGGTAAACCGGGTGCTGGACAGCCTCGAACATCCGCCGGATCTGCCGGTTTTTTCCCTGGTACAGGGTGACGCGGAACCAGGTGTAGGAATCGGGCTTGGTTTTCGTGCGGCGGATTTCACACGGCCCGAAACGCTCCCCTTCATACAGGATCCCTCGCTCCAGCCGCTGGATCTTCCGGTCGTCGGGATTGCCGGCCACCTTCACCAGGTATACCTTGGGGCAATGGGGGCCGGCCTGCATCACCCGCTGGGCCAGTTCACCGTCGTTGGTCAGAATGACCAGGCCGGTGGAGAACATATCCAGACGACCCACCGGGTAGACCGGCTCCCGGGTATCCACCAAGTCCAACACCGTCTTGCGGTGCCCCGGATCGCTAACGGTGCACAGGTAGCCCCGTGGTTTGTTGAGCAGCAGATAGATTCGCGGGGCCGGCTTCGGCAGCGGTTTGCCGTCGATGCAGATCCGCTGCCCATCCGGATCGGCCTTGTCGCCCAGCTGCGCTGGACGGCCGTCGATGGTCACCCGGCCCTGGACGATGAGGTCCTCGGCTTTGCGCCGGGAATAGCGCGTTCGTTCGGCGATCAGTTTTTGAACTCGTTCCACGGTTCCTCTCTCCATCTGGTCGGACCGGCGCCGGGGATCATTCCTGCTCGAATCCGGTGGCCGTATCTGTGTTTTGCAACGGCTCGATGCCGCGCATCTTCAGATCAAACAATGATTTTTGCCGAATGGTGTCGGCCTTGTCGCCGAATAAATCCTCGAACTCCTCCAGCGACGGCAGATCCTTCAGGGAATCCAGCCCGAATTGAACAAGGAATTCCTTGCTGGTGCCGTACTGGATGGGCGCCCCCAGTGCTTTCTTTCGGCCGCGCGGCACGATCATCTTCTTTTCCACCAATGTTTTGATAGCCGCCGGCGACTTCACCTGGCGAATTTCCAGAATCTCGGGGATGGTCACCGGCTGTTTGTAGGCGATGATGGCCAGCGTCTCCAGCGCCGCCATGGATAGCCGGAAACCGGGCCGAGTGCGCAGGAATTTCTGCACATGTTCATGGTATTCCAGGCGGGTGAATAGCTGGTATCCGCCGGCCAGGCGGCGGAGGGTCAGGCCGCGGGACTCGCTCTTGTAGTCCTGCTGCAGGTCGTCCAGGACGGCCGTGAGGATCTCGGTCTCCGCCTCAGGGAACGCCTCCCGCAGCTTGTCCAGGGTGACCGGTTCGTCCGCCACGTAAAGGATCGCTTCAATGGCCGCTTTCAATTGTGTGTAGTCCTTCATTGCCCCTTGTTGCGCCGATACAGAATGATGTCGGAAAAAAGTTCGTCCTGCCGCGCCCGCACGGTTCGCATCCGCACCAGCTCCAGCACGGCAATGAACAGAACGATGAGATTGCGCCGGGTGATCCGCTCGGTAAAGAGCTTCGAGAAACGGACCGACTTCCGGGTGCGCAGCATTTCGGTGATCTGCTGCATTTTTTCGGCTACCGTGATCTGCTCCCGCTCCACCTCCAGCGCCAGCCGGTCCTCGTACCGCTTGACCAGGTTATGATAAGCCGCCATCAGGTCGATGATATCGGCCGCCACCAGCGGCTCGTCATCATCCATCACCTCATTCACCCGGCTGACCGACCACATGCTGGACTCCACCTGGAAGCGGGTGTACATCTCCTCGGCGATTTTCTTGAACTTTTCGTATTCCAGCAGCCGCTCCACCAGCTCCAGGCGGGGATCTTCCTCCAGCAACAGGCCGTCCTCATCCGTGACCTCCACCGGCAGCAGCATCCGCGACTTGATGTAGATGAGGGTGGCGGCCATCTCGAGAAACTCCCCCGCCACGTTGACGTTGAGGTCCTGCATCAGGCGGATATAATCCAGGTACTGAGCCGTAATGAGGGCGATGGGGATGTCGTAGATGTCGATCTCCTGCTTGCGAATGAGATGCAGCAACAGATCCAGCGGCCCTTCGAACAGGGGGAGACAGATCTCGTACTTTTCGCGGAGCCGGATCACACCGGCCGTGGGTTGGTCAGTGGATTCCATCGCCTCAAAACATCGCCAGGATAACGCTCAGAACGTTCCAGACGGGCATGATCAACAACCGGAACAGTCCGGCGTAGAACAGCACCAGGATGATGAGAAAGCCGTAGGGCTTGATCATTTCGTATTTTTCCGCCCACCGGTAAGGCAGGAAATGCTCCAGCACATGACTCCCGTCCAGCGGCGGCACCGGAATCAGGTTGAAGATGGCCAAGAGCACGTTGATGAGCACGCCGTAGTACAGGATGATGTGCACCGGTTCCTTCACGGAGAGAGGGAGCGCGTCCAGCAGGCCGGATAACGAGAGAAACACCAGCAGAAGGAACATTCCCAGGGCGAGCAGTACATTGCTGACGGGGCCGGCCAGGGAGATGAACATGTTATCCCGTGACGGGTGTTGCAAAAAACGTGTGTTCACCGGTACCGGCTTGGCCCAACCGATGAGAGGAAAACCCGTGATCATGGCGAAAATGGGGAAAAGGACCGTGCCGAAAATGTCCATGTGTACGATGGGATTGAGACTGACCCGGCCCATATTGCGGGCGGTGGAATCGCCGAATTTTTCAGCCGTCCAGGCATGGGCCGTCTCGTGCACCGTCAGGGCCAGCAGCAGGACGGGGTAGCCGAGCAGCAGCATCTGCCAGGGAAAGTTTTTCAAATCCATACACGGTCTCCTCGCCGAATGCAGGATCACATGGCCGGCCTTCACCCAACGGCCACTGCGGACGACGATTCATTCCCGCCATCATCCGGCCGGAGATGCCTTCTCGGCCCCAGGGCGTCGGATTCCGCCGGTTCGCCATCCACCCGGCCGTGACGGTGGCGCGGCCGGGCCGGTCACCGCCGAATGACAGAAAATGGTACCACAGACCATCGGGAAACACCAACGCCCTTTTCACGGCGGTCCCGCCGCCCGCGCTTTCAGCGGCGGGTGATACGGGTGAGCATGTAGCGGCCGCGTGGGTAGTCCACGCTGAGGATGACCTGCAGCATGATGTCTGAACCGACGGCAAGCAAAACCGGTTCGGGCAGTTCCCGGGACAGACCGGCGAAGCTGAGCACCTTGGCCGACGGTACGTCGAAGGAAAAGGGGCCGACGGTCACCGACTCCACCTGGCACCCGTCCGGCGTGCGTGGCAAATCCAGCTGATTCACCAACCGTTCGTCGATGCAGGTGCGGCTTTTGCCCGTGTCCACCCCGATGAGCACCGCCTGCCCGTTCACCGTCCCCCGCATGAGGATCAGCCCGGGTAGTCCGGGATGGGACACCAGCTCACCGCCGTGGCTGTGGGCGGCCTCGTTGGGCAGGGGGGTTGTCGAAATCCCCATCAACCGGTTGCGGTAATCGAGAGTGAAGCGCCGGTCCAGCAAAAAGGCCGGACCGATGAGACCGTCGATGACGCCCGTGTCGCGCTGCAGCACCTGCACGTCGGTCCAGCGCCGGCCGAACGCCGCCACCTCGGCCGCCCGGTGAACGGGTACCCGGCCCGTTTCCGTCCCGATGGAATCATAGGTCGCCACCTCATCCACCACCGGCAAGTCCAGCCGGTGCAACCAGTCGGGCGTGAGGGTCAGACCGCTCAGGTTGCCGGTGTCCAGCACCAGCTGCAAGCGCCGGCCGTTGATGGTGACCGGCACGTTGGGCATGGCGTAGACGCCCGTGGTGATGGCGTGGATCTCGGCGGGGCGGTAGCCGAGGTTGGTGATCCAGGGTACCACGTAGGTGGACCGCCGGCAGCCCCATGCCGCCAGCATCATGACCAGCAGCAGCATCGCCGTCATCGGAGGGACGCCGGCGCCTCCCCGGTGCCGGGTCTGCGGTCGGCCCAAATTCATCCTCATCTGGCGGCCGGACACATTCATCCACTCACTGACGAAACTCGGCGTTTACGAATTCCCAGTTGATCAGCTTCTCCACGAACACGGCCAGGTAATCGGGCCGCCGGTTTTGGTAGTCCAGGTAATAGGCATGCTCCCAGACATCCACCGTCAGCAGCGGCTTACAGCCGTAGACCAGCGGACAGTCGGCGTTGGCCGTCTTGTGCACCCGCAGGACGTTCCCCTCCTCCAGTACCAGCCAGGCCCAGCCGCTGCCGAACTGGGTGGCGCCGGCCTTCTTGAACTCATCCATCATCTGCTCGTAGCCGCCGAACTCAGCTTCGATCTTGTCGGCGATGGCACCGGTGGGCGCTCCGCCACCACCGGGTTTCAGGCACTGCCAGTAGAAAGCGTGATTCCAGGCCTGGGCGGCGTTGTTAAAGATGCCCACCCGGGCTTCGTCACCGGCCGTCTGACGGATGACGTTCTCCAGCGGCATGTTCTCGAATCGGGTGTCGGCGATGAGCTTGTTGGCATTGTCTACGTAAGCCTTGTGATGCTTGCCGTGGTGGAATTCCAGGGTGCGGGCGCTGATATGGGGCTCCAGCGCGTCCGAGGCAAACAAAAGATCGGGTAATTCTACGGCCATCATTCCTCCTTTTCATATTGGGCACGGTTGGTTATAGCGTAACGTCATGACACGACCATCGCCTGTTCCCAGCACCATCACGGATCCGACGCACCGTGAACCGCCGCCCACCCTCAGCCGGCGAGGCGCTCCTTGATGCGTTCAATGGTCAGCGGCGCCGATCCTTCATAGTGATTGTTGACATTCAGATAAACATCCAGATTGCGATGCAGCAGATCGTTCACCATTTCGCAAATGGCGTCCAGCTCTTCATCACGATGGACGACCAGGCGGTTCCAGCGGCCGCCGGTCTTTTCCTCCATTCCCTCCCGGTCCGGACCATGCAGACGGATGACTGCCGGCGCCTGCAGGTAACCGCCGAAACGGTCGTAGATTTCGGTGATGGGCGGCATGAAATAACCTTGCAGAAAGACGGCGGACAGGCCGTTGGCCTGCAGAAAACGAAAATAGTCGTCGTTGAGATACTTGGGATTCCGGATTTCCACCGCCGAGGGGAGGCGCCGGTCACACAGCCGGAAGAATTCGGTGAATCGGCGCTGAAATTCATCCTGGGAAGGCATTTTCTTCTTGTTCAGATATTCGAATTGGAAGATCAACATCCCCAGCTGCGCTTCCATGCCCACCAGGGACGAAAGAAACCTTTCGAACAGGGTGGGAGAAAGAAAATGGGGATTCTCCGCCAGCGGCTCCGACTTGGCTTGGCGATAGAAATGTGTCAGGGTGATGGAATTGGGCACTTTCACCGTGAACCGGAAATCGCGGGTGACGGAATCGACATATTCACGGACCACTTTATCGCGCGGCAGGGTGATTGTATCCACCCCATGCAGCGACCAGAACCATTGATCCACCTCAACAGAGTTGTACTTGCCGGCGTACTCCCGCAGATAGTGCTTGCCGACACCTTCAGAATAGACCAGGCCGATCCAGGAATCAAATTTCCAGCTGCAGGTCCCGATGCGCAGTTGAGACATCTCCTCGTTCTCCTTGTCGCACTATCACTCGCCGGTTCAATCCGGGAGGTCTCCGGCTGGGGCACGGTGAGTGGTGATGTCGCGTCTGTCCGTATTGTATCACGGTTACCGCCGCCTGACCACTGCTGACGTGCGCCGGACGGAATACCCGGCTCGCCGCCGTGAGAACGCTCGTCCGGCCGGCGGCGGATAGCGGTGCAGCCGCGACTTGTGTTGCCGGCCGGAAACGGGTATGCTGGGTATAGAATTCACTCGGGAGGCCAGTCATGACCCCGTTGCATGGAGCGAATACTATCGGCGGAATGCCATCCGCCACGGGCGAACAACATTTCGAATCCGTCAATCCCGCCACCGGCGCGACCGGCGATGTCACGTACACCGATGCCACGCCGATGGAGATCCACGCGGCCGTCCATGCCGCGAGCCAAATCGCCACGGCAGACAGCCGCTTCAACCGTGAGCAACGGGCGACCTTCCTGGAGAACGTCGCCCGTGAACTGATGGACCTGGGCGAACCACTGCTGGCCGTGGCCGACTGGGAAACGGCGCTGGGTCGGACCCGCCTGGCGTCGGAACGGGATCGCACCATCCACCAGCTGCGCATGTTCGCGGCCGACGTGCGCGAGGGCAGTTACGTCGACGCCATCATCGACACGGCCGAGCCCCAACGCCGTCCGGTGCCCCGGCCCGACCTGCGCCGAATGCTCTTTCCGATCGGCCCGGTGGCCGTGTTCGGTGCCGGCAACTTTCCGCTGGCCTTCGGCGTCTGCGGCGGCGACAGCGCCGCAGCCTGGGCCGCCGGTTGTCCGGTGATTTACAAGGCGCACCCTTCCCAACCGCAGACATCGGAACTGTGCGGTCAGGCCGTTCTGGGCGCGATGAAAACCCAGGGACTACCCGGCGGCTGGTTCTCCCTGCTTCACGGCGCCGACGACGCCGTGGGCCGGGAGCTGGTCCGACAGCCCGAACTCGAAGCCGTCAGTTTCACCGGCTCCCTGGCGGGCGGCCGGGCGCTGTTCGACGAGGCGGCGGCGCGGCCGCGGCCCATTCCCGTCTTCGCCGAGATGGGCAGCTTGAATCCGCTGTTCGTCACGCCCGGCAGCCTCACGATGCGAAGTACCCGCCTAGCCGAAGACCTCGCCGCCTCGGTCTTGCTGGGTATGGGCCAGTTCTGCACCAAGCCCGGCCTCCTGGTGGTGCCGGACATGCCCGTCACCGACGACATGATCGATGCCATGATCCGCCACATGGAGCAACACCCCGGTGGTCCCCTGCTCAACCGCCGCATCCGTGATAACCTGCGCCGCTCCCTGGACAGCACCCTGGCAACCGGTGATGTCACGTGCCTTACCGGCGGCACCGTGCCCGACGAACCAGGATGGCGGTTCCGCCCTGCCCTGCTGCAGACGACGGCCGCCCATTTCCTGGCCGATGATGTACTGTTGGCGGAGCACTTCGGCCCGGTTGGCCTCCTGATCCGCTGTCCGGACATGACGGCCATGGCGGACGTGGCCCGGCGGCTGGGCGGCCAGCTCACGGCCACGATCCACATCGCCGCCGGTGAAACGGGGCTGATCCGGCCGCTGCTCGACATCCTGCAGCGCAAGGCGGGCCGGATCATCTTCAACGGGGTTCCTACCGGCGTCGAGGTCTGCGCGGCCATGATGCACGGCGGCCCCTATCCGGCCAGCAGCCAGGCTCAGGCCAGCTCCGTCGGAATCACCGCCGTCCGCCGTTTTCTGCGGCCCGTGGCCTTCCAGAACACACCGCCCGAGCTCCTGCCCGGCTTGTTGCAGAATGAAAATCCGGCCGGCATCCTGCGGTTGGTCAACGGCGAATATACCCGGAAGCCGCTGCCCGAATGACGGGGCGGTCAGTGGTCCCCCTCCAGGCCCGGCAACAGCAGGGGCAGATTGATGCGCACCCCCCGATAGAGCGGATCCCGCGGCGAAGAGGACCGGCTGGGATCCAGCACCACCGGCCCCATCCGGTCGCCCGCCGCGCTGCGCTGCTGCTCCAGCCAGGAGGTGAGGCGGAGCATGCCGGCATACTCCGCCAGGACGCGCAGCCGGCGGCGCAGGGTTTCCGAATCCAGGTCCAGGAGGATGTCCAGCAGGCGGAACTGGCGAAACCGTTTCTTGCCAGAACGCAGCAGCTCGGCCGGTTGGGCCAAGCCGCCGCCCAGCGACGGGCAGGCCAGGCAATCGAGCAGCGCCCGCTCGGGTTCGGCCATTTGGAGGGAGCGGCCGCCGTCGGCCACCGTGATGATCCCCCGTCGGCTCCGGTTGAGGCTGAGTCGGTGGAAGACAACCGTCGTCCCTTCATGATGGATGGAACGGCGCTGGCCGTCACCCACCACCAGATCCAGGCGGGGAGGATATTCCCTGACCAACCCATGCCAAGCCAGCGCCCACATTCCGGTGACATACCCCTCGCCGGCGCGACACTGGGCCAGATGCCAGACCGGCGGACAGGCGAGCGGCCAGCCCTTCCGCAGGTACATCCCGCGGATGAAGGGCCGGATGCGACCGCTGTCCGTCCAGTACCGGCAGGTCTGCCAGGCGGCATCCTTTGACAGCCCGCTCCGCTCCCGAAACTCCGCCAGCCCGAACAGCGCCGGCAGCTGGGGCAGCCACTCCTCGCGCCGAACGTAGATCACCTCATTCATCATCGACCCCGGATTTTGGTTTGGGCGGGATGGTAGCACAGTTCCCGCCCCACCGGCAACATTCATCCGCCTGTAACCCTGAAATCGTTTGAACTTTTTGACCGGTCATGGCATCATGCTGTCTTGTTATTTTACTCTCCCTTCGGTAAAGGAAGCGTCATGAACAAAAAAATCATTTTGCTCCCCCTGCTGATCCTGATGATCATAGGCCCTGCCGCGGCGGCGGATCGTC
Source organism: Acidobacteriota bacterium (assembly GCA_016935015.1). Taxonomy (GTDB): domain Bacteria; phylum Acidobacteriota; class JAAYUB01; order JAAYUB01; family JAAYUB01; genus JAFGRT01. The sequence continues at coordinate 8,153 of JAFGRT010000059.1, read as the reverse complement.
AGTTCAAATACGGCATCAAGCTGGGTGTGGTCAAAAATTCGTTCGAATACGTTCCTGACGGCGCCTACAATCCGTTCGACACCACGGATATTGATCCCTACTGGGGGGTCATCGGCGGCGTTTTCTACGACATACAAATCTTCAAGGGCAATCCCATTGTTTACTTCACTTTTGGCGGATCTTACAAGCTTCTGGTCTTTAAAGGCGACTTCGCCATCGATGGCGATCCGCTGATCGTTGGTGATTTCAAGAACTATTTCCACACCATCGATGTGCCCGTGGGCTTCAAGTTCATTCATCCCAGCATGAACGGCCACCCCTTTTTCGGCATCGGTATGCAGGCGGATTTCATTGTGGCGGAATCCCAGACCATCGATTTCAGTTCCGCGCCACCGGAAGGGAATTACGACACCATCACCGATTTCGCCAAACGGCACAACCTGGGCATGTTCCTGAGCACGGGCTTTGAGATACCCGGCGGTTCGTATGCCTATATCTTTGAAGTAAAATACATCCGTTGGTCCCACAACAATTTCACCGCCGAAACATCCTTTTTCGAAAGAAGCCGCAACGAGTTCCAGATCACTTTCGGGGTCAAAATCAAATAAAGACTGCTTCCCGCCCGATCCCGGTGATATCGTGTCACATCACCCGAATCGGTATCCGACCGCCACCGGGATGATATTTTCCACTCAAAGAGTGTTGCATATTTCCGGATATACGATAGAATGTTGGGTTTTATTTTGAAAACTGTCTTCCGAGGGTTCTCATGAGAATACAAAAGATCGGAGTCGTCGGCTGTGGCACCGTCGCCGAAGGGATCGCCTTGAACATTGCCCACGCCAAGCTGGAAGTCATCATGTATGACGAAACAGAGAACTGGCTCAAGGACGGACTGGCCGGCATCGAGTTGACCATCGACAACGAGATCAGCCGTTGGGGCCTAACTCCCGCCGATAAAAAGGCCATCATGAGTCGCATTTCCACCACCACGAAAATGCGGGAGCTGAAAGACGTGCAGATCCTCATCGAAGCCAAGGGGCGCAGCCTCGAGGAAAAAACCAAGATCTTCATGGATATGGAGGCTATCTGCCACGACAGCACCATCTTTATGACCAACACCACCACCATCGGGGTCACGGACATCCAGAAACAGCTTATGTTCCCCGAGCGGATCATCGGCCTGCACTTCATCCTGCCGGTGCACAAATCCATCATTGTCGAAGTGATCAAAGGCATCCACACCACGGAGGAAGTGGTCAAGACCACCAAGTTTTTAATGGACACGCTGGGCAAGAAGAGTATCGAGGTTTATGAATACCCCGGATTCGTCACCACGCGCATCATCATGCCCATGATCAATACCGCCGCCCATGTCCTGCTGGAGGGACTGGCCAGCGCCGAGGATATCGACCGGGCCATCAACCTGGGTTACAACATCACCCAGGGCCCCTTGGCCATGGCCGACGAGATGGGCATCGACGTCGCCCTGACCTATCTCGATTCTATTTACAAGCAGCTGGGCGACCCATCCTATCGCCCGTGCTCCCTTTTCCGGAAGATGGTCCGGGAGGGCCGTCTCGGCGTCAAGAGCGGTCACGGTTTTTTCAAGTACGACAAAATGAAACGTCGAATCCAAAACGGTTAACGGAGTGTTGCCATGAAAGTACTAACGTTGAATTGCGGCAGTTCCACCGTCAAATACAAGCTGATCGACACTGAATCCCGGAGCAATATCGCCACCGGCAAGGTGGAGCGGATCGGTATGATCGGAGCCAGCATCGAATTGAAGTCTCCCGACGGCAACAAGGTCGTGCGCGAGGTGGAAATACTGGACCACGTCATGGCCATCAACGCCATCCTGAAAATTATGGTCGAACCGAAAGTCGGGGTACTCAAGGATCTCGAAGAGATTGATGCCGTCGGTCACCGGGTGGTACACGGCGGTGAGACGTTCAGTGGCTCCGTGCTCATCACCGACAAGGTCGTGCAGACACTCAAGGACAATATCCAGCTGGCGCCGCTGCATAATCCACCCAACATCCAGGGCATCGAAGCGGCCATGGCTCTGCTGGACGTCCCCATGGTGGGCGTGTTCGACACGGCTTTTCATTCCACCATCCCCGAGTACTCCTACATCTACCCCATCCCTTACCAACTGTACAAGAAATATGCCATCCGCCGCTACGGTTTCCACGGCACTTCGCACCGTTTCGTCAGCCAGCGGGCCTGCGAGATCAACGGCCGCAACTTCAAAAACTGCACCATGATCAGCATCCACCTCGGCAACGGTGCCAGCATGGCGGCCATCCGCAACGGCAAATCGGTGGATACCTCCATGGGTTTTACGCCACTGGAGGGCCTGGTCATGGGAACCCGCTGCGGCGATATCGACCCGGCCATCATCCTGCATATCATGCGCCAGGAGAAGCTGTCGCTCCACGAAGCCGACAACCTGCTCAACAAGTTCAGCGGTATCCTGGGGATCTCCGGCCGATCCAGCGACATGCGGGATATTGAGGAGCTATACTTCGCCGGCGACAAGCAGGCTCACCTGGTGATCAACATCTACGCCTACCGCATCAAGAAATACATCGGATCCTATTTCGCCGTTCTTAACGGAGTGGAATGCATCGTTTTCACCGCCGGCATCGGTGAGAACAGCCCCCTCATCCGCGAAAAATGCCTGGAGGGTCTGGATCACCTGGGGATCGTGCTGGACAAGAAGAAAAACGACGAAGTGGTCGGCCAGGAAGCCATTATTTCCACCCCGGATTCACCGACGAAAATAATGGTGGTACCCACCAACGAGGAGCTGGTCATCGCCCTGGACACGGCAGAAATCGTGTCCAGGATGAAGAAATAAGGATTTTGCGCAAATCAAAATGGGTCATCCCGATGACAACCGGGCGGACCCGTTCTTTCTTCCTCCGTCCACCGAAAACGCCCGTCACTCCTCATAGGGGAAATAGGCATACATATGCTGGGGATCGTTCAACTCGGCGATCTTGGCTGCCTGTTCGGCCAACAGTCGCATCGTGCTGAGCGGCGGCGGCAGTGCGGACTGCAGGGACGGATGCTTCCCCAGAACCTGCACCATGCCGCTGAAGATATCGCGCAGGATCTTTTCGCGGAAGGAGACCTCCCGCTCCATGTACTTCACTTTGTACTCATCACCCAGCTTGGCCAGTTTGGCCGCCGCGGCAATAGCGTCCTGCAGTGAACCCATGTTGTCCACGAGACCCAGCTCGTGGGCATCCTCGCCGCTCCAGACACGCCCCTGGGCGATGCGGTCCACCTCTTCGGACGTCATGTTGCGGGCCTGACCCACCTTGGTAATGAAGTCGCGATAGCCTTTGTTGATGGTCTGCTGGATCAACTGCCCCACCCTGTCGTCCAGGGGACGATCGGGCCGCATGGCGCCGGCGTAGGGGGTGGTGCCGATGCCGTCCACGCTGATCCCCAGGTATTCCTTGAGACCGCGGTCGTAGGTCGGGAACATGCCGAAAATGCCGATGGAGCCGGTAATGGTCGTGGGTGCCGCCCAGACCTCATCCGAAGCCATGGTGATCCAGTAGCCGCCCGAGGCGGCCACGGTGCCCATGGACGCCACCACCGGCTTGCCGGCCTGGCGGGTCAGTTCCAGTTCCCGCCGGATGACTTCCGAGGCGAAGGCACTGCCGCCGCCGCTGTCCACCCGCAACACCACGGCCTTGACATTTTCGTTTTCCCGCGCCTGGCGGATGAGGGCCGCGGTGGAGTCTCCGCCGATCTTGCCCGGCGGCTGGGAGCCGCCCAGAATGTTGCCCACAGCCACGACGACGCCCACCAGGTCACCCTCGGCTTCGGCGCCGAACCGGTCCTTGTCCAGTGCCTGGAGGTAACTGTCATGACCGATCTGCTGGAAGGAATGCGTCTTTTCATCTTTCCCCACCAGTTCGATCATCCGCCGGCGAATGGCATCCCGGCTGACCACATGATCCACGAGACCGGCGCTGAGGGCCATTTTGGCGGCATCGCCCTCGGCCCGGCTCAGGTTGTCGGGATAGCCCTCGATATATTCCTGGAGCGCGGCCACAGAGACTTTCCGGGACTCGGCCACATCTTCCAGATACCGCCGCCATAAGTCGCCCAGCCATTCCTTGTTGGCGGTCTTGGCCTCCTCGGACATGTCCTGGCGCAGATACGGCTCCACCGCCGACTTGAAGGTGCCGACCTTGAACACATGCACATCCACCATGAGTTTTCCCAGCCCTTCCTTGTAGTACATGCGATAGCGGCTGAATCCTTCCAGCAGGAGCATCCCCATTTCATGGAGATAGATCTCATCGGCCATCGCCGCCAAGTAGTAACGGTTCTGGTCATAGGTGTCGGCCGCGGCGATCACGGGTTTGCCCGATTTTTTGAACTCCCGCAGGGCAACCCGCAGGTCCTGCAGCTTGCTCAGCCCGATGCTGCCCATGGAATCCAGGTCCAGCAAGAGGGCCTTGATTCGCTCGTCGTCCCTGGCGGCGAGAATGGAATCCTCCAGATCCTTGAGCAGTGTCTCGGGTCCGCCGCCGCCGGTCAACTGTTCCTGCAGCCGCTCCACGGGATCCCCCGCCAGCTGCTCTACCACATCCCCCTGTGGCGAAATGACCAGCGCGGCGCTGTCGGGTACGTCGGGCGTGGTGTCCCGCAGCAGCAGCACGATCACGGCGATGACCAGTGCCCAGAAGATCACGTTCAGAATGACACGGCGCGTCACATCGATCCCCCGGAACAGGCAGCCCAGGCCGCCGGATTTCCGTCGTTCCTCATCGTACATTGGGTTTCTCCTCGGTTTGTTCTTTAACTAATCGGTTTGTTTTTTAACTGAAACGATGTATAATGAATCAGATATACGGGATTGCATCCCACGTACCCATCGATAATTCCCGATTATAGCAGACTCCCCGACCGGCCGGTCGGTTTTTCCGCACCGCAGCGGTGTCCGTTCCGACAACAAGTGCTTGCACCGGCTTTCTGATTGCGTTACTGTAGCCGCAAATTCCGTTGCGGGGAAAACCGTGACCCGAAAAACCGTGTACCGGCTGGCGGTGCCGGCTGCTCTGCTCCTCCTCCTGCTGGCGGCGGCCGTGTGGTGGCTCCTGCAACCGCCACTGGAATGGACCCCCACCAACAGTCTGACCCCGGCGTCCGCCCCGACCCTGGCCGACGATTTGGCGGCCGATTCCCTGACCAGGGGCATCCATGAAAGTCTGGCCTACCTGGCCACCCTGGAACCGGCGACGGTGCTGCGATATGGACCAGTCACCGTGCCCGCCCCACAGGTCATGGCCGGTCTGGAGGAATTCCTGGCCCGCTATTCCATCGCCGGACCGACGGACGAATTTCGTAGTTGGGTAACCCACCACTTCGATTTATACGAATCTGCCGCCGCGAAAGTTTTGTTCACCGGTTATTTCGAGGCCCATGTACACGGCTCACGGCGGCCGTCTGACCGCTACCGGTTTCCGTTGTATCGGACCCCGGACGACCTGGTCCCCATTCGGCTGGCTGAATTTCCGTCAGCCGGCACCTGCCCGGGGCTGCCCGCCGTTCTCATCGGACGCCAGCTGCCCGATGGCACTGTCGGCCCGTATTTCACCCGTCACGAGATCGATTTCCAGGGAGTGCTGTCCGGACGCGATTTCGAGCTGATCTGGACGGACAACCTCCTGGATGCTTTCTTTCTGCATATCCAGGGATCGGGCATCGTGGAGCTGGAATCCGGCGAGACCGTGCGGGTCAACTACGCCCAGCGCAACGGGCACCCGTATTATGCCATCGGTCGCTGGCTGCTGGAGCGGGAGATCCTGACACCGGAACAGGTCTCCATGCAGAGCATTCGCCACTACCTGGAAGCACACCCGTTCCAGTTGGAGGAAATCCTGAGCACCAATCCCAGTTACATCTTTTTCCGGGAAGTGGACAACGGCCCGCTGGGCATGCTGGACCGGCCCCTGACCCCCTACCGCAGCATCGCCACCGACCGGCGCCTCTTCCCGCCGGGCGCTCTCTGTTACGTGGAAACGGAACTGCCGGTGTTCGACGAAAGCGGCCAGCGCGTTGACTGGCAGCCATTTCGGGCCTTTGTGCTGAACCAGGACACGGGCGGTGCCATCCGCGGCGCCGGCCGGGTAGACCTCTTCACCGGTTTCGGACCGGCCAGCGAGCAGGTGGCCGGTCACCTCAAGCGGCCCGGCCGCCTTTTCTTCCTCGCCCCCAAATAACGCCGCCGGCTACAGGGCCAGGTCCCGATCCACCCGCGTGTCCAGGATGACGAAGGTTTCCGTGGACTGGATCTCCTCCAGCTGCTGCAGCTTGTCGAAAAGGAGAGCGTGCAGGTCGCGCATCTCCGGCACCACCACCTTGATGAGCAGGCTGTAGGTGCCGGTGGTGTAATGGATTTCCACGATCTCGGGAAAACGAGCCAGAGCCGCTTGCACGTCGCCGCAGCTGCGGGCATGAACCAGCCGGATGCCGATGAAGGCCGCCACCGTATATCCGAGGCGCATGGGATCCAGGACGATCCTCGCTCCCCGGACAACTCCCGCCTCGCGCAAACGGTGGATGCGGGCGTGGATGGTCCCGCCGGCCACTCCCAGTTCCCGGGCGATTTCCAGGTAGGCTGTGCGCGAATCTTCCTGCAGTCGCCGCAGGATGTGCCGGTCGATGGTGTCAATTTGATAATTCATGGCCGCCTTTCTGCAAATAAATTATCACATCATCAAATTTTACCGACTTATTATATATATGTGATTATTATTTGTCAAATATTTTTTTATATTGACATTTATTTTACAAAAAGTCTATCATATCATCAAGTCATAGATCCCGGAGAAGAAAGATGTCACCGCGAATCCCGATTTCCTCCCTCCCGGCAACCGACCAACGGCCGCTCCCATCTTCATCCCTGGCGATAACGAACATCCGGCCCCTCGACATGACCGATCCATGCCGGACAGCCGCCCTGCAGCAGACCCGCCAGGCTCTCCGCAACGAGCGCTTGCAACGCATTCTGGAAATCCGCACCGCCATCCAGCAGTATCTGTGCCGCGAACTGGCGAAAGCGGGCTACGTCCATCCCCCCATCTACATGCTGGCCGGGTGCACCGATCCCCTGAATCACTGCACCTACCCCGCCCGGCTGGACTACTACGGCGAGGAGATCTCCCTGACCCAGTCGCTGATTTTCCAAAAAATCCTGATGGTGATGCTCTCACCCGTGGACAAGGTGTTCTGGGCTTCACCCAATATCCGCATGGAAACCCGCACCGGCGGCCGTGGCTACAAGTACACCACCGAATTCATGCAGGTGGATTTCGAGCAGCGCGCCGCCTCCTACGCGGAGATGCTCCCCTTCATTTCCAGTCTCCTCGGCGGGCTGTACGCCTTCCTCAATGAACACCATCCGGCAACACTGATCCAGCTGCGGGGTGCCCCGCTGCCACAACTGACGGTCGATCTGCCGGTCTTCGATGTCCAGGACATCCGGGAACGCGAACGGCTGGCCGACGACGACGCCGTGGAGCGCTGGGCGGCCGCGCGAACCGGCGGCCGGCCCTTTTTCCTGGTCAATCTGCGCCGGGAGGCCTATGACTGTTTCGATGAAAGCAGTGGCCGCTTTCTCAACTATGACGTGGTCCTGCCGCCGCACGGCCGCAACGCCCATCCCGTGGAGTGCCTGTCCGGTGCCGAGCGGACCCGTTCCCTGGCTGATCTGCGCCGCCGCATGGCGGAACTGGGCTATCCGGTGGAATATTTCCGCCCTTTTTTCGACATGTTCACCGCCCTGGATGCCGGCGATGGCGCCATTTCCTGCGCCGGCGGCGGTTTCGGCGTGGAACGGCTGACCTACGCCATTCTCGGACTGGAGGACATTCACGCCGTCTACCCCATCCCACGCCCTGCCGAGGGTCGCATCGCCCTGTAGGAAAAAGACGTCTTCGCGTCTGTCACAGGTACAAGGTGGGTGGTTGTCGGCTACTCTTGTGCCACCGGATAGCTGCCCAGAACCCGGAAGGAAGTGGTCAGCTCGCTGACCTGTTGCAGCATATCGGTCACCCGGCCGTCACGGGCATCCCCCTCGAAATCCAGAAAGAACACATACTCCCCCGGCTTGCCGCCCC
>JAFGRT010000006.1 GCA_016935015.1 Acidobacteriota bacterium | reverse complement strand
ATTCTACGACGACAGCCACCAGACGCCCTGACGAGGGTGTCACATCCTTCACTTCCAGGGGATCCCCGCCCGGGGATCCCCTTTTTTCTGGAGGAAGCAGCCGGCAGAGCGATGTCCATCCTCCGCCGAGGGGAGGCGTCCGTTTCCAATGATGGCCGGCCGGTGGCTTCTTTCGGCCAAACGAGATCCAAGCCCAAAAAGAGATTATTGGAAACCCGGTCTTAGTCGCAGGGCGCTTTATCGGGGGACGTTCCCGGTGGGGTGCGGGATGGAACCGCGTTCTTTTTCATGCCGTTGACCAGCGGCGGAAGGCCTTGTTCGGCCAGTCGGACCGTTTCGCGGATCAGCTGTGACACGGTCACGAAGGAATAGCCCTTGCTCCGAAAACCGTCGATAATTTCCTCGAGCACCAGCCAGGGCTGTTCCTCCCGGCGCTGGGTCCCGAGATGCAGCAGGATGATGGCGCCGTTGGCTCCGCCGGGAACCTCCCCGTCAAAGGCCAGCAAGCGGTCGCGAATCTGGGCGGCCGTCAGGTAACCGTCCGCCTCGGGTCGGCTGATCCAGTCCAGGGCGTCCATGGATTTGCCGCGGGCGTAGTCGCGTGTCCACCCCACATGAAGGTAGCCGGCCGCCCCCGCCCAGGCATCGATCAAACGATTTGTTTCACCATACGGAGCCCGCCAGATTTTGCTCATGGGTTCGCCGACAATGGCGGTGAACAGGATTTCGTTGCGTTGCAAGAGTTCATGCACCCGTGCCCGGTTGATTTCCGGCCGCAGGTCGTGACGCCGGTTTTCCTCCCACGTGGTCAAATGGACATGACGGTAGAGATGGCTGCCCACTTCATGGCCGTCGCCGGCAATGGCCTGCACCTTCTCCGGAAAATTCTCCAGAAACTCACCTGACAGAAAGAATGTCGCCGCTACGTCCTTTTCATGAAGAATCCGCAGGATGGGTCCGGTTCCGTTGTCCAGGGCCGATCCGTCAAAGGTGAGACAGACATAGGGCAGATCCAGGGCCCCCCGCATGATATGATACGGATTTTCCGCTATCATGATGGCCCGCATCCGGGGCGTAAATCCCGTCGGCAACAGATCAGGCGCACCCCCTGGCCCGGCGGCGGACGTCGGCCCGTTGACCGGTTCGTCGGCGAAAGACGTCGGGAGCGGTTCCGGCATCCCGACGGTTTCGGGTTCAGCAACACCGGTCACTTCGGCCACCGGTGTTTCGGTCTGTAATGGCGCCGGGTGCGGTTGGATTTTCGGTGCGGCCGGCTCTTCTTCGGAATGCGTCGCTGTCGCCGAGTGGATGTGCGGCCCGGCTGTAGACGGAACCGCTGCCCCGTCGGCAACAGGTGTCGTTTCCGTGATGGCCGGATCCTCCGGTGTGATCTTCGCCTGGATTTGAGGCGGAACATCGACCGGGTTATCGTTCGCCGCCCCGGCCTCCGGCGGTATCTTTTGTTGATGAACCGGCCGTCCCGGCAGCAGGAAGAGCCCGGCGAGCAGCACCGCCAGGATCAGCAACCCGCCGGCGATGGCCATCCATTTTCCGTGGTCGGGGTGAGGAACCCGCGGCGGTCGGGGAGGAGGAGACGGCTCAATGGGCCGGTTATAGACGGCCAGCCGTTCCGCCATGTTCATATAAAGCCAGCGCTGGAAGCAGGACGATGAGCAGAACTGCTGCCGGCCCAAACCGCGCCGGGACGTGCCGCGGATCAGTCGTCGTCCGCAGCCGGCACAACTATCGGGCTGCCTTCTGTCATTCATAACACCGTTTCCGTTCCTGTTTTCCGGTTCCGTGTATCGGTTGCGTCCGCCCGAATCTACGGCGGAGATTAAAAACCGGCCCGTTGCAACAGCTTGGCCGCTTCGCTTTCCGCCCGGACCTTGGCGTCCGCGGCGTCCAGGTCTGTAAATTCACCCCGGTGATAAACAAACCGGCCGTCTACCATCACCGACCGGACATCCCGCGCCTGGTAAGCATAGACCAGGGCGGCCATCACATCCGGGCAGGGTGTGGCATGCAACGGCTGGCGTTCCAGCACCACCAGATCGGCCTTTTTCCCGGGAACGATACTGCCGATATCCGCCGCCAGACCAAGGGCCGTTGCTGCTTCACTGGTGGCCAGGCGGAGAATCCGCCGGGCATCGAGGGCGGCGGGTCCGCGACGGATCTTTTGGATCAGGGCGGCCAGCCTCATCTCCGTAAAGATGTCCAGGTTGTTGTTGCAGGGCGCGCCGTCCGCCCCCAGGCTCACGGAAATACCGCGGGACAGCATCTCCGGGACCATGGCAATACCCGAGCCCAGTTTCAGGTTGGACGAAGGGCAATGCAATACGTGCATTCCTTCGTCGGCCAGAATCTTCAGCTCGTCTTCGTCGAGCCAGATACAGTGCGCCAGGTACAACAGGTGCCCGGGGACATGCAGATCCTTGAAATAAGCCACGTTCTTCTTGCCGGTCCGGCGGAAGACGGCGGCCACTTCCCGCTGATTTTCCGCGGCGTGCGAATGCAAGGGGATGTTCTTCTCGGCACAAAACTCACCCGCCGCCGCCATCAGTTTTGGGGAGCAGCCCAGGGCGAAGCGGGGAGCCAGCGCCAGTCGAAGGCGGCCCGCGGCGGCGCCATGCCAGGCATCGTACAGGCGGGCGCACGCTTTCATCGCCGGTCCCGTTTTCTCGCGCAGGGCGGCCGGAATCCCCTCGCCGTCATCCATCAGACATTTCCCGACGGTAGCCCGCAACCCGGCCGCCGCCACCGCCTCAAACACCACATCGGTATGTCGGACGGTCTCCATGGTCAGAACCGTGGTGGTGCCGGACGCCATCAGCTCCATGGCTCCCAGCAGGGCAGCGGCATACAAAGACTTGGGCGTATGGGCGGCTTCCAGAGGCCAGACCCGCTCTCGGAGCCAGCTCAGCAAATCGAGATCGTCGGCCAGTCCCCGAAAAAGCGTCTGGCCGAGATGAACGTGCGTCTGGATAAAGCCCGGACAGACGATGCGATCCTCGAGGTCCACCTCATGACGAAAGGACGTTTCGAAACGGCCCACTCCCCGGATGCGGTCATTTTCGATGAGAATATCCCCATCGATGACAGCATCTTCCTCATTCATCGTTACGATCCGGGCATTGCGCAGCACCGTGAAACGCTGCTGAACGTCTTCCCGGACACGCTGTTCGTCAAATTCCGACATGCTCGCCCCGGCAATGATTTCCAACCGTTCATGGTAAACCAGTTCGAAGACAAAAAAAAGTGCTAATCCGGGGGGATTAGCACGGAAAGTTATTTTCGGTTTCGCTTACTGGATCTGCACGTAATCTCCCAGCTCAATGGGTTTGCGTGACTGAATCACCACGGCCTTGGCCGCGTTTCCAAACACCTCCAGCACCACCAGCTCGCCCGCGATGACCCGCGGGATATTGCGCGTTTCCAGGGCTTGATCACGATTCTTGATAAAATTGGGATCCAATTGGGGATCGAGTGTTGCGGTTTTGTAAGAGGAGTAGAACTCGCCTCCTTTTTCATGCGGCCCCAAGACCTGATACACGCTACAGAACTGGCCCGGAGCGAGATTGGCATTGGCGCCCAGGTCGATGAACACAACCTCACCGGCGCCGGCGATGCTCTGTTTGTCCAGCATGTAGACGACATTCCCCGTCGGTTTGCCGTTATCGCCGACAAACCGCTGGAATTTATGATCCGTGTCGCGCCGGATTTTCGTCTTCTCCACGAAAGACACCAGGCCGTCGCCCACGTAAATCATGTCCGTGGAAAAATCAATTTCGGCAATGGCATTGTCGTCATGGGCAATGAGAACCTGGACGGTCCCCAATTCCTGATAGAAATAGCCGACCTGCTTGTCGGTGATGGGATTCACAACCTGACCGATGGGTCGCAAGACCTGATAACGGTTGCCGGGATAGACATCGTTGCGCATACCACGGTTGATGTAGATGATATCCCCGAGTCCCAGATTGATCTCCTGATCTTCGTTCTCTGCCCCGACGACGAACATGTCAAAAGTGATCGGCTGGGACAGCAGGCGTCCGCTGCCGTAGAGTTCCGCCTCGGTGGCGTAATAGAGATCAATTTCCCGCTGATCATACGTAATAATTTGTCTCCGCCTGGTTTTGCGGGGAAAGGCCTTCAGGCTCTCTTGCGCGGGAGGGAATTCCTCTTCCTGCACGGCTTCGGGCGTTTCAATCCGCGGTTCATCCACCAGCTTCGGTTCCTCGATGAGAATGGGGTCGCCCGGGTATATCCAGTGGGGGTTGTGGATATAGGGATTCTTTTCCCAGATTTGGGGCCACAGGTAGGGCGTCTGCAGGTACTGCCGGGCCAGATCCCACAACGTGTCGCCCGTCTGCACCGTATGAATCTTCGCCCCTTCCCCGTAACTCGGCGCCTGATAAGGCGACCAGTGCCCATCCGCCTGCTTGACCAGATTGGGTAACGGCGGGCCTTGTTCGGGTACTTGCGCTCCGCTTTCCTGGGCAATACACCATATTAACCCACAAAGAAGAAACAATACCCCAAACATAATTCTTATGGTGTTCTTCATGGTCACCTCATGCTTGAATCGTTTTAATTCATATTAAAAGAAGCACTTACATTAATAATCTAAAAGTAACAAAAGGACATTTCTTTGTCAATAAAAATATTGCGAAAGTGTGTGTAAATATTAAAAAAGGCCGGAATTTTTGACAAATTTCCGGCCTGTTGTTAACGTTGGGAAAGGGCAGCCGCTATTTGGGTTCCATGATATTGATGGTCACCCGGCGATTCTGCTGACGGCCTTCATTGGTTTTGTTGTCGGCAATGGGATTCGATTCACCGAGGCCGATGTTGTAAATCCGGTTAAGGTCGACACTCTTATCGCCCACCAGATAACGGATCACGCTCTTGACGCGCTTTTCACTGAGCGTGTAATTGTATGCGGCCGAGCCGATGTAGTCGGCGTACCCTTCCAGAACGAGGATGTAGTTCTTGTTGCCGGCGGTCAGTTTGGCCACTTCGTCCAGGACGGCCTTGGCATCGTCACGCAGGTTGAAGCGGTCAAAATCGAAATAGACCATCTTGGTTTCGACCGCCACGTAATTGTTGCGGGCTTCGAAATCCATGCGCAGTTTGCTGGTATCCTTGGCGGCATTCTGAGCCATGACCTTCGCATCATTGCCGATATTCTTGGCTTCCTCGGCCTTGGCATCCGCGGCGGCGGCACGATCCGCCACCTGCTCCAGGCGGGAGTTCATCTGTTTGTTCAGGTCGGAAAGTTCATTGATCTGGCTGGACAGCTCGGTCCGGGTTTTTTCGATGGCTTGGTTGGTATTTGCCTCAGAAGTTGAAATTTCCTGTCGCACGAATTTTTTCGTTGCACAGCCCGAGGCCACCAACAACGCAACTGCACTCAGAACCAACAGAAACAAAATCCTGTTTTTTCTCATCTCCTACCTCCATATTGGTATTGATTTTTAAGTACGATATCACTGATAATGACTGCCCGCAAGACCCGCTTGTTGAGATATACGTATGATATCATAGTGAAAAAGAAAACAAAAAACAACCTCTTTTCTAAAAAATTCGTAGGCTCTGAAGCCAGCGGGGCGCTCATCATCGACAAACCGGCCGGCCTAACATCCAACGACGTCCTGAACCGTTTAAAGCGTCTTATGGGCCGGACCAAGATGGGACACGGGGGGACTCTCGACCCCTTCGCCACCGGTGTTCTGCCTGTCTTTCTCAACCGCGCCACCCGCCTGGCCCGTTTTTTCCTGCATGCCGACAAAGTTTACGAGGGTACGGTTCACTTCGGCTGGGCCACCGACACGTACGATTGTGACGGTCGGCCACAGGGTTCCCCGCAGACCCCCGAATTCTCCGCCGCGCAGCTTGCGGCCTGGGTGGAACGATTTCAGGGGAATATCCGCCAAACGCCACCGGCATTTTCCTCTCTGAAATGGAGGGGAAGGCCACTTTACAGTTATGCCCGTCATGGAGTGGCCGCCCCGATTCCCGAACGGTCGGTTTCGGTTCATCACTTTGAGATTCGCCAGTGGTCTCCCCCCTGTATGGATTTCGTCATTCATTGTTCCAGCGGCACCTACATTCGCAGCATCGCTCATGATCTGGGGCAGCTGGCCGGTTGCGGGGCCCACCTTTGCGCGCTGCGGCGGCTCCGTTCCGGTCCCTTTGCGCTCAGCTCCGCCTTGAGCCTGGCAACCGTGGAGGAGGATCCGGACCGCCTGGCGGAAGCGCTGCTGCCGCCGGAGGTTCTTTTTCCCGAGATGATCTGCCTGACCTGCGGCGAGGACACCGCGCGGCGGATAAAAAACGGCAGCGATGTCGTCGCGCCGCTGAACCCCCCTCCGGCGGAGGGGGAAATGGTAAAACTTCTCGCCAGCGACGGTTCTCTGCTGGCAATGGGAAAAATTGTCGGCATGACGCCGGCGGGTGCCATCATTCATCCGGTGGTGGTATTGTAGGGATAAATCGCTCCGCTCACCGCAAGACAGACGATCGCGGCGACTTCTTCCCGTCAGGAGAAGATCTCCAATATTCGTCCGATAAACATGATGCCCCGCAGCAGATCCTGGATACGGATGTTCTCGTTGGGGGCATGGATTTGGGAACCCGGATGGGCGATGCTGAAGGAAATGACCGGCAGCCGGTGGGGAGAACAAACATAGTGCATCGGTCCGCTGGCCGCCAGCATGGGCACGAATATGGGTTCACCGTGGAAAACTTCCCGGCTGGCGACGGCCACATTATCCAGTATCTCCCGCTTGGGCTGACAACGATAGGGGGCCAAACCGCATTTCAGGGTCAGGTCAACGTCATGAAAATTTCGTCGGTTCAGGTGGGAACGCAACAATCCCACTACCAGCTCGGGCGACATGTGGGGTACCAGCCGGAAGTCCAGGTTGGCCCAGGCCTCATGAGGGATGACCGTTTTCGTCTCCGCCTTGGTGTAGCCGCTGTGGATGCCGGAGATATTGCTGGTAGGCGAGAAGAAATACCGCTGCAGCAGTAGTTGCTCATCAGACGGATTTAGGAAGTCACGCAATTTGTACAAATCACGATAGAAACGAAAATCAAAATCAATCTCCGCCACCCGCTGCTTTTCCTCTTCCGAAATCGTTTCGATGTGATCAGCCAATCCATCGATGGTAAGTTCACCGCTCTCGTCCCGGATGGAAGACAAGGCGTACAACAGCCGCCAGGCCGGATTATCGATGATGGGTGCCCAGGAGGAATGGATGTCGGAAGGAAGGGTGCGGCACCGCATCTCCAGATAGGCCAAACCCTTCATTCCAAAGCTCAGAAAGGGACGGCCGTCCTGATTGACGGTCCCGGATTCCCAGAAACAGAGATCGGCGTTCAGCATCTCGGCATGCCGCCGCACGAAGGCCTCGATATGCGGTGAGCCGACCTCCTCCTCTCCTTCCAACAGAAACTTCACCCGGCAGGGTAACCGGCCATTGACCTTCAGATACGTCTCTACGGCAGCCAGGCGGGCAAAAAGGTTGCCTTTGTTGTCGGCGGCACCGCGGGCATAGATGTGACCATTCTTCACCTCGGCCATGAATGGGCCGGAGTCCCAGTGATTCAGCGGCTCGACCGGCTGGACGTCATAATGATTGTAAAACAGGATGGACCGCTCTCCCTCGCCGATTTCGGCAAAGAGAAACGGCTTGCTGTCCTGGATGACGATCTGGTGGACCTCGCATCCCATGCGGCGCATGATCTTTTCCAGCAAGCTGACCGTGGTGGAGATGCCGACGGTGTTCGAGCTGATAGAAGGTTCCCGTAGAAGTCGCTGTAACTCGGGGATGTACTCTCGGGAGTGATCCTCTACATAGCGGTAAAAGTCTTGCATTCAATTCACCCGCGAATGGGAAATCGGAACAACTCCGGGTATTCCAACAACAACATTTTATCATATTGCCCGGATTCAGGGGAATGCCGGACAGGAAATATTGATTCTGTTTCCGTGAATGATATAGAATGATCCTCGGTGTCTGGTCGCCGATCAACCCCCGAACGGCCGCCGGCCATAACCGCACCGGCGGTGGTGAAGTGAAATGAAATGCAAGCACTGCGGATTTGAACAACCGGATAGTCGCTACTGTTGCATGTGCGGCGTTCCGTTGACACCCGCGGATGATGCGCCCTCGTCCGGGGAGTATGCGCTCCTGATGGAAAGCGATCTGCGCGGCGAGGGACGGGTGCATCCCCTGGAAGACTCCCTGTTCATCGTCGGCCGAAGTCCGGAATGTCAGCTGGTCATTTCGCACGCCAGCATCTCCCGGCGACATGCCAAGTTCTTCCGGCTGAACGACGAGTTCGTCCTGGAGGATCTAAACAGCAAAAACGGCGTCTATGTCAACGGATTCAGAATTTCTCAACCGTCGCTCCTCCATAACGGCGATCATATCCGAATCGGCGACATGAATTTTATTTTCAAGCTGGGTGAACAATCTCCCATCCCGGAAGAACCGTCCTCGTTCACTGAAGCCACCCGAACCCACACCCCGCGACTGGAAATGCTGCTGGAACTCAGCAAGATGATCAATTCGAGTCTGGTGCTGGCTGATGTTCTGGACAAGGTTATGGATTCGGTCATGGAGATCACTCAGGCGCACCGCGGTTTCCTGATGATTCCTGACAGCAAGAGGGAACTGGAGTGCAAAGTGGCGCGAAACCTGGAGGCGGGCACGCTTAACAACGGCCAGATCCAGATCAGTATGAGCACGGTCCAGCGGGTGTTTGATGACGGAACTTCATTTATTTCCGTGGACATTGACAGCGACTCCCGGGTTTCCTCGCAGCAGAGCATCATGAGTCTCGGCCTGAAAAGCGTCATGTGCGTGCCGCTGAAACATCGTGATCAGATTTGTGGCATCATCTACGTGGATTCCCACAACGTGGCCCGTGGCTTCAATGACGATGATCTGCAGATTCTCGAGGCGCTGGCGGACCATGCCGCAATCGCCATCGAGAACGCCCGCCTGGTGGAGGAGAACAAGGAGATGTTTTTCAGCACCATCGAGGCGCTGGCGGAAGCCATCGAGAAGCGGGATCCTTATACGGGTGGCCATACCCAGCGGGTGCTGAAGATAAGCCTGGATATCGCCGCCGAGATGAAAATGGCACCCGATGATCAGGAAAATCTTAAAATGGCCGCCCTGCTTCACGACATCGGAAAAATCGGCATCGATGACAGTATCCTGCGGAAACACACCCAATTGACACCCGCAGAGTTCGACCTGATCCGTCAGCATCCCCAAATCGGCGCCGAGATTGTGGATCGCATCCGCAACATCGACCTCGTGTTGCCGGGAATCCTGCTGCATCATGAAAAATTCGACGGTACGGGGTATCCCTTCGGCTATCGGCAGGAGAAAATTCCGATGCAGGCCCGGATCATCGCCGTGGCCGATTCGTTCGACGCCATGGTGACGGATCGTCCCTATCGCAAGGGCTTGCCGTTTCATGAAGCCCTGGCCGAACTAAAGAATAACAAAGGCTCTCAATTCGATCCGGAAGTTGTGGATGTTTTCCGGCGGGTGATCGACCGTGAGCGGGCCAAATACGAACAGTATTACCCGTCCACGTTCGCGGATTCCCCCGCCTGATGAATCGCGGCCGCAGGATGGCCGGCGGGTAACTGGATCTCGCCGACGGCCGCCGCCGGGGACCAGCCGTTCCAGCCATTGGGCAGCACGATCTGGTACCAGTCACCGGCAACGCTGCGGATGCTCACCTTGTGTCCCTCATGAACCGTGAACAGGATTGGATCATCCGCCGCGGGTCCGCTGCGCACATCGACCTTCTCTGTCAGGATGATGCCTTCGCGAATCGTCTCCAGACGCCAGATCATACCGGCAAATATTGCCGCCCAGACAATGAAGAGAAGCAGGACGACTGTCAGGGTAACTCCGGCCGGCCGGCGACGCGCCTCATGGCGCCAACGGAAAAACAGGACGAACAGCAGGCACAATACGGCCCATAAAACCAAGCCTATCCAGCCGGTGGCCGTCAGGCCCAGCTGGCTGATGAGCCAGCCCCAGGCCCGGGCGGGAGCGGAGGCTTCCGTTTCGGGAATCCGGTCGGTGAGAAATTGTTGCACATAGCTCAAATTGTGACGCGCGTCATCATGACCGGGATCCAGCCAAAGGGCCCGCTCGTAGTATAGGATGGCCCGTCCTGTCCGCTTCAGACGAAAGGCCGCGTTGCCGATATTATAGTACAGATCGGCATTGTGGGCGCCCTGTCGCTCCGCCTGACAATAGGCCGACATAGCTTCGTCGTATCGTTTTTCCTGGTACAGCCAGTTTCCCTGTTCCACCCATTCCCGGATGGAAAGGTCCGGCTCCGAACCGCCGGCGATCATGGTTACGGTAAGGCCAAGGTACACGCCGATCAGTAACATGCGATGTTCCACGAAACGACTCATTACGCTGTTTCCTCCAACTTTTGGAGCAACTGCCGGCATCTCTCCACCAGTGCCGCCGGATCCACCGCTTCCGGTTGTTCCGGTGCATAGCGGTGACTTTCACACAGTGTCAGGATCTTCATAAGTGCTTCCGTTGTTTCCTCCGCGACGCCCTTTTCCGTAAGGTGCTGGCGCAGACGGGTTCCGGTCATTTCAATCCGGCGAACTCCGAATCGATCCTCCAGATAGGCCCCCCACAACTCACCCAGCTGTTGGAAGAATTCGCCGGATGCACCTTTACGGGCGTTCCCGACTGCTCTGCGCAGCATTCTACGGGCCCGAATCCCCGCCCGGCTGCAAGCCCAGGCCCGTTCATCCTGCCGCAGACGCTGTCGTCTTTCCTGAAAAAAAAGAATTCCCAAGCTCAGGATCAGCACGCTTCCCGCAGCGCCGATATACCAAGCCGATTCATAGATCCTTCGCTCGTTATGGAGGACCAGCTCCGGCGTGGTACGGATAAAACGGATATCACGGCCCTTCAACGACAAAGGAAGCGCGGTGGGCCGGCTGGGAGAATGATCCGTCGTCTCCGAATCACCAGGCGAAACCTGTATGGTCAATCGGTCCGTCGTGAGCCGTCGATAGGTGCCGGCGCGGGGATCGAACACCGCCAGCGATCTTTCAGGCACAGTGATCTGCCCCGATTGCAGGGGAACCAGAACATATTCCCAGGTTCGTGACCCCCGATAGTGCCCGTCATCCAGGCGGATGCTGTCATTGACGGTGGGACTGTACACTTTGCACTCATCGATTTGGGGCATTTCCGGTTCAGCCAGTCCCCGGAGATTCCCCCTCCCCGCCAGGGTCAGGGAATAGGTAACCGCCTCGCCGACCTTCGCCGCCTGTTTGTCCAGACCGGCCTTCAGCTGAAATTGCCCGCACAGGCCGCTGAAGTCTTCCGGTCGCCCCGCCGCAGGGAAATCGAGCACCGTCAACTTGACCGGGTCGGTTCTGCGGAGAATCACCTGCTGGCGGCCAAAACTGAAGAAGGATCGGGCGGGGACCCGGATCGCAATCCGCAGGATCCAGGGTTCAAGAGTGAATTCACCTGGACGAGAGGGCAGCAGCACCCAGCGCGCCAGCGGTTGGGCATAGTATGGCTCATCACCCACCGTTCGTGTCTCGACGAGATTCCGTCCCAGTTTGGAAAGATCGATGCTTTCGTGGCCGATCCCCCGAAATTTTCCTTCTTGTTCGAGCTCCGTGCCGACCACCGGCAGAGAAGCACGATAGTACAGCATCAGATCCGCTTCCGTGCTCTCACCGGTAAACAGACGTTCGCGATCCAGTTCCAGCCGGACGAACACATCGTTGCCGATTTCCCGTTCCGGCTCGTCCGGGCGCTCCCGCCGGTCATTGAACAAGGATTCGAACGGGTCGCGGCGCCCAGGTGTCTGGGGCCGGACCGTGCCACTCACCACGTCAACCTCAACCGGTGTTGTGGTATGCACCGTGTCTCCCACCTTGATCTGGACGGGCGGTAACTTCAAATTCCCTTTTTTCAAAGGAAAGAAAACATAAGAAAACGTTTTGCTGGATGATGCCCGGCCATTGATCAGCTGGAACTGGGTCGATACATGAGGCCCGGAGATGAGCCGGAAGTCTCCAGAGGCGATTTCCCCGATCGGCTGAGCGTCGCCGGTATCAGGTCCTTCCACTGTGATCTGCAAGGTGACGCGGTCATTTTCACCGATGCGCCGGGCATCCACCGCAGCCGTGATCCGATTCTCGTCCGCTCGAACAAACGAGATGCCTCCACCCAGGAAGACAGAAATCAACATCATTGTGATGAAGGGATTACGTCGCTTCATCACCAATCCTTTCCACTCTTTTTCCGTGACTTGGCCCGGGTACGAAGCAGCCGTTCCAGCTCTTTCTTCTCCTGGGCGGCCAGCACCTGCAGCAGCCGCTGGACCTGAGCCGGATCCATCTTCTGGCCATCCTCTGGTGGCCGGTTCTCCTGCCCGGGAGTTCCGTTATGGGTTTGAGATCGCTCGGGGTTCTGTCCTCTGTTGGGAGGTTGGGATTTACGTTCTCCCCGTTCGTTGCCTGATTGTCCGGACGGCTGCTGCCGGCCTTGTTCCGCCTGTTGTTGCGGTGATGAAGTTGTCTGATCCGTCTCCGGCTGGTTTTCCTCCTCTGAGGACTCCGCCGGATCGTCTTTGCCGGACTGCTCCTGCGGCTGATCCCCGGATTGCCGCTCTGGTTGACCATCCTGTTGCTGCTGCTGCTGTTGTTGTTGCTGCTGTTGCCGGCGCAGGGCCAGTTCCAGGTTTCGCTTGGCATCCGGCTGGTCGGGAACCAGCAGGAGACTCTCGCGCAGATGATCCACCGCTGCGGCGAAATCCTGCTTCTTCACGGCCGCCGCACCCATGTTGTAGTAGACGCGGCTTTTCAGCCGGGGATCATTCGTGCGCAACGCCTTGTTGAACTCCTGGAGCGCTTCGTCGATTTTACCCAGTTGCAGCAAGGTATTACCGATATCGAAGGCCAAAACCGGGTGGTCCGGTTCGACCTCCCGACCGCGTCCAAAGGATTCCAGGGCTTCTTGATACTTTTCGCGGTCGTACAGGTCGGCGCCGTTTTTCGTGCTGTCGTGCAGAGTATCCCGGATCACGCCGGCCGTTGTAAACAGCAGAATCGGCCACAGCAACCAGAAAGTGATCACGGCTGAACGTCTCATTGTCACTTCCTCCCGCTCTCGTTCCGCGTCGTACACCGGGCGAAGCGATCGCTGGACAACTTCAGGGTGCCGGAGCGCTGTCCTGGGTCGAAGATTCGCCCGTCGCCGGCAGGTGCCGACCCCCGGCATTTCCGTTTTCCTGACGTCGACGGAACAGACGACGCCAGGTGCGGCGCAGCGTCCGCTTCCGGTCCAATATCAGGCATTCCACGGATAGCAGAAGAACCGCCACTAGCAGGGGCAACTGATAGCGCTCCAGGTACTGCCGCAGCATGCGCGACTGCAGCTCCCGCTTTTCCATGGACTGAATCTCTTCTATGATGGCCGGCACTTCCTCTTCGGCTTGCGTCGCCCGAAAGTAACGCCCCCCGGCTATCTGGGCAATTTCCGCCAGAGTTCCCTCATCGAGCCGGCTGATCACGGCCTCACCCGCCAAATTCTTTTTGTAATCGACGATCCGTCCCGACTCGTCCCGAATGGGGATCGGCTGCCCCGAAGGAGTACCGATGCCGATGGTATGGATGATAATGCCCTCGTCCGCCGCCCCTCGGACTTCTTCAAGTGGATTCCCTTCCAAATTTTCACCGTCGGTGATGAGAATGAGGACCTTATACTTGCGCTGGTGCTTCTGAAAAGTTTCCCGCGCCAGCTCCACCGCGCGGGCGATGTTGGTACCCGGCTCGGGAATGAGTCCGGAGTCGAGGATTTCAATGAACATCCGCGCGGCAGTGCGATCCACCGTCAGGGGACACTGGGAAAAGGCTGTCCCGGCGAAAGTGATGACCCCGATGCGGGCGTCCTCCAGTTGCTCGATGAGGGCAATCAGCTCCTCCTTGGCTTTGGCCAGACGATTGGGGGAAACATCCGGTGTCTCCATGCTGAGTGAAGTATCCACGGCGATCAGAACATCCACCCCGCGCTGCACCACATTCTCCAGCCGCGTACCCCACTGGGGTCTGGCCAGCGCCAGCAGAGTAAAAGAAAAAACACCGAATAGCAAGACATAAGCCAGCCCTTTTTTTAGATAACTCACCTCCTCCAACATGACATGACGCAGCGCTGGCGACTGGGCAAAACGGCGGGCATGCCGGCGCCGTCGGATGAACAGCCATACGAGGGCAACCGCCAGGATCAGTAGGCCCCACAGCCAGGCCAACCATTCAGGTGCGGCATATCTCATTGGACGATTCTCCCGTTCGGGCGTCTACCCATGCGGTGTGATTTTCGTCGGCGAACAACTGCATTCCAACCCTTCACGGTATCCTCCGAAACAGGGTTTCCGTCAGAACCAGCCATATTCCGAGTAGGGCCATACCGCCCAACAGCCACGACGAAAAAAGTTCAGAATAAGTCGTCCAGCGTCGGATCTTGATCTCACTCTTTTCCAGCGCGTCGATCTGCTTGAAAATTCTGCGCAATGCCGCCGGGTCCACAGCGCGGAAATATTGGCCCCCGGTCCGTCGGGCAATCTCCTGCAGTGACTGCTCATCCAGATCCACCTTCACCGGGACGAGTTCCTCGCGCCCCGTATACGGATTTCGCACTGGATACGGTACCTCTCCCCGACTGCCCACGCCGATGGTGTAAACTGTGACTCCGAAGGTCCGCGCCATCTCTGCCGCGGTCAGCGGATCGATTTCGCCACTGTTGTTGACACCGTCCGTCACCAGGATGATCACCCGTGAAACCGCCCGGGATTCCCGGATCCGGCTGAGCGCGGTGGCCAGCGAATTACCGATGGCCGTTCCATCGGGCAGCATCTTCAAACGTGTAGTTTCCACCAGGTTCAGCAGGACGTCGTAATCGATGGTCAATGGGCACCGCGTGACAGCTTGGCTGGCAAAAACGACCAGGCCGATCCGGTCAGCCCGGCGGCCCTTGATGAAATCCTGAACCACCTGCTTGGCCACTTCCAGCCGGTTGTTCGGTTTGAAATCACGGGCATCCATGCTGCCGGATATATCCAGATCGATTATGATGTCCACGCCTTCATTGATCACATCCTCGCCGGCCAGCGCTTTCTGTGGCCGGGCCAACGCCACGATCAGACAGGCGAAAGCGAACATTTTCACCAGAAATAGCAGATGATGCCAGATGCGTCCGCGGGATCCCATGGCGAAAACGGCCGGGTGTGTCACCGCTGCTCCATCCCCATAAAGTCCCTGGACGTGACGCAGGACGAACAGCGGGATCAATAGCAGCAGGAAGAAGGCTTCAGGGTTTCTGAAGATCTCCATCACGACGCCTCCTCCGCGGGGGGAGATGACACAGCCGCTTTCATGTCCCAGCGGCAGCGTTCCGCGTCGGCGTGCACCTCCTGAATCAGCTCGTAGGCCTGTCGCTGCCAACCGTCGACCTCGGTGAGCGACGGAATGTGACCGGCAAATTTTACCTGATCCGCCGTTTGCAAAAAATCCCGTACCTCCCGGCATGTTTCCCCTGTCAAGGCGCTCACTTCCGGCAGTTGCCCGACAATCTCCGCGGTGGTCCGTTCAAGAACCCGCACGCCCAGTTCTTTGCCCAGATAGTCCTTGATGATTTCCGATACGAGAAAATAGAACGGTTTAATCTGCCCCTGTCCCGGCAGATCGCGGGCCGCCAATGCATAGAGTTTCTGACGCGCTTCCAGATGGGGCGGAATATCCGGCAGAATTTTGACCTTCTGCCGCCGACGTATCCGAAAATACCAGAAACCGAGTAGGATCGCGGCGACCGTCGCGATCAGGACAGCGGCCGACAGGACCATCTTTTCCGTGGGATACGGGATGATCCACGGCGGGGCGGGGGGTGCTGATTCAGGATTATCCTCCCGCAGCACGCTGGTCACGAGTATGGTCACCGGGTTGGTGGCGAATTCCAGCCGCTCGCCGGCCGGTCCGATGGTGGAATAACGCAGAGGACCGAGAGTAATTTCACCTGTTTTAAAAAGTGCCAGACGCAGCACCCGTTCCTCGCTCACCTGTCCATCCCGGACGATTTCCGCAACGGATTCCTCCCCCAGCAGCGCTGCTTCCGTCGGAAACTGTCGCTGCAGGACCGGCGGCGTATGGCTCTGCGGATAGGTAAGCGACACGTTCAAATGGACCGGATCCCCCACCGTGATGATCTTGTTGCCATCCAGCGGGGCTACCACTGCGGACAGGGGCTCCGCGGCAACCGCCGCCAGGGATGTCATCAGCCAAAAAACCAACAGACAACCCGCCCATCGCCACCGTCGATACTCCCGTTTTTCCAATATTACGGCCCAAGTAATCGTCATCATCATCCGGTTTTTCACCCCACGCTTTTACCCCATCATTCAATGACGCTGGCGCTGGGCCCGCCTCTGAAAAAATTTGATCAATGGCTTATCATAGGGTTCATCCGCAAAAATCTCCACATGATCCACCTTGTGGCGGTGAAACAAGGCGGTCCTTTGTTGGCGGAATGACATCATTTTCTCACGATATCGCGCGCGTACCCGCGGGACGAAAGTTGGCATCCAGGACACCTTTCCCGTCTCCATGTCCTCAAACTGTACCCAGGCTGAGCGTGGCAAATTCATTTCGCCTCGATCGTTGGTCGATACGGCCACGATGTCATGCTTCCTGGCAGTGAGGCGCAGGGTCTGCTCGAAATCCGCATCAAAAAAATCGGAAATCATGAAGACGATGCATCGTTTCTTCATAACCCGAACAATGAATTCCAGTGCGCCACGGAGATCCGTGTCGCGACGCCGGGCATCGTAAGCCAGTATTTCCCGAACCAGCCGCAGAACATGACGGGTGCCCTTGCGCGGGGGGATGTATTTTTCCACTTCTCCGGTGAACAGCACAGCTCCAACCCGGTCATTGTTCCGGATGGCGGAAAAGGCGAGGATGGCGGCGATTTCCGCCGCCACTTCCGCCTTGCTTTTCATGCCGGTTCCGAAACGGGTGGAGCGACTGCAGTCCACCAGCAGGATGACGGTCAGTTCCCGTTCCTCCACGTATTTCTTTACATGGAGTGTTCCCGAACGGGAGGTGACATTCCAATCGATTGTCCGGATATCATCCCCCGGTTGATATGGTCGGACCTCCTCATATTCCATCCCCTGTCCCTTGAACACGGAATGGTATTCCCCGGCCAGGGCATCATCTACCAGGCGGCCGGTGGTGATTTCGATTTGACGTACCTTGCGGAAAAGTTCCCGATCGATCACATTATCCCTCTCAGGGTACCGGAATGGCGTCAAACACCCGGGTGATGATGTCTTCAGTGGTCAGTTCCTCGCTCTCCGCCTCATAACTGAGGATGATGCGGTGGCGCAGGACATCCAAGGCGACGGCCTTGATGTCCTCCGGGATGACGTACCCCCGTCCATTGAGGAACGCATGGGCCATGGCTGCCCGAAGCATGTAGATGGTCGCCCGCGGTGACGCGCCGTAGGCGATGAGATGCTGAAGCTCAAGATGGTACTCTTCAGGTTGACGGGTGGCGTACACCAGATCGACGATGTACTCTTTGAGCTTTTCATCCACATAAATACGGTTGACCACCTGTCGGGCCGCTATAATGCGCGACGGTTCCACCACTGCGGTCACTGGAATGGGTTCGCCACTCACCATCCGATCCAGGATTTGTCGCTCCTCGCTACGGCTGGGATATTCCACTTTCAGCTTCAGCATGAACCGGTCTATCTGGGCTTCCGGCAGCGGATACGTGCCTTCCTGTTCTATGGGATTCTGGGTGGCCAGCACCAGAAACGGCTCCGGCAATGGATAGGTACTGTCGCCGATAGTCACTTGACGCTCCTGCATGGATTCCAGTAAGGCGCTCTGCACTTTGGCGGGCGCACGGTTGATCTCGTCGGCCAGAATCAGATTGGCGAAGATCGGTCCGCGTCGTGGATAAAACTCTCCGGTCTTCTGATTGAACACCAGCGTGCCTGTCAGATCAGCCGGCAGCAGATCCGGAGTGAACTGAATGCGCCGGAAATTGGCGTTGATCGTACACGCCAGTGTCTGGACGGACAACGTCTTGGCCAATCCCGGCACCCCTTCCAGCAGAATATGCCCTTGGGTCAGCAAACCGATAAGCAGTCTTTCCGTAATATAATCCTGGCCGACAATGACCTTGCGCACCTGGCCCAGAACTTCTTCCACGAAGCGGCTTTCCAACCTGATCTCCTCTGTAAGACGATTGATATCCACACTGGACATGCCTGCCTCCCGTTTATGAAGTGCAAATGATCAACATACGTTTACGACACGGATGGGTTCCGGAAAGGAACCGGCCAACATCTTATCTCATTCTCTCATCCTGTCAAGGGGGGTCGTCCATGATCATCCGCGTGGAATGTCTCATTCACCATCGCTCTGGAACCGGTTAAATTGCCGCACACAAAGGACTACAACCGGTCAAGTTCATCATTTTAAGATCATGAGGCGGACATTTTTAACATGCGGACAATCCGATTCTACACCGGTGATCCTGATTTTTACGGAAACGTTCGTAATCATTAGAACCCGTTTTTTTTCTTTACTTTAATCAAGATCTACATGCACCCGGACAATCTAATCTTTTTTCTTCTAAAACAGTCCGAAAACATGTAGAATGGGTCCCACACTTCATCTGGGTCACACGAGAGAGGGGACATGCTAAGAATCCATACTATCCTGGCCGCCGTCGATTTTGATGAATATCTTTGCCGGATTGCCCGAACAGCCGTTCAGTTCGCGCACACGTTCGGCGGTCGTCTTCATTTTTTACATGTCAACGAACCTATGGCCGGAACGCCTTCGCTGGTCGCCGGTTCACTGCACACCCGCGCCCATACCGCCGACGAACTGAAGGAGAGCGTCTCCACACATGTGCCTTCTGAGCTTCTGTCATCTGTGAACACCGAATATATTGTTGAAAAAGGGGATGTCGTCAAAACGATCATTGAAAAGGCCGAAGAACTCGAAGTCGACCTGATCGTTATCGGCAATCCCTCCGAGAGTTCCGTGCTCCGTTTTTTTTCTTCTCCGACGGAAGACGGGGTGTTGCACAGGGCCATGTGTGATATCTATGCCGTCTCTACACATAGAAAATGATGATGTTGGTATTCGAACCGTTTGATTCTCTGTTATCAGGGAGAAACCTTCATGACGGACCATCGCGATCGAGCATGGCTGAATACCTTTTTTCGTAAATGGAAATATTAGAAAAGGGGGACCACATCGTTTGGATTACTGGAAGCAAATTCTCGATATCGTCAACAGTGAAGTTTCGCCCGAATGTTTCAACACATGGTTTGAGCCTACGCGTCTGGAAGAACTTTCCAGCAATGAAATCATTGTCCGAGTCCCCAACAAGTATTTCAAGGAGTGGATTACGGAAAATTTTTCCGACCTGATCCAAGAGGCGCAGGAGGCGTTAAAGCTCTCCGAATATCGTGTAAAATTCATCGTTGACACCCTGGCCGATGCCAACGGTTATCTCAAACCCGAGAAAGTTCTCCGTTCCGATAAAGCCGCCCAGCCTCTTTTCCGAGATGTGCAGCTGAATCCCCGTTATCGTTTCGATTCATTTATCGTTGGGTCTTCCAACCAGTTTGCGCACGCTGCCTGTATGGCCGTAGCCGATAATCCGGCCACTTCCTACAACCCGCTCTATATTTACGGCGGGGTCGGCTTCGGCAAAACCCATCTGATGCAAGCCATCGGCCACCATCTTCTGGCCAAAAATCCTCAGCTGAAACTGGTGTACATGTCCTCGGAACGGTTCATGAACGAGCTCATCAATAGCATCCGTTATAACAAGATGCTTCAATTCCGCGAAAAATATCGAAACATCGATGTCCTCCTGGTCGACGACATCCAGTTTCTCTCGGGCAAGGATAAAACCCAGGAGGAGTTTTTCCATTCCTTCAATGCCTTGTATGATGCCCAGAAACAGATCGTCATCAGCAGCGACTGCCAGCCGAAAGAGCTACCCAACATCGAGGAACGACTGCAATCCCGTTTCGACTGGGGACTCATCGCTGACATCCAGCCGCCGGAATTCGAAACGAAGATGGCCATCTTGCGAAAGAAAGCGGAAATGGAAGGTGTGGATATCCCCGATGATGTCGCCCACTACATTGCCTCCAATATCAAATCCAATATCCGCGAGCTGGAAGGCTCTCTCATCCGCCTCATCGCCTATTCCTCTCTGATGGGTGAAAAACTGGATCTAAACCTGGCCAAACGTGTCCTGACCAATATTAAGGCCGCCGAGGAGCGAGTCATTACCATTGAAAAGATTCAGAAAGTGGTATCTAATTTCTTTAAAATCAAAACGTCGGACCTTCTGACAAAGAGCAATCAGCGGGCCATTGCCGAACCACGTCAAATCGCCATGTACCTCTGTAAAAAGATGACGGATTATTCCCTTCCCAAAATAGGGAAGGAATTCGGCGGTAAGCACCACACCACGGTTCTGTACGCGGTCCAGAAAATTGAGAAAATGAAAGAATCCAATCCAGAGTTACGTTCCGTTTTGAATCGTCTAAGAAACTTGATTGACTAGGTATACATCTTTTCTTCACAATCTGTTTGTGAATTCAGCTGTGGAATTATTTGTGGAAAAATCGAATGAAGGTTTTTAACGATGTGGAGTCAATTCGAAGAATAATATCCACAGATTACTCACAGGGACAGATGTGACCAAAAAAAGAAGTTAGGTGAATTTTTCACAACTTTCACAGGCTCAAATACTACCTCTAGTATCTAATTTCTGATAAAATATATAGTCAAGAACAAGCAGGAGCGTTCCATGAAAATCAAAGTGTCGCGATCCGAACTGCTTCATGAGCTGAGCCAAATAACACCTGTTGTGGAGAAGAGTACAAAGTTGCCTATTCTTTCCCATATCCTGATCGACGCCAACCGGGATGATGAAACGATTTCTCTGGCCGGCAGTGATCTGGATGTAAGCATCAAAACATCCTGTCCCGCCAATATCGAGGAAAAAGGGGCCATTGCCATTCCGGCACGAGAACTGACGGATTTGGTTCGCTATCTGCCGGAGGATTCGGACATCGAAATTTGTACCGAAGATTCGGAAAGGGTTTTTATCATTTCCGGCAAGTCAAAATCACGAATGGTGTGTCTGCCGGATGAGACCTTTCCGGAAATTCCCGCCATTGGGGGAGAAGATATCACCATTCCCGGCGATATCCTGCGCAAGATGATTCAGATGACGATTTTCTCCGTCACGCAGGAACAGTCACGATTTACCCTCAATGGTATTTTGCTGATCCTCAACCGCAATTTCATCAAAATGGTTTCCACGGACGGCCATCGCATGGCCTATGTAGAAGCGACCAAAGAATTTGAGAACCTGGAAAAGGATCTGAAAATCCTGATTCCCAAAAAAACCGTCGCTGAGCTTTACAAGATTCTGCAAGCCGATCAGTATCTATTCGTTCAGTTTGCCAATGATGAAAATCATCTCTTTTTCAAGATGGAAAATCGGCTGCTCGTTTCAAGATTGCTCGCCGGTCAGTTTCCCAATTATGAGCTTGTCATACCGCGCAATCTGAAAAACAAGCTGATCTTCACAACGCAAAAGCTGAAACAAAGTGTCAACCGGGTCAATGTACTGGCGGACGAAATATCCAAGAGAATCATGTTCAAGATCACGTCTGGACAAATGCTGTTGCGTACCGAAAATATCAAGAAGGGGGAAGCGGAAATGGAGATAGAAATCGACTACAGCGGCGCGGATGTTTCCCTGGGATTCAACAGCCAATATCTCTTGGAATTTTTGAATGTTGTGGAGAGCGAAGAAGTCATTTTTGAATTCAGTGACAATGAGGCACCTGGATTATTCAGGCCCCACGGCGAGTTGGATTATGTCTATAAATACGTAATTATGCCCATGTCGATTTAGATACCGAAGCAAAGATAAGAGATAAGAAAAGGCCCCGAAGAAGGGGCCTTTTTTTTTCACAAATGATCCGTAACGATCGTTTTCAGACGCGATCGCGAAGAGCTTTGCCGGGCGTGAATTTAGGAACCTTCCGGGCCGGAATGCGTAGCGGGGCGCCGGTCTTGGGATTGCGACCGGTCCGGGCCTTTCGTTCGCTGACGGAGAAAGTGCCGAATCCAACCAGGATCACTCTTTTTCCCTTGGCCAGGGAGGTGGCGATGCCGTCCACCATGGCCCCGAAGGCCTTGTTTGCCTGGCTTTGGGTAATGCCGGCATCCGTAGCCATTTTTTTGATCAAATCAGCCTTGTTCATACTTTCCTCCTAGAAAAGTCTATTTGTTGGACCAAAACGTCTCATTCAATTTATAGCCGACGCCCCATACGGTCATGATAATTTTGGGGTGATCGGCAATATTTTCGATTTTTAGACGGAGACGGTTAATATGAGAATCGATCGTGCGATGATACCCTCTGTAGTCTTCGCCCCAAATTCTTTCCAACAGTTCATCACGACTGAAAGCCCGTCCGGGAAAGGACATGAATAATTTCATCAGTTCGAATTCTTTGGGTGTGAGATCCACTCTGTTCTCACCAACCTTGAACATGTGATTCTGAATATCCAGGGATAATTCATCAAACTGAAGTAGATTACCGGTCGTGGAACGCTGTTGCCCTTTCTGGGCCAGAAACTGACGACGTAAAACCGACTTTATACGCGCTTCCACCTCGCGCAAACTGAAGGGCTTGGTTACGTAATCATCCGCGCCCATCTCCAAACCAACTACCTTGTCGATAATGTCCGATTTGGAAGTCAGCAGAATGACCGGGTAATAATTTGGCAGTTGGCGGATATGGCGGCAGAGCGTCAGACCATCGGTCCCAGGTAAAATAATATCGAGGATGATGATGTCAGGGTTTTCTGATGAGACGGTTTCCAGTACATCGATAGCAGAATTCAGTGTGATGACATGATATCCAAGGTCGACCAGATAGTCAGACATGGAACGGGTAATTTCCGGCTCATCATCCACGATCAACACTTTTGTTTCATTTTCTACCATGATCACCTACTGACGGCGGTTTTCGCCACTTTTCCTACAAATAGCCTAAATAATATCGCAGTTCAAGGAAAAAATGATAAAAAAATAAAAAAATCAATATTTCTTCAATTCTGTAGGACAGGATGAATTCCACGGATGTGAGCGCTAATTTGCTT
>JAFGRT010000058.1 GCA_016935015.1 Acidobacteriota bacterium | reverse complement strand
GGGCGATGGGGCGAGTGGGCGAAACGGCCAAGCCACGTCCGCAACATTTTTGTGACATAGCCTGGCACCATCTTAATGGCGGAAATCACTGGCCAACAACCTGTTCACCGTATGCGGAACGTATCCGGAGAACACCGCTCCACCGGCGCAAGGCCGGTGGTGGCGGTGAGCAACAGGGTTGATCAGCTGGCCGTCAGTCATGGCCCCGCCGGCACGAGGCCGGCTGTGGCCGACAACCATCGCCTGCCCCTGCCGGGCGCGGCAGGAAAGAAGGGGCGACAGAGCGAAACGGCTGGTAACACGGACAAAGACACACCAAAGGGGAGCCAAGATGCTTCCGGATTTCTTCCCCGGCCGATGTCCGGCTTGCAGCGGCTGGCCGAAGATGGAATCCTTCCCTGTGGGACCATACGCGGAACATAGCCGGGATCAGAAGCGAACTGTAGGCCCCGGGAATGACATCTATATTGCCGGTTGGATGACATTTGGGTATAATCACCCTTTTGAAAAAACCCATGCCGTAACACCGGCAGGATGTTTAATGAGGGGCAGAATGCGTGATCATAAGGAGCGAAGACGGATGCAAGAAGCGATGGTCGGACAACGAAACGGTTTTTTTTCGGTAGTGGTCCTGATGATGTTCTTGATAGCGGTTATGACAGACGCCACGCATGCCCTGGAGCCGCCGACGCCCCAGCAGATCGAGCAGTACCGGCGGGACGGCTCCTGGGAACAGCGGCTCACCGCCGCCCGGGAACTGGGCAACCATCGGGCGGCGCCCTGGCTCATGGAGCGGACGCAATACAACCTGCGGCGACTCCTGTTGCGACAGCAGGGGCTGGACGACAAGGCCATGGACGAGGTGCTGGCGCCGCCGCCGGCCTGGCGGGGCATGCCCACCAAAGGCACGGTGAAGATCGTGGCCCTGCTCATCGCCTTCGCCGATTTTCCGCCCGGCAACAGCGTCGAATTCATGGAATCGAAGCTGTTCGGCGCCGGCGAAACGGGGATGCCGTTCCCGTACGAAAGCCTTCACAATTATTACGAGCGCTCCTCCTACGGCCAGCTGGACATCCAGGGGGATATTCTCGGCTGGTATACGACCCCCTATCCGCGCAGCCAGGTGGTGAAGTCCCGTCCCGGCCGTGAGGCGCTCATTGCCGAGGCGCTCGCCCATTACGACGATGCCGGCCATGATTTCAGCCCATACGACAACGACGGCGACGGCACCATCGATTACCTGGTAGTGGTCTGGACCGGCCCCCACGAGGGCTGGGCCGACTTTTGGTGGGGCTACATGACCAATTACGTCAACTCCGGCGTCGTGCTGGACGGCAAGGTGCTGGATACTTACTCCTGGCAGTGGGAGGCATACGGCTATCCAGGCCAGTTCAGCCCCACGACGGTGATCCACGAGACCGGTCATGCCCTGGGCCTGCCCGATTACTACGATTACGACGACAATATCGGCCCCTCCGGTGGCGTGGGCGGTCTGGACATGATGGACGCCACCCGGGGCGACCACAACTGCTTCAGCAAGTTCATGCTGGAATGGCTGACTCCCATGGTGGTGAATTCGGCGTCCCCCGGGACGGTTCTGCCGCCGGCGGGCGAATACCCCGAGGCCATCATCCTGATGCCCGAAATGATGCCGGGCAAGACGTTTGGTGAGTATTTCATGATCCAGAATCGCTGGCGGACGGCCAATGATTCACTGAATCCCGCCGACGGCCTGCTCATCTGGCATGTGGATTCCCGTCTCAACGACTCGGGCACGAACTTCCGGTACGACAATTCCTACACCGAGCACAAGCTACTGCGCCTGGTCGAGGCCGACGGACTGAACCAGATCGAGCTTGGTTTTCCGGCGGGTCTGCCCGACTATTTCCAGGAAGATGACGAATTCGGCCCCGACCAGGCACCGCGCAGCGACCGATATGACGGCACGCCCACAGGCAAGGCGGTCCGGCGCATCGATCTGGATGTGGATACCCGACTCATTACCTTCGATATCGAGGACGACTACCAGGACGTGACGCCGCCCGGAGGCCTCCCCGTTACACCCCAGGTCCCGGACGGACCCACCATCCGGCGGCCGTTGATCACATTCACCTGGGACCCCGGCACCTGCACCGACGCCGAGAGCGGCATCATCGGCTATGAGCTGGAAGTGACGGAACTGCCGGCCAAAGCCGTGACTTTTCTCGACTATGTGGGAAATGTCACGGAAAAAACCTTTACCAACGTTCAGGAGGGCAACGGTTACCAGGCCCGGGTGCGGGCCCTCAACGGATCGGGCCTGCGCGGGGAGTGGACGGCTTACAGTGAACCCGCCTTCATCGTGCTGCCGCCCCTCAGCCAGGCGCTGGACAACTACGCGCTGGACTGGTTCGTCGGCGGCGACAGCCCGTGGTACGGACAGGAGGACGTTCACCACTACCCCGGCGACAGCGCCGCCCGGAGTGGTCTCATCGGCGACGGGGGCCATTCCTACTTCGGCGCCTGGGTCGAGGGACCGGGCATCCTCTCATACTATTGGCAGGTATCGTCGGAGTTCAACTGGGATTTTCTGTATTTCATGGTGGACGAGAAGACCGTCATGAGCCTGTCCGGTCTGCGGAAGTGGGAGCGCCGGATCATGACCGTGAATGAAGGGGTCCATAGCCTGGTCTGGGCGTACGTGAAAGACCAGGCCGTATCCACCGGTCTGGATGCCGGCTGGGTGGACCAGGTGAAGTATTTCGCTCCGACACCGGGCGACCTGAACTACACGGGAGCGTTCGAGGCAGCCGATCTGGCCATCCTGGCGAATTTCCGCGTTGGAAACCTTGCGCCTGGGCCGGAGCCCTTCGTAGCGCCGGTGGAACTGGCCGACGTGGACGGTTCGGGTGACGTGGACGCCGCCGATCAGGTGCTGCTGGCCCAGCTGCTGGCGGGTATTTTTGATTGACGGGGGCGAGAGGACAGTAAACGGCCTGGTGTCGCCAGTCGCCGGATGACAATCGTTTACCCCCGGCCTTTCCTGTCACCCGCGACCGATGGCCGCCGTCGCCGTTTCGGGGGCAAGCCGCGGTGAGTTTCACCGCAGGCGGTCACTCCGCCGGGCGAGTCTGGAGCGTCACCTTTCGGATCACCAACGGCTCCTGCGGTTCGTGAAAGGCCACCTTCCGCTCTTCGCCGACGAATCTTTCGTTCACGGGCAGGTGGCCGATTTTCTCCAGCACGTCGTAGCCGTCCACCAACTGGCCGAACACCGTGTACTTGCCGTCCAAGTGCGGCCGCGGAGCCAGGCAGATGTAGAATTCGGTGCTGCCGCTGTCGGGGTCCTCGTCGCGGGCCATGCCCACCGTGCCGGTGATGTGCGGCCGGGCGTTGAATTCCGCCCGGACCGTGGGGCCGGCGGTGCCTTCGCCGTCACCGGCCTGGATGACATGCCCCTTCACCACGCGGTAAAAGGTCTTGCCGTCGTAAAACCCTGCCTGCACCAGGGTGCGGAAATGGGCGCAATGCAGCGGCGCATCCGTCTCGAAAAAACGGAACGTCATGGTGCCCTGGGTTGTCTCGATAACACAGAGGGTTTCTTCACGGGTGTCATTGGCGCCCGGCAGTGTTCCGGTGCAGGCGAAGACCATCAGCCACAACGCCATTGACCAGCAGGCAAGCAGGTGTATTCTGGACATATGTCAACTCCTGGTGATGTGAAGACATCGTAACACGGCCCATCCGCCGCGGTCCATGTTGCCGGCGGATATATTCCGGCCAGCGGCCGTTGGTCAGCGACGCACGTCCATCTTGTGGATCTGGTGGTAGAGCGTGTCGCCCATCCAGATGTACACCCCGTCGAAGGCCAGTCCTTGGGGATGCCCGATGGCGCCCGTACCGTCGCGCCCCGCACAATCGAAGAAATCGACCACCAGCCCGGAGGTGTCCAGACGATAGATCTTTTTGGTGTAGGCATCGATGTGCCAGAGACAGGTGCCGTCAAAGGCCAGGTCCTGGGGATCCGGGCCCGGCGAGTCGAAGGAAGCGAGCACGTTGCCGGCCGTATCCAGCATGTGGATCATCTGGTTGATGCTGTCGGAAACCCAGAGGCAGCTGCCGTCCCAGGCCAGCCCCTCGGGATGGCCGACCGGTGCGGTGAACTCGGTGATGCCACTGCCGCCCGAGCTGATCTCCAGCAACTTGTCCTGCTGATCGTCGACCACCCACAGCCGCTGGCCATCGTGAGTCATCCCGCGGGAGCGCTGGGCCGGCGAAAGGAATGTTTCCACCACGGTGCCGTTGCGGTCCATCTTGAAGATTTCATTATCGAAATCCACCAGATACAAGTAGGTCCCGTCGAAGGCCATGCCGAAATGGGCGAATGTCGGTGAGTCGAAGGAGCCGACGATATTGCCCGCTGTGTCCAGCTTGTAGATCTCGTCGCTGTGGTAATCGGAATGCCACAGGTGCGTGCCGTCGAAGGCGAGGCCCTGGGGAGAGATGCCCGGTGAATCGAAGGAGAAGAGCACGTTACCGGTGGCCATGTCCAGTTTGTAGATTTTCTGGGCGACATCATCGGCCAGCCACAGGTGGCTGCCGTCAAAGGCCAGGCCGCTGGGCCAGTTCCCAGGAGTGGGGATGGAGCCTAATACGTTTCCGCCGGTATCGATCCGGTATATTTTTTTGTCCAGGACTTCAGCCACCCAGAATGAACTGCCGTCCCAGGCCACGCCGCGGGGCCAGGGATACCACCGGAAGGTCAGGGGAATGGTGGCCCCGCCTGCCTGGCTGAGGTCGAGACGGTAGATCTTGGGCTCGAAGCCGAAGGCGTCGGCCCACCACAGGTTGGTGCCGTCGCAGGTCAGCCCCTGCGGATCGATGCCCGGGACGGCGATGGTGTCGAGCACATTGCCGGCCGGGTCGATCTTGGTGAGCTGGTTTTCCTGGCCGTCCAGGACCCACAGATCCGTCCCCTGGCAGGCCAGCCCCCGCGGATCGCCCTGGTCCGCCAGGGTGGCGAGAACGCCGGCACCGGGCGGTGGGTCCAGTCGCGGCGGCAGGCTGGTCAACTGGAAGGAGTCCCCGGCCGTGACGGTGAATCCGAGTACGGCCAGGTACAGATCGGCGGCGGAATCGATCCGGATGGCGCCGCTGAATCCGTCGGGCACATCGGGGAAAATGCCGTCCGCGCCGGCGAAAAAGCGGGCCGCATAGCCGTCGTAATCCAGTGTGTGCTGTCCGATTTCAGTGCCCTCGCTGTCCAGCAGGGTGAGGATGACGGGAAATCCACCCGGCAGGTCAGCGGCACAATAGGCGAAGCCGGTGTTGGCCAGATCCGTTTTTTCGACGAGAAAGAAAAAGCGGTCGCCTCGCTGGCTTTGGGGGGTGGCCGTGGAATCCAGTAGCGGGCCGTCCGGGCAGTAGTGGTAGGAAAAAGCGGTGGCCAGGGCATTGGCGGTGGCTGACTTGTCGCCGGCCAGGCGCAGATAGCCCGCCTGCAGGGGGTCGTGGCTCGATAGCACGAATTTGCGGGTTTGGCGGGGTTGCAGGGTGAG
>JAFGRT010000057.1 GCA_016935015.1 Acidobacteriota bacterium | reverse complement strand
TGCCGGCCGGACCTCAAGACATTGACACACTTTTGTGACAGAGCCTGGCACCTTCACGGTGACATAGTGACGGGCGAATGGGCAAAACGGCGAACACCCGGATTGCAGGCCTGGCCGGCCGCCGAACAGTAGCGGCACGCAAGCGCAGGATGAATACGAAAACCGAGGACAAAG
This sequence comes from Acidobacteriota bacterium, assembly GCA_016935015.1. Taxonomy (GTDB): domain Bacteria; phylum Acidobacteriota; class JAAYUB01; order JAAYUB01; family JAAYUB01; genus JAFGRT01. The sequence goes on along the minus strand of JAFGRT010000057.1, from coordinate 43,372 downwards.
GGGCCGGATTGGATATGGGACTGCAGGTTTGGCGGCGGGTTACACGTTTTCCAGCAGATGGCCCATCTTGTTCTTTTTGGTAAGCAGATACTGGTGGCGTTTCTGGTCGGGATTCATTTCCAGGGGTATGCGGGCCGCAATCCGGATGCCGCCGTTTTCCAGGGCTTGGATTTTGGCCGGATTGTTGGACATAATGCGCACCCGGCGGATCCCGTAATACTTGAGGATTTCCACACAGGCGTCGTACTGGCGCAGGTCGGCCTCGAAGCCGAGCATCTCGTTGGCCTCAACGGTATCGGCCCCCTGGTCCTGCAGCTCGTAGGCCAGCAGCTTGTTAAGGATGCCGATACCCCGCCCCTCCTGCAGCTGATAGATGAGGATCCCGCAGCCGTCTTCCTCGATGCGGATGAGGGCTTCGGCCAGCTGTTCGCCGCAATCGCAGCGCAATGAGCCGAGGACATCCCCGGTCAGGCACTGGGAGTGGATCCGCAGCAACGGCGCGGCCTCACCGTCGAACGCCCCCTTGGTCAGCACCACGTAAGGCTCCCGGGTTTTGGTATACTCGAAGCCGCGGATGATGAAAGTGCCGTACCGGGAAGGAAATTCAGCCTCGGATACGGCACGGACGAATATGTCAGGTTGATTTTTCATGGCTCCGGATCTGTGATTGCTTTGCCCTGACGGTCTGCGACAGAACCGATCATATTATCATTTCCCGTTAACAAATGCCAGGGGGTTTGTTAAAATTTCAACCCTGGAGTAGCCGATGATGAAAAAATATTTTTTTCTGAATAACTTGCTAATTGGCACCTTACTCGTTGTGATGGGGAGCACGGGATGGGCCGGTATCGACCGCAACCTGCAGCAGGTGTATATCACCCGCTACCTCAACAAGGCATTTTACCTGAAGTTGCCGGTCCCCGGCCGGGAACTGACAATAGCCGTCCAGGCCGGCGGGCAATACCGGCCGGATTTCGAGTCCACAGCCTACCAGCCTCTCTTCGCCCTCAGGGAAAAGGTGCGGATCGTCGACATCGATTTCGGCGGACGGGACATCACCTTTGAAATTGCTGCCTTCGACGGCTCGAAAAAGGCGAAAATCCGTTTTGAATTCTCCACAGAGCTGGACGGCCCATTCACGGCCAGCGATAACTTCAATGCCGTCTTGGCCAGGGTCTTCACCCTGGGTCTGACCCCCGCCGACCTGGACCAGGCACCGCAGGAATACATTTCCGACCGTTATCGGCAATTCATCCGCGATCAGGCCCGTCTGAGCAGTCTGCCCGAATCCGGAGTCCATCGCCTGGTGCTGCCGGAAAATCCTGCCGCCCAGGCCCTGCAGCAGGACGTGGACAACCTGCAGTCCCGCATCCGCCAACAGACAACGGAGCTGGGGATCAGCCGGTCCGAACTGGAAAAAGCGCGCAACGAATTGCGGGAAATTCAACAAAACAAGGCGATTTTGCAGTCAGCCGCCCGGGATTACCAGGAGCGGATTCAGAACCTGGACGAGCGCATTGCCCGACTGCAAACCCAAAACCGGTCCCTCGAGGCCGATCAAAACAATCTCCACCAGACCATCCGTCGCACCATCGGCGAAATCGGCCTCGGCGAGGGGGCCGCGGGCACGCCCGAGCGCATGCTCGACGCCCTGAGTCAGGAGTTCCGGAAGGCGCGATCCGCCAACCGGGCCTACCAAACCCGCATCACCCAGCTGGAGGCCGATCTGGTGGAGGCCGGGCGCCTTCAGACGGAACAAGCGGCTCGAATCGATTCCCTCACAAAGGAAATTGAAGAAGCCCGCCGGAATATCGCCGACCTGAACATGCAGCTGACCCTGCTGACCACCCAGGACCAGAAAAAGGCCGCCCAGCTCATGGAGTTGCAGCGCCAGAAGAACATCATCGAATCGAAGCTCCTCTCCCAGAATCTTCTGGACATCCAGACAGAACGACGAACCACCGACGAACAGCAGGAAATCATCATCCGCCTGGCATTCGAGGCCCAGGATCTGGGCGCCGTCACCATCACCGCCCCGCGGGAACTCTCCGCCGCCGGCCCCAACCGGCTGACCTTGCGCAACCAATGCCGCCCGGCCGGCGAATTGCGCCTGGACGCGTCCGCTGAACTGCGGCTGATTCTGGACTACGTGAAACAGTTCCCCGAATTCCAGATTCTGCTGGAGCCGCGCAGCAAGGGTTTTCAGATCAAGAACGTGCAGTCGCCGCTACGGGACAATACGGACCTCTGGGTATGGGAAATCCAACCGGAGGCACATCGCGCGGCAGAGCTCGTTTTCCGCTTCCAGTCCATGGTGGATGGCGAAGCCATGCCGGTATTCGATGTCCCGCTTGCCGTCCCCTATCCGACCCTGGAGAAGACGCTGGCCGAATTCTTCCAACCGCTGCCTACGGCCATGGGCATCCTGATCGGTCTGTTGCTGGCGTTGCCGTTTCTTCTCATTCGTCGCCGGCGAGCCCGGACGGAACCGCCGCCGCCACCGGAAACACCTCGTGCCGGCAGTATGCATTTTGACAACAAGGAATTGTAATCCGTTGCCGTATCCCGATGGGATGACCTCATCCGGAGAAGATCGATCATGACGAAGGGCCACGAAATACGCATCGGCAAACTCAACATTCAACCCAACGTCTTTCTGGCCCCTCTGGCCGGCATCACGGACCGCTATTTCCGTGCCGTGATCCGCTCGCTGGGCGGCTGCGGCATCACCTACTCGGAGCTGGTCAGCGCCGAGGGCATGATTCGGAATCAGCCGAACACGTTGGCCATGATGCCGCCCGGACTTGACGAGCGGCCTTACGCCATCCAGATCTACGGATCGAGGCCCCAATCCATGGCCGCGGCCGGCCGCCTGGCTCAGGACGCTGGGGCCGACATGGTGGACATCAATGTCGGCTGTCCCGCCCGCAAGGTGGTGCGTAACCTGGGCGGATCGTACCTGCTGAAGGATCTGCCGCTGCTGGAGCGGATCATCACCGCCGTACGCCAGGAAGTCGACGTCCCCCTGACCATCAAGATCCGCTCCGGCTTCAACGAGAGCAGCATCAATTACCTGGACGTTGGTCGCATGGCCGTGGATTGCGGCGTGGACGGCATCACCCTGCATCCCCGCACCCGGGCCCAGGGTTTCACCGGCCAGGCCGACTGGAGTCACATCCGCCGGCTCAAAGATGCCCTTCCCATCCCGGTAATCGGCAACGGCGATATTGTCCAGCCCGCCGATGCCCTGGCCATGTTTGAGGTCACCGGCTGCGACGCGGTGATGATCGGTCGCGGCATCATGCGCAATCCCTGGCTGATCCGGCAGATCCATGACCTGCGTACGACGGGCGATTACACCCCGACCCAGGTGTCGGACGCCCTGCGCCTGTGCCTGGACATGGCCTGCACCACGTATCGGGAGCACCCGGAAAAGAAGATCCTGGGGGAGATGAAGAAATTTTGCAGCTGGCTGGTCTATGATTTTCCCGGCGCGGCCCGCCACCGTCAGATCCTGTACACGTGCAAGGAACCACTGGAACTCATCGACCATCTCCGCTGGCTGACGGAAACACTTGCCGCCGAGTCGGCGGAAATATCCTGCTGAAACCGTCGTCCGTTCGAAACCGGACTGCCGGACGATCAAGCCCGGCCACGGCGGCGCGCCGTCGGACCGCCCAGCAGGCGAGGCAGCCGCTCTTCGAACCGCCGGACTTCCTCGTAACGCGGAAAAGCACGTTCCATGGTCCGGAATTCGCGATGATGATACATCAACCGCCGGCCGCGACGGCGCGCCGGGAAAAGAACGTGCAACATTTCATGGTACAAGACGAATTCCAGGAAATATTCGGGGATGCGGGGATCATCCAGCCAACGGCTCACCACGATGCAGTCCTCATCCATCAGATACCAGGCCATTTTACGCCGGGCGGGGCGACGGCTCCAGCCCAGCCGGGCAACCGCGACGGCACCGTCGAGCAATTCATCATTGACCCGCTGGAACAGGTGCTGCAGATCATGATGCTGGCCAGCCGGCGCCAACAGGGAGGTGATGTGTCGCCGGAAAGACACCGGCGGCCCAAGTTGCAGCTCCCGGCTGAAGTTGCTCACCCGATCTTCATCCAGGGGATTGGGCGGCTGACGGAGAATACGACTGAAAATGAGCCGGAGACTCGAACGCAGCACTTCTTCGGGCGCCTGGAGCAGGTCCGGATGAATTCCCAGGCGAAACTCCCTGCCGCGGCGGCTCAGGCGGATGAATGACCGGCGGTAGGCGAAGACCCGCACCCGAAGTCGGCGGAGTGGAATGCTGAAGTGGGCCGTCTCTTCCAGAAGCGCGGTCCGGTTGGGGGGAGTAAAACGGGGATCATTACTTTCCAGAGGTGTGAATGTGCCGGTGTTGACGAAATTTTTCAAACTGCTGGTATCTTTCAATTTTCCTGCTCAGGGTGTTGCGATTGATTTCAAGCATGTCGGCTGATTTGGAAACATTATAATTGTAGCGAGCCAGAACCTGCATGATGAACTCCATCTCCATCTGCTCCAGGGCGTCCTTGAAGCTGATTCCATGACTAATGCATTCATTAACAAGAGTTTCCAGATGATAACGCAACGAATTTTCCGATAAATCACGCAGATTCATGATTCCTCTTACCTCGATAGGGGGGACTCGATCAGCATACCATATGAAATCCCTGTTTTCAATCAGAGCCCCCAAAAATTCCTGCAAAATAAATTTCTTCACCGGTTGAGGTACTCGCTACAACCAACGCTTCGCCAAAGGAACCTTTATTTTCCTGGCACGGACTCGGCGTCAGTGGCCGCCGGCGGCAGTTTATCCATCACATCGAGCCATTGATCATACACCAGGCGATACTGCTTCTCAAATTCCCGGTGCAACTCGTCCGGAACCAGGCCGGCCGCCAGGCGCGCCGTGATCATCAGGTAGGGCGACAGCGCCGATTGCTGAACCACAGGCAATTCCAGAGAAAACGCCGTCATGGCCAGCAGGATGACACTGCAGATGAGCCAGCCCCGCAAAATTCCGAAAACGCCACCCGCCAGCCGGTCGAACCACTTGATGTGACTGAACTTCAAAATCCGGTCGATGACGAACACCGTCATTCCAGCCGCCAGCTGAATCCCCAGGAAGATGAGCAGAAACCCGAGGACATCCCGCCACGCGGCGCTGTCGATCCAATTCCCAAACAGTGTGGCCGCCGTATCATAGCCGGTTGCGGCCAGCAACAAGCCACCCACCAGGGCGACCAGGGAGATGATCTCCTTCACCAATCCTTTGAAAAGTGCCAATACGAACGACAGAACCAGAATCACCAGAAAAATAATGTCAAGGATGTTCATTCGCCGGATGCTTCCTTCCGTCTGGGCGACAAGACCCCTTCCCACCTGACCGGTATCATTCGGTGAAGGCGGATCCTGTTCAACACACGGTGAAAAAACCGTTCGGGGAAATTCTATAACAGCCGATGCATGCAACTGATCCCCGCCGAGACCCGTAAAAACCCGTCGATCCGGGAGGAGGATCGCCGGTTGCCGAAGAATGGAACTGAACCTCCCCCGCTTTATATCACGACTCGACAACGGAAAAAAGATCTTTTCCCGTTAATCGTCGAAATGCCTCTATATATTTTTCCGATGTCATCCGGATAATCGGCTCCGGCAGGGGTGGAGCCGGCGGCTGGTGATCCCAGCCCATCTCGTTCAGAGCGTCGCGGACGAACTGCTTGTCGAACGAAGGTTGCGCGCGGCCGGGTGCGTATTCGCCAGCCGGCCAGAATCGGCTGGAATCGGGACTCAGCACCTCGTCCACCAGAGTCAGGCGGCCGTCCACCATCCCGAACTCGAACTTGGTGTCGGCGATGATAATCCCCCTGCTGCGGGCATAGTCCGCCGCCCGGCGGTAAAGCTCCAGCGAGATGTCCCGAACCTGGCGGGCCAAGGATTCATCGATGATATCGCACATCCGCCCGAAGGAAATATTCTCGTCATGACCTTCCTCGGCCTTGGTGGACGGGGTGAAGATGGGTTCAGGCAAAGGAGAGCTTTCCTGCAATCCCTCGGGCAGGCGGATGCCGCACACCGTCCCCGACCGGCGGTATTCCTTCCAACCCGATCCAGCCAGATAGCCCCGGACGATGCATTCCACCGGCAACACCCGCGCCCGGTGTACCAGCATGGACCGGCCGCGTAACACGTCCCAGTGTGCCTTCAGCTCCGCCGGCATCTCGTGGACGCGGCCGCTGATGACATGACCGGGCACCACCTGCCGCAAATAGTCAAACCAGAAAAGGGAAATCTGGTTCAGGACCATTCCTTTGAAGGGGATGCCGTTGGGCAACACACTGTCGAACGCCGAGATCCGGTCGGTCGTAACGATGAGCAGGTTTTCACCCAATTCAAAAATATCCCGGACCTTGCCCTGGCTGATTTTTTTCAGGCCGGTCAACTCGACGGTCATGACCGGTGCCGACGGTACTGGATGCATGTTTTCCTCCCCGAGCAATCTCCGAAAGCGGGCGCAATTTTACATCACTCGTCATGGAGAAACAACCCTTGCGACGCTATTTTTACCCATTTTTATGATCGTTAAAGGCCGGAACGCCGAAACCGGTTTCCGGGTGAACACCGGCGGTGGCCAGGGGACGCTACCCGTCATCTGTCCCGGATGTCCCGGATTCCTGAAACACCTGCCGGAATATCCGGATGTATTTCTCCGCCGTACATTCCCGGGTGAACGAGGCCGCCACCCGCCGCCGTCCGGCCTGACCCATTGCCGCGACTAGCTCAGGGTGGGCGGCCAGACAGTCGAGACCACCGGCCAGGGCGTCCGCATCACCGGGCGGCACCAGCAAGCCGTTCTCCCGGTCCGACACCTGATCCGGCAACCCGCCGACCCGGGACGCCAACACCGCTTTGCCCGCCGCCATGGCATACAGCACCGCACGGCCGAATCCCTCGTCCAGCGAGGGCATAACCAGGGCGTCGGCCGCCTTGAGCACCCCCAGCACATCCGGTCGAAAGCCGAGGAAATGCACGGCCGGAGAGATGTCCAGCGATGCCGCCAACTGCCGCAATTCAACCTCGCAGCGACCGTCCCCCGCCAACCACAACGCGGAGCTGTCGTAACGCCGAAGGTGCTGCGCAAAGGCCGCCAGCAAAACATGATGCCCCTTTTCAGGGGTCAGCGCCGACATGCAGAAAAATACCAGCCCCTTGCGCGGGGGCAGATTGTCACGGGCCGGAGCGACGGCATCGAACTCCGGCAGGCCGATGCCGGGATGAACCACGAAGATCCGCTGCGGCGCGATGCCGTAATCCGCCAGGCGGCGTGCGATGGCCGTGGAGATGGCGACGAAACAGTCGATACCGCGGTGGTATTTCCAGCGGCTGAACACGTTGCGGCCGAGGGGGAAATCCACCCGCCGGGTGTACAGGTGGATGGCCGTCACCCCGGCCCAGCGTGCACCCAACAGTCCACTGATGATGGGGCGGGGCGTGTTGTAGCAGACGATCCGGGGGCGGTATCGCCGCATCAGTTTCCGAAAAAAAGCGATCGCGACCGGGGAGAATTCACTGGCCGCGCGCCAGCCGTGCACGGGCCAATCCGTTTCCCGGACGACCCTGTCCGCCAGTTCCCCGCCCGCCCGGGCGGCCAGCACCGGTGCAATCCCCTGCCCGGCCAATCCCATCATCAAATCGCGGAGGGAATCCTGGCCACCGCGCCAGACCGCCTCGTCGTCCACAAACAGCACGGGTTCCGAACGGCCGGTCATGGGCCGTCCTCCGGCAGATTGAACGGATCGACGCGTTCATCATCGGCAGCCATCACGAGCTGATTCTGCGACTCCGCCACCGTCCGGCATGCCTGGTCGAGTTGCGTCATCTCCCAAGTGGGATTGACCGGTGATCCAGGCAGCACATGATCAAGCAGGATCCCGGTCCGAACCGGCTCCCCCGGTTGGGCGCCGGGGGCCGGCTCCCGGCGGCGGCAGGAATGAAAAACCGGCGCCGACTCCGTTTCGTGGGACGCCAAAACCGCCGACAGCGCCATGTCGTCAGCCACGTAGACAAAGGCGGTGGCGTACCGTCGCAGGCGGGTCAGCTCGGAATGATCGACGCCGGCATCGATGATAAAGGACAGACCCACCCCGTGCTGCAGCATCTCCGCCGCAAAATAATCCAGTTCGGCGACGATGGGTTGCCTGACCAGCAGGGCATCCAATCCCACCTTGTGCCCTTCTTGGCCGTACGGAATCACCCCGAAACCGACAATGTCGCGGTAATGGATGGCCAGCACCACCGGCTGTCCGGTCTGGGCCTTGAGGGCATAGACGAACTGGAACAGATCCCACTCGCTGAACTCCTCCGGTGCCGGTGCGACGGCCGGGTGCTGGACGAACACCTGCCGGCCGGGGTAGACCAGACCGATGCCGGTCGGTGCCACCCGCTCCGCCAGCTCAAGAATGAACCGGAAGGCCTTTTGCCGCCGGTTGACGGGGAACGGGAAGCAGGGAATGACCGGCCGGCGCCCCTCGTACACTGCATCGGCGTATGCCTGCTTGATTCTGGACAAGTTCCTCACCTTCTTCAACCAACGGGGCCGGACAGTTTCTGATCCCCTGCCGGACCGAAACGGAAACACCAAACCTGCCGGGTATCAATCGCGGTCCGGTGCCGCCGGGCCACGATCCGGCGGCTCGATCGGAATAGCCGCATCTTCGGCGGCAAAATACCGGCGCAATTTGGCGTTGAGCGTCCGCGGGCTGATTTGCAAGGCGGCAGCCAGTATGGCCCGATCATCGCCGACTTCGGCTCTGACGGCGGCGATGGCCGCCTTTTCCAGTTCGGCGTCCCGTCGACGCAACCACCCTTCCAAGCCCAAGGCCAACACTTCCCGGACGGACACGGCCGTCGCCCGCAAATCCGGCATCGGGCAATCCGGAAATGCATCCGTCGTCTCGATCAGGCCGTCTTCATCCACGATGACGGCCCGCTCCATCAGGTTTTTCAGCTCCCGGACGTTCCCCGGCCAGGTCTGGTGCAGCAGCAGTGACTCCACCGCCGGATCCAGTTTCGCCGCCGACTTGTGGTAGCGGCGAACGGCCTCGGCCAGAAAATGCCGCGCCAGCGGCAGAATATCCTCGGGCCGTTCGCGCAGCGGCGGAATGCGCAGCGGGAACTGGGCCAGGCGAAAATACAGGTCACTCCGGAACGTCTTGTGCTCCACCGCCTGCTCCAGATCGCGGTTGGTGGCGGCTACGATCCGCACATCCACCTGGATGGGCTGGTTGCCGCCGATGGGGACAATCCGTTTCTCTTCCAGCGCCTTGAGCAACTTGGATTGGATCGCCAGCGGCATCTCGCCGATTTCGTCCAGAAAGAGTGTCCCGCCCGAGGCCAACTCGAATTTGCCGCGGGTGGTGGATTCGGCGCCGGTGTAGCTGCCGCGCATATGACCGAACAGCTCGTTTTCCATGAGGGTTTCGGGAATGGCGGCGCAGTTGACCTCCACCCAGGGACCTGTCCGCCGGCCGGAGAGCTGGTGGATGGTCCGGGCGAAGAGCTCCTTGCCGGTTCCGCTCTCGCCCATGAGCAACACCGTGGCGTCGGTACCGGCGATTTTCTGGATTTGTCGGGCCACGTCGGCCATGGCGCGGCTGCAGCTGATCATTTCGGGCAGCCGCATGTTCTGCTGGAACTCCTGGCGGTAGAGGAGCACTTCCGTCTGCAGCCGTTCGAACTCGATGTTGCGGCGGATGAGGTGTCGCAGCTGAATCAGGTCGATGGGTTTCTGAATGAAATCCACGGCCCCCAGTTTCATGGCCTGGACCGAATCCTCGATGGTGCCATAAGCCGTCATCAGGATGATCGGTTGGGCCGGCCGCACCTGGCGAACGGCCTTGAGGAAATCCAACCCGGAACCGTCGGGCAGCTTGAGGTCGATGAGCAGCAGGTGATAGTAGCCCCGGTGATACACCCGCAGCCCTTCCTGAACCGTCCCCGCCGGCACCACAGCGAAACCGGATTCGGTGAGGAATTCCATTAGCATCTCCCGCAGGGAAAGCCGGTCTTCCACCAGCAGAATCCGGCCGCTTTCCTGCCGGGTGGTGTCCGTCGACTCGTTCCGGATGGGGGGAGGTGATGGTTCCTTCATCTTCCAGCTCCGCGGCGGATCCCGTCGCGGCTCCACAAAAATAGACCCGAGGGGCACCCCTCGGGTCGGGTATCAGGCAATTCCAGGCCGGGCCCGGTGCGCGTCCTTCCCGCTCGCCGGCGGCCGGTTACTTGATGGCCGGCGGGACGTCCGGTTCCGGCATTTTCTGGCCGTCTTCCTCCGCCTTGCGGATGGTGGCCGGCAACACCCCGTTCTTACGGGCTTCATCTTTCAGATCCGCCAGTTCTTTCTGGGCCTTTTTCACCTCTTCACGCAGTTCCCGCTCTTCCTTGTAGGCGGCATCCATTCGAGGCTTTACATCCCGGTTCTGATAAACACCACTGGTTGCGTTGTTATACTCACGGCGCAATTCGTTCAAATCAATTAACCTGGCATCACGCTGTCGTTGCAGATCCCCGATCTGTCGCACTTTCGCCAGAATTTCCTTGTAGTATTTCTCAGCAGCCGATTCCTGGTCCGCCGGTGCCTGGCCGTCGGCGGGCGGCGGCGCCGTCGTGGCCTTGGGGAGATTCGCCGAGGAGGTGATATTGCCTTCGGCCTTCTTCAGGTCTTCATTGGTGTATCTTCGGGTGGTCTCCGTCGAACGATCCTGCCGGGAACCACGGGCCAGGTCCACGAGGCTGGTTTTTTTCTTGGCCTTTTCCTCTGTTTTCTCCTCGTCGGCCAACACCGTGAGTCCCAGCAGCAGGCTAAAACACACCATCACCACCAGCCAACGGAACAATCGATGTTTTTTCATTTCCATTATCTTCTCCGTTTACCCATCCTGATGGTATTCAACTGTTTCTCCCGGCCCCTGTCCGGACAGTGCCCCAAAGGCGACCCTTTCGAGGGCGGCGGTCGCAAGAGGGAATCGGTCGAAAGCAGTCGACAGGATCGCTTCTACCTGTCTCACTATACAACACTTAGGCGTGATTTGCAAGTAATGAATTTTCGGACAAATCGGATGTCGATCCAAAACCCGTGACGGCCGGCGCCGTCCCTCCTCATTGCGGCGGCAGGCCGCCGGGACCGCCGCCCTTCATATCGGATGCGGCCGGATAGACGAGGCTTTCCAGGAAAAACTGCTCTTCCAGAATCCGACGGGAGCCGCCAACGCTGTTGCCGACGGCCCTAACGAGGACGATACCGTCCATCTCCTGCTCGATGCGGTTGCCGTTGGCGTCCACCTCACCGACGCCGTAATTGTTGGCAATGAACACAATATACTTGAGTTCCGGGTCGGAGCTGAAGGTGGAATCGGACTGCACGGGGCCGGCATCCGTGGTCAGCACATAGCCGATTCGGTTGTAGTCGGCGTGGCCGGTGACTTCGGGTCCGTAATCGAAACAGCGCGAATCGTAGCCCTGCTGGTAGATGGAATTGATCGTTTCAAGGGATTCGAGCGAATTGATAATCTGCTCGGCGTGGCGCAGGCCGGCCTCCGCCGCCCAGAAGGCTTCCTTGCCCGATGCTTCGTTGCGGGTGACATATACTTCGGTGGTGGTGATGAGGATGACGCCCGTGGCCAGCAGCGACAGGGCCACCATAATGAGCAGGGCGATGATCATTACCACGCCCCGGTTGTTGGCGCGCTCCCGATATTTCAGCAATCGACGGATGAAGTTCATCATTCCTCCTTGATCCCTCATGAATTCCGGTCCGGGCGCAGATTACGCAGATAGATCACTTCCTCGTAGACCTCACGATAGCGCGGCAGTTCCGTTTCGTTGTCGGGCTGGTGATCCTCCACATCGGGCTGGCGGTAATAGATATCGTAAGTGCCGGCCCGCTTGCCGGCCATCTCCACCGGCACGTAGCCGGTGCGGGCCACCAGGGTGACGCGCACCGCCCGCAGGGTGTGCAATTGGGCGTCGGTGATGGCGGTGAAGGACGTGTTGACCCATTCCGTATCGCTGATGTTGTCGTCGCCGTTGGTGTCAAGCCCCAGGGCCACTTGCAGGTCCTCGATGTACTCGGCCACCAGTTCCAGGGCCCGGTTGAACTCGCGCCGGTACAGCTTGGGAATCGTCGGATCCGAAAGGTCGACGTAGTATTCCCATACCCGTACCCGGAACACGGCCGAACCGGGAGGATAGGCGTGATCGCCGAACCCTAGGGGTCCGTTGAGTCCGCTGGGCGCGTTGTTGGCGAAATGGAGGATGGAAAAGGGATTGGAGCCACCGACGGATTGGTTGTTGGTTACCTCGAACAGGTCGCTCGTCCAGAGGGTAGGATCATCCGTCACGTTGGCGTTGGTGATGATCAGGATATCGCCAATCAGGAAGTCGTCCGGACGAATCTTGACGGACTTGAAGTCGTTGGTGTTCCGCTGGTAGGAATCGTAGAGGGTGGTGTTCTTGGCCAGGTCCGGCTCGATGACCCGGATCCGGTCGGGCAGGTTGGCCGAGTAGCCGGTATAGCCGCCGATATGATTGCTCGGATCGCTGGGGTTGATGTTGTTACATTCCAGTAAACGCAATCCGAACTCGGTGTTTCCGGAATAGGCGGTAACGCCCGAAGAGCGCATGAATGCACCGACGCTGCGCAGGTCGTGGCCGATGGTGGCCATGGCCGCCCGCAGGCTGGTGCGCATGGTAGCCAGGGACACCTGGGCGGTGGAGACCTTCTGGTTCTGGAGAAAAAGGGCCGTGGCCCCGGCCAAGACGATGCTCACCACGATGAGGGATACCAGCGCCTCCATGAGGCTGAAGCCCCGGTTATTGGGTACGGACAACGCGTTTTTCCGTCTCATGATCATTCTCCTTGGGCTATTCCCGGTAACGGTAGGTGACGAATTGCACTTCGCTGGCCGCCGGAGTGGTGCTCATGGTGGCGGCATAACTGGCCGTATAACGGGCGATGATCTCGACCTTGATGATGTTCGGATCGATATGGGTGGCCGAGGTGACCGTCAGGTTCACCGAATACCGTTTGGCCAGTTGGTCGGCATTGGGAAAATTCAGCGTCGTCAGGGCATCGAAGGTGGATCCGCTGGCTGACATGATACCGGTGGTGTCGTCGGCATCGTCATCGGGCAGCAACATGACTTTTTCGGCCGTCTCCATGGCCAAGTTGGTCAAGGTGGTCACCCCGCCCGCTGAACCGTTGTTTTTGATGGAGTAGAGAAAGGCCTCGGCGGCGCCCAGAATGCCCACGGCCAGCAGCACCAGGGCCACCAGCGCCGTGAGCAGGGAGATACCGCGCTCGTTGAGAATCCGGCGGCGACGCTTCATGTTGAACCTCCTCAATACAAAAAGCCGGTAAGTATGATGCAAAATCAATGCCTTTGCATCTTTATCCCGCGGCACCACGTTTACGGCAGTTTGAACTCTCCGCGCCGGCGAGAGCCATGGATGATAGTAACTTTTTGTTACATTCGGCGCAACATGATTCGTCTTTTCCGGGACGCCGCCGGTCATGCCTGGCGCCGTTGTCTGTTACCGGGCCCAGGTAATGAAAAGCCCCGGATCGCCGTCTGGACGATCCGGGGCGTATGGGAGACCACCCGGAGTGGGATATCTCTAAGGCTTGGTGATGGACGTAAAGAACGTGGCCTGGCTGTTGGCGCTGATTTTGATGAATTTCAGTACAACGGACTCACCGGATTTCATGTCCCGGATCTTGTTCACGAAGGCCAGGGCGGTGGTCACCGGCTTGCCGTCCACCTCGACGATGATGTCGTTGGTCTCCAGACCGGCTTCTTCGGCCAGGGAGCCGGGCTTGACCTCTTCCACCAGGATGGCGTTGCTCGTTGCCAGGCCGAGACGCTGCAGCTGCGCCGCGGGGATGTCGTTCACGGAAAAACCGATCTCCGGTTTCTGCTTTTGCTCCTCTTCGTCCAGATCGAAGGGCTGCCCGCTGGGCTGGGTGGCCCGCAGGGGCGGCCGCTCGCCCAGGGTAACGGTCACGGTCTTGGGCTGGCCGTCGCGGATAATTTTCACCTCGCAGTCGGTCCCCGGCGGTGTCTGGGCCACAAGGCTGCGTAAGGTGTCGGGACTGTCCACGGTCCGACCGTTGAATTCCACGATGACGTCCTCGGACTCAATACCGGCTTCACGGGCCGGGGAATCCTGCTCCGTCAGACCGGTGACGATGACGCCCCCCTTTGCGGGCACGTTGAAGAACTCGGCCAGGGCGTCGGTCATGGGCAGGGTGTTCATGTAGATGCCGATCTGGCCGCGGCTGACCTTGCCGTATTCCACGATCTGGTTGTACACATTGACGATGGTGCCCGAGGGGATGGAGAAACCGATACCGATGTTGCCGCCGGTGGGTGATTGAATGAAGGTGTTGATTCCGATGATTTCGCCGCGCATGTTTACCAGCGGGCCGCCGCTGTTGCCGCGATTGATGGCGGCGTCCGTCTGGATGTAATCGGTAAACAGGGACTGGGTCTGGGCGATGCGTCCCTTGGCGCTGATGATGCCGACCGTTACCGACTGATCCAGCCCGAAGGGACTGCCGATGGCCATGACCCAGTCACCGGCTTTGGAATCCTCGGAGTTACCGACCTTGGCGAAGGGGAACGGCTTGTCGTCCTTGATGCGGATGACCCCGATATCCGTGTCCGGATCAGAGCCGACGATGATACCGGGAAATTCACGTCCGTCGGCCAGCTTGACGGAGATGGTGTCGGCGGCGCCCACCACGTGGTGGTTGGTGATGATGAAGCCTTTGCTGTCCACGATGACGCCGCTGCCGAGACTGCGCAGAACCTGCTCGCGGGGCATGCCCCGCTCAAAAAACCAGCGCCAAAAATCATCGCCGAAGGGGCTTTCCTGCTGCGGTGTTCGGGCGCGAACCCGGGCCGTGGTGCTGATGTTGACCACTGCCGGTCCCACCGCCTCGGCCACCGAGGCGAAACCGTCGGCCAGGTTGAACTGCTTGTTGAGAGTCAGCGGATCGCCGCTGCCCTGGATTTTCAGCTTATCGGCCACGGGGCCAGGGTGGGCCGAGGCTTTATAGGTGATGATGGTGCCGATGCCGACACCGATCATGAGTGCGCCCAGTACAAGAATGAAGTAGGCCAGTTTCTTTCCGTTGAAGCTCGTCATGATATGTTATTCACTCCTTTCCATGATGATCACTGCTGGTTACCTTAGATGTCTGCGGCCCCCAAAAGAATCGGAACAGACGAATTTCCCCGAATGCGGCCGGGACATCTGATTCATACGCAGATCAGGTAATGAAGTTCCCGCAAAGTGCTCCTCGCGCTGCGAACGGGCCGGGGGCGGGCGCGTGGGGTCAGACGTTGAACCGGACCAGCATGATATCGCCATCTTGCACCACGTAATCACGGCCTTCCAGTCGAAGCAGACCCCGCTCCTTCAGGGCGGGCATGGACCCACAGGCCACAAACTGGTCATAGGCAGCGATTTCGGCCCGGATGAATCCCTTTTCCAGGTCCGAATGAATCGTCCCGGCTGCTTCGGGGGCGGTGGTCCCCCGGCGGACGGTCCAGGCACGGACCTCATCCTTGCCCACGGTGAAAAAGGTGATCAGGCCCAAGAGCCGGTAGTTCTCTCGCAGCAGACGATGCAGGCCCGGTTCGGGGATGCCCAGATCGTCCATGAAAGTGCGCGCGTCTTCGGGGGTCAGCCGGCTGAATTCCTCCTCGATCTTGCCGCAGACGCCCGTCAGGGCCACGCCGGTCCGATCCCGCCACCCGGTCAGTCCAAAATGGTCCACGGCCGTCCCCAAATAGGCCACGTCCGCTTCGTCCATGTTGAGCACCAGGAGCAATGGTTTCCTGGACAGGAAGGTAAAGCCGCGGATCCGCTTTTCCTCGTCGGGGCTCAGCGTCAGCTCCCGCAGGGGGCGCTCGCCGGCCAGAAACTCTCGGACCCGTTGCAGCACCGCCTGCTCTGCCAGGAGGTCCTTGTCCTTGACCTTGCGCAAATCCTTGTCCAGCTTCTCCAGCCGCCGCTCAGCCTGAAAGAGGTCGGCCAGGATCATTTCCAGTTCCATGTCGGCCGCATCCCGCCCCGGATCCACCGTCGAGGCGGGGTGCGGCACCGTCTCATCCCGGAATGTGCGCACCACATGGACCAGGGCATCCACCAGCCGCAAGCCGGTCAGGTAGGCGCTCTCCTTCATCTCATCGGGTTCCACGCCCGGCATGTCCACGAACTGGGCGGTGGCCGCCGTGATCTTGCGCGGCTCATACAACCGGCCCAGGTAATCCAGGCGTTCGTCCGGCATGGCGGCCACGCCCAGATGGGCCTTGACTTTGCCCCCCGGGCCGGTGGGCGCTGCGGCGCCGGTGATAATATTGAAGAGGGTGGTTTTGCCCACCCGTCTGAGACCGACAATACCGGTTTTCATGATGTTCCTCCGCCCCGGCCGCTACCGCGGCGTCCGGGCCGGACCCTTCCCCCGGCCCGGTTCGACCCAAAAATGAATAAAAACTTAAACTTGCTTTCTTTTTACCCTTGACAATTTCGCGACAGGTGGTGTAAAGTGGACTAAAGTTGTTCAAAGTGGACTGAAGTGGAGCACTAAACCCCAAAACAGGGATTTTTTATTCAATCCAACAAGCGGTTTATTTTAAGATGTTTCGCGGTGGAGATCAAGCCAAAATTGACAACAAAGGGAGACTCAAGATCCCGGCCCAGCATCGCCAGACGCTGTTCGCCGAATATGGTCCGGAGGTTTTCATGACCGTGATCCGCGACCGGCAACTGACCATCTACCCCCTGGAGATCTGGAAAGCCAAGGAACAGAAGCTCCTGCAAATGCCGGATTCCGTGGAAGCCAAGCACCGCTTTCTCACCATCGCGAACTTTTTCGGCGCCGCCAAAACCGTGGACGATCAGGGCCGGGTGGCCATTCCACCGCATATCCGCCAACGCGCGGATCTGGAAGAAGATGTGGCCGTCATCTCGAACCTGCATACCCTGCAGGTGATGAATGCCCAGCATATGGAAACCTATGTGGATGAACATCCATTGGACGAAGCCACGTTTGCGGCGTTACGGGAATGCGGGTTTTAGTCATGAACGAGCGGGCGATGGTCGAGGCATCCATGAACGGAACGAGCGCGCAGCCCGAACATGTCAGTGTGCTGGCCACGGAGGCGGTCACCACGCTGCTGACGCACCCGGACGGTGTCTATGTGGACGGTACCGTCGGGCTGGGCGGCCACGCCGCGTTGATCGCCGCCCATCTCTCCGTCCGGGGGCGGCTCATCGCCATCGACCGCGACGAGTCCGCCCTGACGTCGGCCCGACAGCGTCTGGCCGGCAGCGACTGCCGGGTGGACTGTTTCCGGGAAAATTTCAAGAACCTGCCCCTGGTGCTGAACCGCCTGGGTGTTTCCCATATCCACGGACTGCTGCTGGATCTCGGCGTCTCCTCCTTCCAACTGGCCGAGCCGCAGCGCGGATTTTCCTTCCAGCACGAGGGCCCGCTGGACATGCGCATGGACCGGCAGCAGAAAACCACGGCGGCGGACTTGGTGAACAGCCTGCCCGAAACCGAACTGGCCGATCTTCTCTACCGCTTCGGCGAAGAGAGGCGCTCGCGGACCATCGCCCGCGCCATCGTCCGGCAACGGGCGCGCAAACGAATTCAGACCACGGCGGAGCTGTCTGCGCTGGTGCGGGAAATCCTGGGCCACCGCCCGGGGAAAATCCATCCCGCCACCCGGACGTTCCAGGCGCTCCGGATCGCTGTGAACGACGAGCTGGGAGGCCTGGGCGATTTCATCGAAAACATCCTGCCCAGCCTGGTTTCGGGCGGCCGGATGGTGATCATCAGCTTTCATTCACTGGAAGACCGCATCGTGAAACGAGCCTTTGCCCGCTTGGCGGGACGCTGCATTTGTCACAAACCGGTTGAGCTGTGCGAATGCCCCCGCCGCGAACAGGTACACCTGCTGACCACCCGTCCGATCACGCCGGGTCCGAAAGAGCAGGCCGCCAATCCCCGTTCGCGCAGTGCCAAGATGCGGGCGGTTGAAAAACGGTAGGGCGACACCGGCGAGGCGCTGTTCTCTTCGCCCGACCGCCGGCCGGAAGTTGAGCATATCGGCCGGACAGAACGGCTGAGTTTTTATCGGGGATTTAAATGGTTGGTCACTTTTACGACAGGGAAATCGTCAATTTTCCCATCCGCAAAACGAACCGGGACGGCAGTTCCCGCGACATATTTCTGTTCGCCGCGGGGATTTTGCTCGTTTCCCTGATTGTCATCGGCTACATCTACATTCCCAATCAGATCCGTCAGGTGGATTACAGCATTGAGCTGGCCAAGAAGACCCTGCGCCAGCTGGAACAGGAACGGGCCTTCCTGCAAACGCGTGAAGCGGAGCTGACTTCCCTCGCCCGCCTGGAACAGGAGGCCGAACGAATGGGCCTGCTCCAGGTGGAGATGGAGAAGATCCGCTTTCTCCATTCGGCGACCCGAACCACCCGCATGGTGGCGGTAAAGAAGGATCCTGCCCCGCCCAACGGAGGATAGTCGTTGATTTCACGGACGCCCCTGCATCGCAACCGGGTGCTGATTTTCATGGCCGTGGTGCTTTTATGGCAACTGGTCATCCTGGGCCGTGTCTTCTATATTAAGGTATTCGAAACCGATAGTTACCGCGAGCTGGCCCGGATGCAGAAAGATGACCTCATCCAGGTGCCGGCCTCCCGCGGCCGGATCCTGGACCGTTCCCTGGAGCCGCTGGCCGTTAGCGTGCCGCTGGAATCCGTGTTCATCTACACCCCCAACATCACGGACAAGGCCGCCACCGCGGCCGCCCTGGCCGCCGCCCTGAAAATGGATACGGACCAGATCCTGCAAAAAATGGAGGGGGAACTTAAATTCCGCTATATTCGGAAATATGTACCCGCCGACGTCACCCGGCCGCTGAAGCAGATGAACCTGGCCGGTGTGGGTTTCCTGGATGAGAACAAGCGAATCTATCCCAAAGGCCGGCTGGGGGCCCATGTCCTGGGGGCCATCACCTACCGGAACGGTCTGGAGGTCGGCCTGGAGGGGCTGGAGAAACAGTACAACCATGCCCTGAGCGGAAGTCAAGGCCAACTCTTTCTGCAGAAAGACGGCCTCAGCAAGATCTTGACCACCCAGGTCATCACCGCCTCCGAACCGGGACAGACCCTGATCCTCAATATCGACAACCAGATCCAGCATATCGCCGAGCGCGAACTGCTCCGCGTCGTGACGGATAATCAGGCCCGCCGAGGGATGATCGTCGTCATGGAACCGGATTCGGGCCAGATTCTGGCCCTGGCGGTTTGGCCCGATTTCGATCCCAATAACCTGCAGCGCAGCTCGCAGGCCAGCCTGCGCAACTGGGCCCTGGAACAGTACTTCGAACCAGGATCTACCTTCAAGATCATCACCTGCAGCGGCGTTCTGGAGGAAAACCTGGCTTCACCCGATGAAATTATTTTCTGCGGTAACGGTTATATCTCCCTGTCGGGCCATATCATTCGCGATCACAAGCCATTCGGCGACTTGGCCTTTGCCGATATCCTGGCCAACTCCTCCGATGTGGGGGCCATCAAGCTCGGCCTGCGCATGGGAGAGGAGAGCCTGTATCGACACATTCGCATGTTCGGTTTCGGCGACAAGACCGGGGTGGACCTGCCGGCGGAGATCACCGGCCGCCTGGAGCCGGCTTCCCGTTGGAGCGGTATTTCCATCGGGGCCATCTCCATGGGCCAGGAGATCGGGGTGAATGCCCTGCAAATCGTACGGGCAATGGGCGTCATCGCCAACGGCGGCTTTCTCGTTCGCCCCATGGTAGTGAACCGGATTCTGGATGATCAGGGGAACCTGGTGCGTGAAATGAGCCCGGAGCGGGTGCGCATCCTCTCGGCTCGCACCGCCGGCCTGATCCGCAACGCACTGGTCCGGACCGTGGAAGCAGGGACGGGCCGCCGTGCGGCCGTACCCGGCTACCGGGTCGCCGGCAAAACCGGCACAGGCCAGATCTTTGATCCCCAATTGAAAACATACTCCCCCACGGACTTCACGGCCTCATTTATCGGCTTCGCGCCGGCGGACAATCCCGCTTTCGTCGCCGGCATCATCATCGAGGCGCCCCGGCCGCTGTATCACGGCGGCGAGGTCGCCGCGCCGGTTTTTCACCATTTGGCCCAGGAAATCTTCCTGCTGCGCCGGATCGAACCCACGGAAACCACAGCCCCGCCCGAGCTGGCCCAGCAGAAACCGCCGGCCGGCGTCCCGGCGCCCACCGCGAGCCGCGCCTCCGTCGCACCGCTGGATGATTTCCTGCTCGACGGGATGTCGGGCCCTCGGGAGACGGTCATCGCTCTGATCCCCGAGGATTCCTTCCTCATGCCGGACTTCAGCGGCAAGAGCCTGCGCCATGTCATCAAGGAGTGCGCCCGGATGGGGCTGCTGTTGAATCCCAGCGGCTCCGGCATCGCCGTGGAGCAGATACCGCCGGCCGGCGTGCGGATCAACCCCAATACCCGATGCAGTGTCTGGTTTTCCAACGATACGGAAAAAATTTCCCAGCTGCTGGGAATCGAGATATTCAGCATACCGCGGGAACGCCTCACCCGCAACCACGGCACCATATCGACGGAAACGGAAAAAGATCGCGCCGAGAGGCGCTAAGGGATACGCGGACGGCGCAACCGTCCGTTATTGAAGTGCTGAAGGGATACACCTATGTTACTGCGGGATGTTCTTGAACATCTGGAAGTCATTTCCATTACCGGCAACCTGGACGCCAACGTTCGCGGGATCGCCTGCGATTCGCGCAAGGTCGGCCGGGACTTCCTCTTTGCCGCAGTCCGGGGCGAAAAATTTGATGGACACGAATTTATCCCCTCAGCACAAGAAGGGGGCGCGAACACAGTTATTTCCGAACAGCCCCCTTCTGTTTCTTTCAGGAATCTGAACTGGGTCCAGGTGACGAACATCCGTCAGGCGATGGGGGTCCTGGCGCTGGAACTCTACCGGCGCCCGGACCTCCGCGTTCCTTACATCGGCATCACCGGCACCAACGGCAAAACCACCCTGACCTACCTGCTGGAAGCGATCCTGACCAAGGGCGGTGGCAGTCCGGCGGTGATGGGCACCATCTCCTACCGCCATGCCGGCCGTGATGTTCCGGCCCAGCGCACCACCCCCGAAGCGCCGGATCTGGCCGCTTTCGCCGACGACGTCATCGCCGCCGGCGCCACGCACCTGGTCATGGAAGTGTCGGCCCACGCCCTGACCCTGCAGCGGGTGTACGGCGCGGCCTTCGACACGGTGATCTTGACCAACTTTACCCAGGATCACCTGGACTATTACGGCTCGCTGGACCACTACTGGGACGCCAAATGCCGGCTGTTTGACGGGCGGAACGGTCCCCTGCCGCAGCGAATCATCGTCAACGTGGACGACGACCATGGTGCCGCCCTGTTCGACGATTTTCCCGGCGAGAAACATTCCACCGGCCGTCGGGCCGGCGCTTCCTTCCGCATCGGCGAACCGGCGTTCGATACCGCGGGTCTTCGTTTCACCCTGCATCACGAGGGCACGGCCTACCGGCTGGCCGCGCCGCTGACGGGCATGGGCAACGTGCACAACGTGGCCCAAGCCTTTGTCTGCGGGCTTTTGTACGGCATTCCGGCCGGCGCCGTCCTCGAGGCTTTGGCCGAGGTAGCCCCCATTCCGGGTCGGATGGAAGAAGTGAACAGCGGCCAGGATTTCCGGGTGTTGGTGGACTACGCCCACACCGAAGACGCGTTGCGCAACGCCTGCCAGATCCTGCGGCAAATCACTCCGGGACGACTGATCGTGGTCTTCGGCTGCGGCGGCGACCGTGACCGGACGAAGCGGCCGCGGATGGGCCGTATCGTGGCCGAACTGGCCGACATGGTGATCGTCACCAGCGACAATCCCCGGTCCGAAGATCCCGAGGCCATCATCGACGAGATCATCCCCGGCATCCGGGAAATCCGTGACGACTACATCCGGCTGACGGACCGCCGCGCCGCCATCGCCCGGGCCATCGGG
Organism: Acidobacteriota bacterium; assembly: GCA_016935015.1. Lineage (GTDB taxonomy): Bacteria > Acidobacteriota > JAAYUB01 > JAAYUB01 > JAAYUB01 > JAFGRT01. Next base: position 21,204 of record JAFGRT010000057.1, on the reverse strand, counting down.
CTGGCCGAGGCGGGCGATACGGTGCTGCTGGCCGGCAAGGGACACGAGACCGGGCAGATCATTGGCCCCCGGATCCTCCCCTTTGTGGATCGCGAGGTAGCCCTGGCGGAGTTGCGGCGGAGACGGGAGAGTGCATCATGAGCCGGTCCACGGACAGGCAGATCTATGTGGTGCTGGGACTGGCCCGCAGTGGCCAGGCGGCGGCGCAGGTCCTGCTGGGCGAGGGACACATCGTCCGGGTGACGGATATCCGTCCCGCCACCGATTTTGACGCGGTGCTGGCGGCCCTGCTCCGGACGGCCGGCAATGCAGGCGGTTCGCTGGAGACGGTCTTCGGCCGGCACCCTGTTTCCCTGCTGGACGGTGCCGCTGCCGTCATCCTCAGCCCGGGCGTCCCCGAACGGATCCCCTTTGTGCAGGCGGCCCGCCGGCGTGCGATTCCTGTCTGGAGCGAAGTGGAACTGGCCGCCCGGCATCTCCACGGCACCATGATCGGTATCACCGGTTCCAACGGCAAGAGCACCACCACCGCATTGTTGGCCCATATCCTGCAGCAGGCCGGGCGGCCGGCCCACGCCGCCGGCAACATCGGCCGGGCATTGTGTGAATTCATCCCCGGAGATACGCCGACAACGACGTACGTCACGGAGCTATCGAGCTTCCAGCTGGAAACTATCGACACGTTCCGGCCGCACATCGGCCTGATTCTCAATATCACCCCCGATCATCTGGACCGTTATCATTCCGTCGACGAATACGCCCGCGCCAAGTGGGCCTTGTTTAAAAATTGTTCCGCCTCGGATTTTGCCGTACTCAACGCCCGGGATCCGTGGCTGGTCAGCCAGGCCCCCATCCTGACCTGCCGCGTGCTCTGGTTCGACTCGACGCGGCGGCCGTCCCCCGCGGACATCCCCGGGGCCGGCCTGGTGGACGACCGACTCTGGCTGCGGCTGGACGATGAGTCCCTGTCCCTCATGGCGCGGGCCGAACTGCCGTTGCCCGGCCGCCACAATCTGGAAAATTGCCTGGCCGCCGCTCTGGCCGCCCGACTCTGTGGATTGAACACCGTGGAGATTCGTCAGGGAATCGTTTCGTTCCGCGGACTGGCCCATCGCTTGGAGACGGTGGCGGAAATCGACGGGCGGCTGTTCGTCAACGACTCCAAGGCCACCAACATCGATTCCACGCGCCTGGCGCTGGAATCGTACGGGCAGCCCGTGGTCCTGATCCTGGGCGGCAAGGACAAGGGATCCGATTTCAGTTCGTTGCGGGAAACGATTCAGGCGCATGTCCGCCACATGCTGCTGGTGGGTGAGGCCGCGCCCCTCATCGAGCGGGCCCTGGCCGGAACCGCGCCTCTGACGCATTGCCGCGATTTCGATGAAGTGGTGCGTCGTGGCCTGGAGTTGTCCGCCGCCGGGGATGTGGTCCTCCTGTCGCCGGCTTGTGCCAGCTTCGACATGTTCGATGATTTCGAGCATCGCGGCGAGGTGTTTCGCCAGGCGGTCCTGGCGCTGCAGAAGGAAAAACACCGATGTTGATCAAACAGGATTGGAATATCGATCGCGGATTGTTCATCGCCACCCTCTTCCTGGTGGGTTTCGGCCTGGTGATGATCTTCAACGCCTCCCTGCCCATCAGCCTGGGGCGGTTCGGCCAGCCCCATTTCCTGTTTTATCGACAGCTCATGTGGACGGGCATCGGCTTTTTCATCTTCTTCGCCTCCACCCAAGTCTCCCTGCGCCTGCTGCAACAGAAATGGGTGGTCTACGGCCTCATCATCCTGACCGCTGGATTATTATTACTGGTGTTCACCCAGACGCCCATCAACGGCACCCGCCGCTGGATTCACATGGCCGGCGTCTCCTTCCAGCCGTCGGAATTGGCCAAGCTGACCGTCATCATATTTGTGGCCTGGTATTGTGCCCGCTTCCCCGATCTGTCCGACAGACCCTGGCGCCACCTGGTCCGGGTCGGCCTGGTCATCGGCCCGATGATGGCCCTGATCGTCCGCGAACCCGACCTGGGCAACGCCATGATCCTGCTGGCCATCACCGTGATCATGCTCTTTTTCGCCGGTTTCCCGCTGCGACAGATGATCGCCCTGGGCCTGATGGTCATTCCGGCCGTCATCGGGGTAATCCTGCTGTCGCCTTACATGCTGGAACGTATCAAGACCTTTGCCAACGCCGCGGCCGACCCCCTGGGCAAAGGCTACCAGATCAAGCAGTCCCTCATTGCCATCGGTCACAGCGGTTTCTGGGGTCTGGGTCTGGGCGAGAGCACGCAGAAACTCTTCTTCCTGCCCGAGCCCCATACGGATTTCATCTACGCCGTCGTCGCCGAAGAAGCCGGATTTTTGGGCTGCATCATCCTGGCCGTGCTCTTCGGCTACCTCTTCCTGCGCGGCATGCGGCTTTCCCTGAAGAGCCCCCATCCCTTCAACCAGGTGCTGGGCGCCGGCGCCATCAGTCTCATCCTGCTGGAAGTGCTCATCAATAGCAGTATGGTCATCCATCTGCTGCCGACCAAGGGGATTCCCCTCCCCTTCATCAGCATGGGAGGCACGTCATTGCTCATCAGCCTGCTGGCTGTCGGCCTGGTGCTCAATATATCGCGGGAGGTGCCGGAATGAGATCCCCCGACACCACCCACTGGAGCGACGGCATGTTCGGCAAGATGCGCCGGGTACACTTCGTCGGCATCGGCGGCATCGGCATGAGCGGCATCGCCGAAGTGCTGCTGAACCTGGGATTTGAGGTATCCGGCTCCGATATCCGCACGTCGCACACCACCACGCGCCTGCAATCTCTCGGCTGCCGGTTCGTCGCACGGCATTCCGCCGAGAATGTGGCCAACGCCGATGTGGTGGTCGTCTCATCGGCCATCACCCGGGACAACATCGAAGTGGAGCGGGCGCACCAGTTGCAGATCCCCGTCATCCGGCGGGCCGAAATGCTGGGCGAGCTGATGCGGTTGAAGTATGCCGTCACCGTCGCCGGTTCCCACGGCAAAACCACCACGACATCCATGATCTCCGTGCTGCTGCATCACTGCGGACTGGATCCCACCATCGTCATCGGCGGCCGCCTGAACATCTTCGGCAGCAACGCCCGGTTGGGTCAAGGCCCCTTGCTGGTGGCGGAAGCCGACGAAAGTGACGGTTCCTTTCTGAAGTTGTTCCCCACCATCGCCGTCATCACCAACATCGATGCCGAACACATGGATTTTTACGGGACCATGGATGATCTCAAGCAGACCTTTCTTGACTATATCAATCGCATTCCGTTCTATGGACTGGCCATTCTTTGCCTGGACGATGCCAATGTCCAGTCCGTCATTCCACGCATTGAGCGCCGCTATATCACCTACGGTTTTTCCAAGAGCGCCGACCTCACCGCCGAAATCCTCGCCCAGGAAGGCGGCGGCAGCCACTTCCGGGCCATCTACCAGAACCGGGACCTGGGTGAGTTCCATTTGCAGGTCCCCGGCACCTACAACATCCTGAATTCCCTGTCGGCCATCGCCACGGGACTGGAGCTCTCGCTGCCGGTGCCGCAGATTCAGGCGGGGCTCCAGGCCTATGAAGGCGTGGACCGGCGTTTTCAGCTGCTGGGTGAAGTGGGCGGTGTTCGCGTTATCGACGATTACGGCCATCATCCCACGGAGATCCGGGTCACCCTCGAGGCGGCCCGCGCCCTGTCCCCGCGCCGTGTCGTGGCCGTTTTCCAGCCTCATCGCTATAGCCGCGTACAGTCGTTGTGGGAGCAGTTCTCCACGGCCTTTTTCAACGCCGATCTGCTGTTTTGCACCGAGATCTACCCGGCCGGCGAAAAACCGCGGGCCGATATCACCGGCGAGGGACTGTATCAGTCCATCCGCGCCCATGGGCACAAACAGGTATATTTCGAGCCGGATTTTCATCGTCTGGCCGCTCAAATCACCGACCGGGCCGCTCCGGGTGACATGATCATCACCTTCGGCGCCGGGAATATCCACGAAGTCGGTCAGCTGGTTCTGGACCGTCTGAAAAAGGAGGCATAGCGTGAATCCTCGGCGACTGCACGGCGAAGAAGGCATCAAGATGGGCATCCCCCTGGCCGACGAGGACGCCTTCCTGCGGCGGAATCCGGACCACCCCTCCACGCTGCCGCTCAGCGGCAAGCGGATGGTAGCCCTGCTCATCGTCAAGAGCACCCTCTTCTTTCTGGCGGTAGTGGCGCTGTATCTGCTGTATGAATACGGCAAGCATCTGCCCGTCTACACGGTGCATGCCGACAATATCACCATCGAAACGGGCGAATATTTGAATCCCAAGGACATCCGGTCCCTGATTCACAAGCATTTTCCGGACAATCTCATCATCTTGGACATCGAGGAACTGCGGGCACGCATCGAGAGCGTGAACTGGGTCCGGGAAGTGACCATCCGCAAGATTCTGCCCGACCAGGTGCGGATCGTGGTTCGGGAGAAACGACCGGTGGGCGTGGCCCGTACCGATCGCCTCTGGCTGTTCGACACCAACGGCGATTTCCTGTCGGAATTCCAGCCGTCCCGGCACGATATCGATTGCCCGGTCCTCATCGGTCTGATGAATGACGGCGATCCACTGAGCCATGACGAGAACCGCGAGCGCATCCGGCGCTACCTGCAATTCGTCCGGGAGATCGACGCCGGTGAAAACGGCCTGTCCGGCCGGCTGTCGGAAGTGGACCTGGCCGATCTGGCTGACGTGGTGGTCATCCCGCTGGAAGGCGCGCCCCGGGTGCATCTCGGTCACGAGAATTTCCGCAAACGTCTGGAAAACTATTTTCAGGTCATCGATATGGCCCGCGAGGAAAACGGGCCCATTTCGGAGATCGACATGCGCTACGACGACAAGATTATCGTGAGACCCTATGAGAACCTGTAAGCATGAAACAACACGCTGCAACCATCCTCAGCCGGCGATTGTCTTTTTCGTGGCCAGGCCCGGCCGCCGGAGCGTGCCCGGACGGCTGTTCGCCGCAGGCCTGTAAGGGAGCAGGATCATGGCATTTAAATCCAAAGACGTCATACTGAGCGCATTGGACATCGGCACGTCCAAAGTGTCCGCCGCTGTGTGTCACTGCGCCGAGGTCGGCCGGCTGGACGTACTGGGTTATTGCCTGCAGCCGACGGCAGGAATCCGCAACGGTGTGGTGGTGGACCTTGACGCCCTGAGCCGGACCATCGAGGCGTGCGTCACGGAGACGGAACGCCGGGCCCAGGTACGCATGAAACAACCGTGGGTCAGCATCAGCGCCCGGGGCCTCAAAAGTTTTAACAGCAGCGGCGGCATCACCCTGGGCAACACCGCCGTCCCCATCACCGAGAATCATCTGCAGAAATGCATCGACGCCGCACGCAACATCACCCTCTCCAATTCCCTGGAGCCGCTCCATTACGTGATGCGGAAATGTCTGGTAGACAACAATCTGGAAGTGGACAATCCCGTCAAGATGGAAGGGACTCGCCTGGAAGTGGGTCTCCATATCCTGGCCTTGCCCAAAACCCAGATCACCCACTTCACCAAGGCGGTGAACCAGGCCGGGCTGGCCGTGGGCAAGATGCTGGTGGAGCCCCTGGCGGCGGCCGAAGCCGTACTCACTCCTGAGGAAAAAGAGTTCGGCTGCCTGCTCCTGAGTATCGGTTCCTGCAACACCACCGCCCTCATTTTCCAGAAAGGCAAGCTGCAGCACAGTTTCTGCCTGCCGGTGGGCGGCGACAATTTCACCCGGGACATCATCGTCGGCCTGCGCACCACCCTGGCCGAGGCGGAGCGGGTCAAGCAAATGTTCGCGGCCATGGACCTGCATGCCATCGAACCCAACGAGATGTTCGACATCACCAGCGCCGGTTCAGGACGAACACGCCAGATCGCCCGCCAGATCCTCGCCGAGATCATTCAGCCGCGTACCGAAGAGATCCTGGAAATGGTCAAGGCTTCCATCGAGATGGCCGGTTTCGAGAATACCCAGCTGACTTCGGTGGTGCTTTGCGGCGGCGGCTCCCTGCTCAACCAGCTGGTGCCCTACACAGAGAAATTCACCGACATCCCCAGCCGTTTGGGGATGCCGGTTCTGTCGACGGACCTGCCCGAAGAATTGCACAGTCCGATCCATGCCGCACTGCTGGGGCTGCTGGTCAAGGCCCAGCTCGGCCACACCCGCCGGCCGTCATCGTTGACGGACAAATTTACGCCGGAGTTGAACTTCCTGCAGAAGACATCGGCCCGATTCCGGCATTGGCTACAGGAAATTGTTTAAATTCAATCATTTGATAAATCAAAAAGGAGACCGTACAGGTAGAAGGAGGAAAGATGGAAGACATGAATGAAAAAAACAACCGTTATTTCATGTTCGAGGAGGAATTTAAGGTCGGTGCCAAGATCAAGGTCATCGGCGTGGGCGGCGGCGGCTGCAACGCCGTGAACCGGATGATGGAATCCGGAGTGCAGGGTGTGGAATTCATCGCCGCCAACACCGACGTCCAGGCGCTGGACCGGTGTCTCGCGCCCATCAAGCTGCAGCTGGGCGCGAAACTGACCAAGGGTCTCGGCGCCGGCGCCAATCCGGAAATCGGCCGGGCGGCCGCCCTGGAAGACACCGAGCGCATCATCGAGCACCTGGAAGGCTCGGACATGGTGTTCATCACCGCCGGTCTGGGCGGCGGGACGGGCACCGGCGCGGCGCCCATCATCGCCTCTCTGGCATCGGAACTTGGAGCGCTGACCATCGGCGTCGTCACCAAGCCGTTCCGTTTCGAGGGGCGCAAACGTATGTCCCAGGCCGACTTCGGCCTCAAGGAACTGCGGGAGTGCGTGGACACCGTCATCACCATTCCCAACGAGCGGCTGTTGTCGGCGCTGGACCTCAGCACTCCACTGATCAAGGCGTTCACCATGTGCGACGACATCCTGCGCCAGGCCGTTCAGGGAATTTCCGACGTCATTGTGGTGCCCGGCCTCATCAACCTCGACTTCGCCGACGTCCGCACCATCATGACGGACATGGGCCTGGCCCTGATGGGCATCGGCACCGGCAGCGGCGAGAACCGGGCGGCGGAAGCGGCCCGCAGCGCCATTTTCAATCCGCTGCTGGAAGAAACCAACATCAAGGGGGCCAAGGGCATCATCATGAACATCACGGGTGACCTGACCCTGACCATGCAGGATGTCAACGACGCGGCTTCCATTATCGAGGAGGCGGCGGATCCGTCCGCCAACATCATTTGGGGTGTCGTCACCGATTCCGACATGACGGAGGAGATCAAGATCACCATCATCGCCACCGGTTTCGATCCCCACAAGCAGCGCGAAGCGGAAACGGAAACCCCAGAGCCGGCGGCGGAAGTCGTCCACAAGGGAAACGGCGGCTACCGGCCGGCGGCCGCAACCGTCAAGGCCCCGCAGCCGGATACCTTTGACGAACTGAATTTCCAAACGAAGATCGAACCGGAGCCATCACGGCTTCTGGATGTACCGACGTATCTGCGCCGCAAGGCATAGGATCGGTATCTTTGAGAAGAAAAACGGAGAAATAATGGGGCGCACCCGCCTTGACCGACCTGAATGTCCTGAACACAGCATGTCTTTCCTCTCCTCTAACCGGTGATGGGCTCCCTGCCCCTAGGAGCCCATCACTTTTTATTCCCCGTGTTCAACCCCCGGAATCTTCCCCTGTCCCGGCTCATCTAAACGGGAAAACACTATGAAAAGGAGACAACCGGTTATGACAACCAATGGAATACATTCCCTGTTGCGTGCATCCGTCGCTGTTTGGTTGATGCTGATCATGGCCGCTGTCATGACGCCGCCGGTCCTGGCCATCGACAAGGCAAAGACAGTGGAACGTATGAACGACAGCACCGAAGTGCTACAGGAAATCATGAACATCCCCGAAGAAGGCATCCCCGAATGGCTGCTGGAAAAATGCGAGGCGTTGGTGATCATCCCCGGCGTCATCAAGGCGGCCCTGGGTTTCGGCGGACGCCGCGGGCACGGCATCATGATCCACCGCCTGGACAACGGCAAATGGAGCAGCCCGTCCTTTGTCACCATCACCGGCGGCAGTTTCGGTTTGCAGATCGGCGGCTCCTCCACCGACCTGGTGCTGGTGGTCAACAACGAGCGCGGCTACCGGGCTCTGCTGGGCAACAAGGTGAAGCTGGGCGCCGATGCCAGCGTGGCGGCCGGCCCGGTGGGACGGCATGCCGAGGCGGGGACCGACATTCAGTTGAAAGCCGAGATTTTCGCCTATGCCCGCAGCAAGGGCGCCTTCGCCGGTATCTCCCTGGACGGCTCGGCTCTGACCAACGACAGCGAAGCCAACACCGCCTTTTACGGCAAAATGGTGGACTATAAGCAGGTTCTCAACAACCCCACCTGGCCGTTTCCCCAGGAAGCCAAGGCACTCATCGATCTGCTGCACAAGTATGAGGGCCGCAATTAAGCAGATTGCTGGACCTTGGGCTAAAAAAAGGGATGTCCGCGGACATCCCTTTTCTTTTTGACGACGACTGACCGAAACCGACCGGCCCTATTTGATGCCGGCGATTTCCTCCAGCATGGCCGTCGTGAGGGACTTGGGCCGCTCGATGGGATAACCCAACGCCCGATCCCACACAATGTTCGAAGCCACGCCGATGGTCCGGCCCACAGCGAACAGCACGGTGTAGAAATCGTACTCCTTGACGCCATAGTACCACTGGATGACGCCGGACTGGGCGTCCACATTGGGCCACGGATTCTTGGCCTTGCCCAGCTCCTGCAGAATGGGTGGCACCACCTTATAGAGCAGATCCACATACTTGAAAATCGAATCGTCGGGCAGATACTTCAGGCAGTATTCACGCTGGGCCTGATAGCGCGGATCGGTCTTGCGCAGCACGGCATGGCCGAAACCCGGCACCACCTGACCTGAATTGAGGGTATCCCAGACAAACTGCTTCATCTCTTCCTCGCTGGGGATCTTGCCGCCCATCCGCTCCATCACGCCCTGAATCCAGCGCAGGACCTCCTGGTTGGCCAAACCGTGCAGAGGGCCGGCCAGGCCGTTGATCAGGCCCGATACGGAATAGTACATATCGGACAGGGCGCTGGCGATCAGGTGCCCGGTATGGGCGCTGACGTTGCCGCTCTCATGATCGCTGTGGAGGATGAAATAGAGGCGGGACACTTCGTCATAGGGTTTGGGGATACCCATCATGTGGGCGAAATTGCCGCCGAAATCCATGTCCGGATCGGCGGGAATGATGGTATCGCTGCGATACTTCATCCGGAAGATATACGCGGCGATTTCCGGCATTTTGGCCAGCAGGTTCAACATGTCCTCGTAGGTGGGTTCCCAATAGTCCATCTTGCTGACGCCGGCGTTGTAAGCCTTGACGAATTCAGACTCCCGCTGCATGGCCACCACAGCGGCGGAAAACATGGTCATGGGGTGGGTGTCACGCGGCAGGGCGCGGAGCAAGTCGAAAACATATTGCGGCACCTTGCGGCGTTTGCGGAATTCCTCCGCCACATCCGCCACGTCCTCCTCGGTGGGGATTTCGCCCGTCAACAGCAGATAGACATGGCCTTCCACATAGGGCATTTCACAGCCGGGGACCTTGGGCAGCCTTTCAAGGGTTTCGGGGATCGTGTATCCACGGAACCGGATCCCTTCGAACGGATCCAGATAGGAGATATCCGTGGTGAGGCATTTCACACCCCGCATCCCGCCGATCACCTGAGAGATGGTTACTTCGCCGACTTTGACGTCACCATGCTCTTTCAGGAGCTTGGTGGTACGCGGTCGCCATCCTTCGATCTTTTCATGTAACTTGGCCTTTAACTTGGACATTCTCTCTCCTCCGATGGAAAATTATTTGAATAAATAGAGATACTCCTCCCTACGATCAGAACCGGTTGATGATGTCGACAGCCGTTGGATTGTTTAGATTCTAACAAAAGATCATCTTTATGTCAATGTTGAACATCGCGCGTATCCGGTATCTCGGCCGCCCGGCAGCGACGGATGTCTTCAAAGAAAAGCGGCGGGGGTGGCAAACGATGGCCGGAAAAAGGGCTCCCGCTGGAAATATCCGTAGCGGGCCGACCGTTTCCAATAATGCCCGTGGCCGCTTATACCCATCTATGATGGAATCGCAAAAAGTCGGACCGCCGGCATCTTGCCGACGGGTGAAGACAGGTTTGAAAGGACTTACCGGCTGGAAGCCGGCGCTACAGCCGCTTTTTGCGGGGTCATCATCGATGGGGCGCGGCGACGCGATCACCCGGAGATGAGCTCGCGGAGACGCTGCTGTGAGGACGTCAGGACCTGGTCATGGATGCTGTGGCCGTGGGAGTCCATAGTAACCACCACGGGGAAATCCTTGACCTCGATGACCCAGAACGCCTCGGGCGTTCCAAATTCCTCCAGTTTGAAGACTTCCTTTACCCGCGTAACCCGCTGAGCCAGGAGCGTCCCCAGACCGCCCACCGCATGAAAATAGACGGCACCGTGCTCTTTCAGGCCGGCTATGGTGCGATCCTTCATGCCGCCCTTGCCGATCACGCCGCGCACGGTGTACTCGCCGATGACCGTGGCCTGGTAAGGTTCCTCGCGGCTGGAGGTGGTAGGTCCCGCCGCCACGAACTGCCATTGGCCCTGCTCATCCTTTTTAACCACCGGCCCACAGTGGTAAATCACGCCCTCCTTGAGGTAGGGACGGATGAAATCCGGCCGCTCCTCCACCATGAGCTTGTGCCCGTTGTCCCGGGCGGTCACCATGATCCCGTTGAGTTCCACCTGATCACCGACTTTCAACTGACGAACGGCTTCTTCGGAAATGGGGATATCCAGCTTAATCTTCATAGTCCACCTCTCCGTGTTTCAGCATCATGGTTTTGCGCCGATAGGCCCAGCACATGTAGGAAACCGACACGTAAAACGTCGCCGGATGCCGATGTTGGGCGCCGATATATACCCCCAGCACCGTGGTTTTGCCGCCGAAGCCCATGGGACCGATGCCCAGGGAATTGAGATCAGCGTATAGTTTCTTCTCCATCTCGTACAGTTCCGGACTCTCGTTGGGTGAGCCTAGTTTCCGGAAAAACTGTTCCTTGGAAAAGATATAGGAGCTGGCCCGATCCCCGCCGATGCCGACACCGATGGTGCCGGGCGCGCAACCGAAGCCCTGCGCCTTGTGGACGGCGTCGAGGACACATTTCCGGATCCCCGCCAGATCGCGGCCGGCGCCGAGGGACATGTCCGGCAGCTTGTACTGGGTGCCGACGTTCTCGCTGCCGCCACCCTTTAGCATCAGCCGCACCCGCACGAAATCGTGGTCCCACTGGTGAAAGTGGAAATAGGGCGCGTTCAGGCCCACATTATCCCCACTGTTCTTGCCGGTGACCGGGTTCACCGCATTGGGCCGCAGGTAGTAGCGCCGGGTGGCCTCGCGAGCGGCTTCCGTCCCGGCCTCGCGGAGCGGGAGTTCGTCCGTGCTGCGCGGATAATCGATGTAATAGATGATAGAGCCGGTATCCTGGCAGATGGGGGTGGAATTCTGACGCGCCAGGCTGACGTTCTCCAGAATACTCTCGAACACTCCTTTGGCGGCGCTCCCCTCCTCTTCCCGCCGGTGGGCGTCGTGCAGGGCCTGTTCCACGTCCGGCGGGAGATCGGTGGACCCGCGACGCAGCAATTCGACAAAAGCGTCCTTTAATTCCATAAGCACCTCGGTGGAAGTGAATTTCCTTCAACTATAATTTGTACGGGCAACCGTGTCAAGCGGCGCGGCAACGTTTTACGCCGATGCGGGCGCATCGCGCAACAGGCGTCCCAGGATTTCCTTCAGGAGCTTGCCGGCCACGGCGGCCGTCTGGCCGTCCGTGTCGCGGCTGGGATTGTACTCCACCAGATCGGCGCCCACCAGCCGGCCGGCGAATCCCTGAATGAGGCCGATGACCTCACGGGTGCTCAGGCCGCCCGGCTCCCGGTGGGAAACGCCCGGGGCGAAGGCCGGATCCAGTACATCCATGTCCAGCGACAGATAGACCGGTCCGCTGAATTCCACCCGCGGCGCGGCCGACCAGTCGGCCAGGCCCACCGTTTCCACCCCGAAGCGGCGGGCCTGCCGGCGCAGTTCTTCCGGTGCGCTGCGGATGCCCACCTGCACCACCCGCGCGGCCAATCCTTCCTCCAGGATGCGGGCGAAGGGGCAGGCGTGGGAATAACGGTTGCCCTGGAATTCGTCGTACAGGTCCGGATGGGCATCCAGGTGGAGGATGTTCAGGCGCAGATAGCGTTCTCCAAAGGCGCGGATGATCGGATAGGTGACGGAGTGGTCACCCCCCAGCAGGCAGAGCTGCGCTCCCGCCGCCAGCCGCCGTTGCACCTCCGCCGCGATGAAGGCCACCGGCGCGGTCACCCCGTCAAAATTCAGGTCACCGTCGTCCCGCCAGCCGATTTCCTTGGCGAGGTCCGACCCGTTCTCCGTGGTCATGTTGGACGCCTCGTCACGCAGCGCCCGGCGGATCAACGGCGGTGCTTCGGCCGCCCCACGGAGATAGGACGAGTAGTCGTCAAAGGGAATACCCAGCAAAATGACCGCTGCCGCAGGCTTTTTCGTTGCCGAATGCTCCATCAGCATCTCCCTGGAACCGCCGCCGATGCAAGCCGTGAGTGTCGAGGCCTCGTGGGCGCCCAACCGATCGCCGGCTACCCATGAGGGGAGCGACGGGAATCTGCGCCTATTATAATCCATTCGGCCCGACGGACAATGCTTCCATCGTAGAGCCGCTTCGGTCCGATCGGCATCCAACCGCCCGTTGCGTTGATTTCCGTGCAGCGGAATGCTATAACGGAACATCGGATCTGTTATCAATACCGCCTTGCCTAAACAAAAGGGAGCGGACCAACCATCGAAATCGGAAAGGTATTGACCGTCGGAACCCTATGAAAGACAATCACGAGACATTTGCCATCCAGCACCCGGCCGCCGGCAACTTCGCCTGTAGGTGCCGTTTTTCCAAAAGACAGGTGCAGGCTCCATTGGACGGCGATGGCCCGGGGACGGGAATTTCTACAACGAGACCGATGGCGATGCTGATACCGATATCGATTCCGATCGCGATGTATCAAAGAAATGGTTCCGGCCGGCACGTGCCGGTGACGGGGTTCATCCCTTCCCCCATTCGCGCTGACAACCGTATGTCGTCAGGTAAGGCCCCGACGGAAAGGTAATCACAATCATTGGAGGCAACGGGTTATGAATGAAGCCATTGTGATCGAAAACGTCACCAAACGTTTCGGCGACGTGGTGGCGGTGAACGATCTCTCGCTGCGCGTTCCCAAGGGATGCATCTACGGATTCCTGGGCCCCAACGGGGCGGGCAAAACCACCACGATCCGCATGATCATGAGTATTTTCTATCCCGATGAAGGGACCATCACCGTCCTGGGCAATCCCGACGCCGAGCGGATCAAGGACCGCCTGGGCTACCTGCCGGAAGAGAAGGGCCTGTACAAGAAGATGAAACTAGGCGAGATCGTGGCCTACTTCGGTCGCCTGAAGGGCATGGACAAGCAGACGTCCAAATCCCGGGCCGAAAACCTGCTGAAACAATACAATCTTGGCGAATGGATCGACAAGAAATGCGAAGCCCTGTCCAAGGGTATGAGCCAGAAGGTGCAAATCCTGGGGACCATCGTCCATGATCCGGAGCTGGTCATCCTGGATGAACCCTTCTCCGGACTGGATCCCGTCAACGTGGAAATCATGCGCGAGGTCATCCTGCAGATGAAGCGGGAGGGCCGCACCGTCATCTTCTCCACCCACATTATGGAACAGGCGGAACAAATCTGCGACTTCATCTTCCTGATCAACAAGGGCGTGAAGGTGCTGGACGGCACCCTGGCCCAGGTCAAGGCCGGCCACCAGCGCGGCATCCTGCTGGACTACGACGGTGACCTGGCTTTCCTGAAATCCAACCACGGCATCCAGCGAATCAACGATTCGGGCAAGCAGGCCGAGATCTTCCTGAACGAGGGGGTGGATCCCCAGCAGATTCTCGCCCGGTTGGTGAACAACGTCGTCATCCGCCGCTTCGACCTGCGGGAACCGTCTCTCCACGAAATTTTCATCCGCGCCGTGGGAGGTATATCCGATGAATAAAACATTTCTTGTCGCCCTGCGCGAATACATGGAGAACATCCGCACCAAGACGTTCTGGATCGGCATCATCTCCATGCCCGTCATCCTGGTGATCGCCTCCATTGTGCCCATCCTGCTGGAAAAAGCCAAGGATGTGCGCAAATACGCCGTCATCGACGAATCCGGCTGGCTGCTGCAAGCGGTGGAAGAGAAAGCGGCCATGCGGGACATGGGCAAGATCTTCGCCGAAACCCGCCACCGTTTCCGCAAACAGGACGGTTCCCTCGACGAACTGGCCGGCGTGCTGCAGCGGGTGGCGCCGGTGCTCAACGACCTGGAGCGGCCCCAGATGGAGGCGGCCGCCCGCTGGGTCTATGAAGAGGCGGCGGAAACTGCGGCAGAGGAGGAAGGCGGAACCGATCTCAAGCCCCTGCCAGAGAATACCAAAAGCAAACTGGCCGCCCACCGTACCGAGCTCCGGCAATGGTACAGCGAACTCGGCGCCGAGGAAGCGAACCAGATCTCATCCGATCTGGACCGCGCCCGGTTCGAACGCATTTCCCTTGAAGGACCGCGGGAAGAGATCCGGGAAAAGTACAACCAGATGATCAACGAGGAAAAGTTGTTCGCCTACTTCATCATCAACGAAAATCCGGTGGAAACCAGCGAAGGCTGCTCTTACGTTTCCAATAACCTGACGGATCGCGATCTCCGGCAGTGGTTCGGCGGCATAGCATCAGGGATCATCCGTTCCCAGCGCCTCGACCAGAAAAACATCGATTCCGAAGTGGCCCGCTGGATCCAGTCACCCCTGAACTTCAAGGAAATGAAAGTGTCCAAAACCGGCGACGAGGCCGAAGTCGAGACCAAGGACAAGATCTACCAGATGGCTCCCGTGGCCTTTGTCTACCTGCTCTTTCTGTCCATCATGATTGTGGTCTCCATGTTGCTCAACAACACGGTGGAGGAAAAATCCAATCGCATCATCGAGGTCCTGCTCTCCTCCATTTCGCCGATCCAGCTCATGGCCGGCAAGATCCTCGGCATCGGTGCCATGAGTCTGACCATGGTGGGCACCTGGGTGATCTTTTTCGTAGGCATCATTCTGGGCCTGCCCCTCATGTTCGGGGCCATGCCGGACCTGGGACTGGGCCAGATCGCCTCCGATCCGGTGTTCCTGGTATCGTTCGTCCTCTATTTTCTGCTGGGCTATCTGTTTTATTCGGCCATCATCGTGGCCATCGGCTCGGTTTGCAACAGCCTCAAGGAAGCCCAAAACATGATGACCCCAGTGACCCTGATCCTCATCGTCCCCATCATCACCATGATGACCGTGGCCAAGGATCCCAACGGCCTGATCGCCAAAATCCTGACCTACATCCCGCCCTTCACCCCCTTCGTGATGATGAACCGGGCCGCCGGCCACCCCCATATTCTCGAGTACATCCTGTCCACCATCCTGCTGGGCGTGTCCACTTGGGCCGCCTTCTGGGCCGCGGCCAAGGTGTTTCGCATCGGTGTCCTGATGACCGGCAAGCCGCCCAGGCCCAAGGAGATCCTGCGCTGGCTCCGCACCTCGCCCGGCAGCATCCCGGTGCGCAAGGAGAGCTGAGCCGGCCGCGACAACGGTCGACAATCCATCGGCGCCTCGCGGATCAGCGGGGCGCCTTTTTATAGGACATGGATCAATGGAGACTTTTCGGAGAAAAAACGGCCAATGAGGGCGGCCGTCTCTCCGGCCGCGGCCAGTTCCGCCTGCAGTGCCGACGCTTCTGCGGCGGGGACGGCCAGCAGCAGGCCGCCCGAAGTTTGGGCGTCGGCCAGGAGGATCCGCTCGGTCCGCCCCAGGGACTCCGGCCAGCGGACCATGTCGGCCACAAATTCCAGGTTGTTCAGCGTGCCGCCCGGCACGGCATCCAGTCGCACCAGCTCGCGGACTCCTTCCAGCAGGGGTACATCCGCGGCGACGATCTCGACGCCGGTCGCCCCTCCCAGGATCATCTCCCGCAGGTGCCCCAGCAGGCCGTATCCGGTGACATCGGTGCAGGCATGGACCGTGTGCCGCCGGGCGACCTGCGTCGCGGCGGCGTTGAGACGGCTCATCACCGCCGTGGCCACCGCGGCCACGTCTGGTTCGACCAGGCCGCGTTTGACGGCCGTGGCGATGATGCCCAGTCCCAGCGGCTTGGTCAGGAGCAGAGCATCGCCCGGCCGGGCGCCGCGGTTGGTCCAGATCCTGTCCGGATGAACCCGTCCCACCACCACCAGGCCGAACTTGGGCTCGGTATCTTCCACCGAGTGGCCGCCCAGGATGGGGATGCCCGCCTCAAGGGCCTTGTCGGCGGCGCCTTGCAGAATGGTCCGCAGCACCGACTCGGGCAGACGTCCCGTGGGGAAACCCACCAGGTTCAAGGCCAGCAACGGTTCGGCACCCATGGCGTAAATGTCGCTCAGGGCGTTGGTGGCAGCGATGGCACCGAAAGCATAGGGATCGTCCACCACGGGCGTGAAGAAATCCACCGTCACCACCAGCGCGGTCTCGTCATCCAGCCGGTAGACAGCGGCGTCGTCGGCCGTGGCCGCGCCCACCAGCACCCGAGCGTCATCGGGCACGGGCAGGTCCTGCAGGATCCGTTCCAGGACCTGCGGTCGGATCTTGCAGGCGCAACCCAGGCCCTGGGTGTAACGGGTCAGCTTCACATCCATATCTTCCGTCATCGCAATCATCTCCGTTTCCGGCGACATGAGCCGTTCGGCGGCGGCAGCGATGACATCCGCCGCTTGGTCGATCTCCGCCGCCGTGGTCATCCGTCCCGTGGAAAAACGAATGGTGCCCATGGCGAATTCGGGCGGCACCCTCATGGCCTCCAGCACGGCCGACACCTCCACCTCGTCGGCATGACAGGCAGCGCCGGCCGAGGCCGCCACCCGGTCGGCGATCTCATCCAGCAGGATGTTGGCCGCCACGCCGGCGAAACCGAGGCTCAGGGTGTTGGGCAGGCGGAAATCGGGGTGGCCGTTGAGGCGCACTCCTTTGCCCAGCCGGTCCTCCAGCTGCCGGTGAAGACGGTCGCGCATGGCCCGCAAGTGCGCGACCAGACGCTCCGGTTCCCGCGCCGCCAGGGCACAGGCCGCGCCGAGGCCCACAATCTCCAGTACGTTTTCCGTACCGGCCCGGAGATTCTGTTCATGGTCGGCGCCGTGGATCAGCTGCACCACATCCACCCCCCGGCGCAGGTACAAGGCGCCGATTCCCTTGGGTGCGTAAAGCTTGTGGCCGGCCACCGACAGGAGGTCCACTCCCAGATCGTCCACCCGCACAGGGATCTTGCCCACGGACTGGGCCGCGTCCGTATGGAGCAGGGCGCCGGCCGGCCGCACCACGGCGGCGATTTCAGCCAGGGGCTGCAAGGTGCCCACTTCGTTGTTGGCGTGCATGATAGTGACCAGGATGGTCTGCGGGGTCAGAGCGGCCGCCACGTCTTCCGGCCGGACCCGGCCCGCGTCGTCCACCGGCAGGTAGGTGACGGTGTAGCCTTGTTGCTCCAGAAAGTGGCATACCTGGATCACCGCCGGATGTTCCACCGCCGAGGTGATGATGTGCCGGCCCCGGTCCTGCCGGGCCAGGGCCACGCCCTTGATGGCCAGGTTGTTGGACTCCGAGCCGCCGCTGGTAAAAATGATCTCGCCCGCGTCACAGGCGAGTAGATCCGCTACCTGCCGGCGGGCCATTTCCACCGCCTTGCGGGCCTGAACGCCGTACCAGTGGGCGCTGGACGGATTGCCAAACACCTCTTCCAGGTACGGCCGCATAGCCGCTGCCACGTCCGGCGCCACCGGCGTGGTGGCATTGTAATCCAGGTAAATAGGTCTCATGGATCCTCCCTGATGCTGTTGCGCCGGTCCCGTCTCCAGCCGACCGCCACATCACCGGCAGGGGGGTGATCGCCTGTCCGATGGAGTTCGGAACACCCCCAGGACGCTTTCACGTCTCGATCGGCCTGACCGTGCCTTCCTGATCGATCCACACCGCGACCACTTCCACCCCGGGGAACCGGTCGGTCAGAACATTGACGCTGTCTTTCAGCTGCTGAAATTGCTCGCCATACGGGGCCGGATTCCCGGCGCAGTCATGATGGCCGGCGATGACGATCCGGTGAGAGCCGTGCTTTTCCAGGGAAATGGTCACCCGGTTCAGAATGGATTGAAACAATTCAGCCGGTGTCCGGGTGGCGACGATTCTGTTGGGCCCGGGTTCGGTGACCTTGTCCACGTAGTCTACACCGTAGCGTTCTTTCATCCAGTGGATCAGCGGCAGCTGCACCCGGCCGTCCATGCAGTTGATGGCGGTGCCGAATGTTTTTGGGGAAACCATATCTCAATCAATCCTTTCACCACTCGAGAAAAAGCGTCGGCAGGATGTCCCGGTTTTCCTGTCAGAGCCAGGAGCAGCCGATCGGAAATCACGATCTTCCAAGGACTTGTCCCGGCCGGACGGGCGATAAGGAATTTTTCCGTCAGGCCGCTTCCCGGCGCCGGAGAGACGATGGATCCAGCGCACAAGCATTGTACAAGGAATCCACCGACCAGTTCAACCTTCAACGCCGGGATGGATCGGGCGCCGGCCCGGTGGCTCACCATGGGAAAATGTTAGACGCTTTTCCAATTCCGGCAGAATTGCTTTATAATTAGACGAGTCCAGCCGCACCGGGGGATCATGAAAACCATCGGCCGTTATGAAATCATCGACGTTATCGGGACGGGCTCCATGGGCCGGGTGTTCAAGGGACGCCACCCGGCCGACGGTCGGCTGGTGGCCATCAAGACCATGTATCGCCAATTGCTGGAGGAGCCCGACATCCTGCGCCGCTTCTTGCGCGAAGCCGAAGTGCTCGCCACCCTGCGGCATCCCAACATCGTCACCATTCTCGATGCCGGTGATCACGACGGCTCGCCCTATATTATCATGGAGTACCTGGACGGTTGCGACCTGGGCGTGCTGCTGGCCGAAAAATTCCGGCTCACTTACCCCCAGATCGCCAACCTGCTCATGCAAGCCGCCGCCGGGCTGGATTACGCTCACCTGAACCGGGTCATCCATCGGGACATCAAACCGGCCAATCTCATTCTGCTCAAAAACGGCACCCTGAAAATTGTGGATTTCGGCGTGGCCCGGTTGGCCGAGGGCTCCGGTTTCACCCGCACCGGTGTGGCGCTGGGCACGCCGGCCTACATGAGTCCCGAGCAGGCCCAGGGACTGAAGGTGGACGCCCGCACCGACCAGTTCTCCCTGGGCGTCGTGGCCTACGAGCTGTTACACGGCCATAATCCTTTCGAGGCGGACAACTATTCGGCCATCCTGTTCCGTCTGACCACCCACCAGCCGCTGGATCTGCCCGATCTCCTGCCGGGCAGGTTGCGGCCCCTGGCCGCGGCCACCATGCGCCTGTTGCTAAAGGACCGGGAACAGCGCTATGACACGGTAGCTGAATACGCCAGGGTGTGCTATGACCTGGTCATGTCCGTCGAGACCGACGCTGCCGCTCTGGACACGGTCGTAGACCGCCTGACCGACCAATGTCGCGAGCGTCGTGAAGCCGGCCGCGCCATCGAATCGCCTCCCAAACTCCCGACCCGGGAGGCACCGATGCCTCCGTCGCCGCCGCTTGCACCGGCCGTGCCCGGACCGGACACCGCCGGATCGACCACCCCGGCCTCGGTGGCGGATACCTGGCACCAACCCGATGCCACGCCCCTCCCGGGAGAGGCCCCCGTGCCCGGCCTGCTGCATGAGGCCCGCCGGGCCCTGCGGGCCGGTGACCTGGACAAGGCCCGCCAGTACCTGGACCTATCCGAGAGCCAGCATACCGACACCTATGCCGACGACATCGCCACCTTCCGCGAGGAATACGAACAGCTGCTGGCCAACAAGAAGAGCTATGAGGCATCGGCCGCCCTGCGCCAGATCCTGGCCGATGCCTGGAACATGCTGGACAGCGACCGGATCGAAAACGCCGAGGAGAAGCTGCGCCAGATCCGGGCCATCGACGTCGCCGGCATGCAGGAGGAGGTGGCGGCCCTGGAGCGCCGCATACGGGAACGGAAGATGCCGCCCGGCACCCTGGTGGGGACGACCATCTCTCTGGGGCGCGGGCTCGATGTCTCCACCCGTTCCCTGGCCCCCGGCGATGCCGTCGATTCGGTGGCTTCCCCACCCACTGCGCCGTCCACGGTCCCGACGCCACCCCGCAAACCGCTGACCAACCCGCTGGGCATGACCTTCCTCTTCATTTTGCCCGGCGAATTCATGATGGGCGACCGTTTCGGCGGCAGCGACGAAAAACCCCGCCACCAGGTGGTCATCACCGAGGGTTTCTATCTCCAGACCACACCGGTGACCCAGGGACAATGGATGCGCATCATGGAGGACAATCCGTCGGAGTTCCAGGACGAGTCACAGCCAGTGGAGCGGGTCTCGTGGGATGACGCCCAGGAGTTCATCCGCCGTCTGAACCGGCAGGGGAACATCGTGTACGGGCTGCCGACCGAGGCCGAATGGGAATACGCCTGCCGGGCCGGCACCGAAGCCGCCTATTTCTGGGGCGACGACATGGACGACCGCTTCTGCTGGTATGATGAAAACGCCGACAACCGCAGCCGGCCGGTGGGTACCCGGGAGCCCAATCCGTGGGGCTTCTACGACATGTTGGGCAATGTGTGGGAATGGTGCCTCGACTGGTACGATGCGGGCTGGTACAAGAAATCACCTGTCCAGGATCCGGTGGGCCCCCAGTATGGCGAGCAGCGGGTCGTCCGCGGCGGATCGTGGTTCGGTAGTGCCTTTATCTGCCGTTGCGGCAACCGCGGCTCCCACCACCCCCAGCACCGCAGCAACAACCTCGGCTTCCGCCTTATCATCTCTCCCCGCCGCAATCGGTGATGACGTTTTTGGAGTGCGGCACGGAGTGCCGCTTTGGCCGTGGCGGCAGGCATGACCCAGGGCCGCTGCACATGCACAGCGGGTTGCCGTGCCACGGCGCCAGA